>CAYFFJ010000004.1:24353-71741 GCA_964342395.1 uncultured Hydrogenophaga sp.
CAGGTACACCTCGATGAAGGTTTTCCAGTTGTAGTGGCAGGTGTGCAACTCCACGTGGTCGAGCACCATGCCGTCGAAGTTCAGTGCCGCGCGTGGGCCCATGTGGGCCAGGTCGGCTTCGATGTCGCGGCCGTTGTCTTCGAACAGCATGCCGTTCCACTCGCGCAGTGGGTATTTTTTCAGGTTCAGGCAAGGGTCTTGCGCGAAGTGGGGGGCGCCGATCAGTTCGCCCAGTTCACCCATTTTGGCGCCGCCGCTGTAAGTCCAGCGGTGCAGCGGGCACACGATGTTGCCGCCGGCGCTGCCCGCTTGGGTGTGCGCCAGGTTGCCCCTGCCTTTGAGCATCACGGCCTGGCGGTGGCGGCAAATGTTGGAAACCAGCTCCACCCCGTGTTCGGTGCGCACCAAGGCGCGGCCTTCTCCCTCTTGTGGCAGGGCGTGGTAGTCGCCGACATTGGGAACGGCGTTGGTGTGCCCCACGTAGCGGGGCCCGCGCTGGAAGATGGTCTCCAGTTCGCGCCGGAACAGCGCCTCGTCAAAGTAACTGGAAACTGGAAGTTGGCTTGTGGCCTGCTGCAGTTGAAGACTCAAATCAGACATGAAGGTCCTGACCTAAAGACTCCCCCTATGAAGGGGCAGGGTAAGCGCATCACGAAAATCGCTGACGACTGTCGGCTTGGCGCGGGAGGGTGAGGTGGTGGCCTTGGGTGTAACCCCGTGAGGGTTAAAAAGGGGGCGTAGTGTACCCGGGACGGGTGAGCGGGCCGATCGGTAAAATCCGCCGTCACATTCCCATACCCATGTCCAAAACCCGATCCCCCGAACCGGCCCCTGCGGCCGACGCCCTGCCCGCGACCTACGAAGCAGCCATCCAAGAACTCGAGCAACTGGTGGCCCGTCTCGATGCCGGCCAGCTGCCACTGGACCAGCTGCTGGCCCAATACCAGAGGGGTGCCCAGCTGTTGTCCCATTGCCGAGACCGTTTGCAAGCCGTTGAGCAGCAAATCAAAGTGCTGGAAGCCGGTGAGCTCAAGCCCTGGGCGGCCGACTGATGCGCAACCCTTTGTCCCTGAACGCCGCAGACTGGATGGCGGCGCACCTGCACACCATCGAGTTGGCCTTGTCCGAATGGGTGTGCCCCAACACCCCCGCTGGCTTGGGCGACGCCATGCGTTACGCCGTGCTGGACGGTGGCAAGCGCCTGCGCCCGCTGCTGGTGCTGGCGGCCAGCGAGTCTGCGGGCATGGCGGCAGCCCCCAGGGGGGCGGCCATGCGGGCGGCGTGCGCGGTGGAACTGATCCACGCCTACTCCCTGGTGCACGACGACATGCCTTGCATGGACAACGACGTGTTGCGCCGTGGCAAACCCACGGTGCACGTGAAGTTCGGAGAAGCCCAGGCCTTGCTGGCGGGGGACGCGTTGCAAGCCCTGGCGTTTGAGCTGCTGGTGGCTGCCGACGGCAGCGTCAGCGATGCGCTGGCCGCGCAACTGTGCCGCACCCTGGCCCTGGCGTCGGGCGGCCAAGGCATGGCCGGTGGCCAGGCCATTGACCTGGCCAGCGTGGGGCGGGCCTTGAATCAGCCCGAGTTGGAGCACATGCACCGCCTGAAAACCGGGGCCCTGTTGCAGGCCAGCGTGATGATGGGGGCTGCCTGTGCCCAGGTGCCTGCGCATGCGCTGGCGCACCTGTCCGACTACGGCCGTTGGCTCGGCTTGGCCTTTCAGGTGGTGGACGATGTGCTGGACGTGGTGTCCGACACCGCCACGCTGGGCAAAACCGCTGGCAAAGATGCCGAACACGACAAGCCCACCTTTGTCAGCCTGATGGGGTTGGAGCGGGCGCAAACTTACGCCAACGACTTGCTGGCCCAGGCCCAGGCCGCACTGGTGCACAGTGAGTTGCCCAACGTGGCACCGCTGCACGCCCTTGCCGAGCTGGTGGGTGGCCGCCGCCACTGACCCCCAGCAATCGATCTCTGCCCAACCCGATGGACCGCGCTCAAAGCGCGGCGTGACCCACATGACTTCACTTTTGAACCGCATCGAACAGCCTGCCGATTTGAGGGGACTGGCCAAGGCGCAATTGCCCGCGTTGGCCAATGAATTGCGCCAGTTTGTGATTGACAGTGTGTCTCGCACGGGCGGTCACCTCAGCTCCAACCTGGGCACGGTGGAGCTGACGGTGGCGCTGCACTATGTGTTCAACACCCCCCATGACCGCATCGTGTGGGACGTGGGCCACCAGACCTACCCGCACAAAATTTTGACCGGGCGGCGCGACCGCATGGCCAGCCTGCGCCAGTTGGGGGGTATCAGCGGATTTCCCAAGCGCGACGAAAGCGAGTACGACACCTTTGGCACCGCGCACTCCTCCACCTCCATCTCGGCCGCACTGGGGATGGCGGTGGCGGCCAAACAAAAAGGCGAGCACCGCCACAGCATCGCCGTCATTGGCGACGGTGCCATGACTGCCGGCATGGCTTTTGAAGCCCTGAACAACGGCGGCGTGCAAGACGTGCCGCTGCTGGTGGTGCTCAATGACAACGACATGTCCATTTCCCCGCCCGTGGGGGCGCTCAACCGCTATTTGGCGCAGCTGATGAGCGGGCAGTTTTACGCCGCTGCCAAACAGGTGGGCAAGCAGGTGCTGAAAAACGCACCCCCGTTGTTCGAGCTGGCCAAGCGCCTGGAAGAACACGCCAAAGGCATGGTGGTGCCCGCCACCTTGTTTGAAAAGTTCGGTTTCAACTATGTGGGTCCGATCGACGGGCATGACCTGGACAGCCTCATTCCCACCCTGGAAAACCTCAAACACCTGAAGGGCCCGCAGTTTTTGCACGTGGTCACCAAAAAAGGCCAGGGTTACAAACTGGCCGAGGCCGACCCCGTGGCCTACCACGGCCCAGGCAAATTTGACCCTGCGGTGGGACTGGTCAAAAGCACAGCGCCTTCCAAGCCCACATTCACCCAGGTGTTTGGCCAATGGCTGTGCGACATGGCCGCTCAAGACAAGCGGTTGGTGGGCATCACGCCCGCCATGCGCGAGGGCTCCGGCATGGTGGAGTTCGAGCGCCGTTTCCCCGAGCGTTACCACGACGTGGGCATTGCCGAGCAACATGCGGTGACGTTTGCCGCCGGTATGGCCTGCGAAGGCTTGAAACCCGTGGTGGCCATTTATTCCACTTTCTTGCAGCGCGGCTACGACCAGCTCATCCACGATGTTGCCCTGCAAAACCTGCCCGTGGTGTTTGCCCTGGACCGCGCAGGCTTGGTCGGTGCCGATGGTGCCACCCACGCGGGTGCGTACGACATCGCGTATTTGCGCTGCATTCCCAACATGGCGGTGGCCTGTCCGGCCGACGAGGCCGAATGCCGAGGCCTGCTGACCACCGCTTTCGAGCAAAACCACCCAGTGGCCGTGCGTTACCCGCGCGGCAGCGGGGCCGGCGTGCCGGTGCCCCCCGACCTGACGGCGCTGCCCTATGGCAAGGGCGAAATCCGCCGCCAGGGCCATGGCGTGGCCCTGTTTGTGTTTGGCACTCTGTTGACCCCGGCGCTGGTGGCCGCCGAAAGCCTGAACGCCACGGTGGCCAACATGCGCTGGGCCAAACCCCTCGATGTGGACCTGCTGCGCGAACTGGCCCGCACACACACCGCGCTGGTGACGGTGGAAGAGGGCTGTTTGCCCGGTGGGGCAGGCGCTGCGGTGCTGGAGGCCTTGCAGGCCATGGGCTTGCAGCTGCCCGTGTTGACGCTGGGCTTGCCCGATGTGTTCATTGACCATGGCGACCCCGCCACGCTGCTGGCCATGCAGGGGCTGGATGCGTCGGGCATCCAAGCTTCGGTGGCGCGTTGGTCCTTGGGTTTGTCCAAGCTTGCAACAAGCTGAAGAGGGCGTTTTTTCGGGGTTTTCTCAAGGGAAAACCCCCGGAGTTGGGGGATGTGGCCTTCCTACAATCGCGCTCGGACTGTGAAGTCTCCGGCCGCCGTGAGAGTGGTGGCTCGGATGTGAAAAATCCAACCTCGGAGTCAAACGCTATGGATCGTCGTTCCCTCATCAAGCACGCTGGCATTGCCGGTGTGCTGGCCGCTGGCGCAGCCCCTGCTGTGCACGCACAGGCCGCTGTTCGCTGGCGCCTGGCCTCCAGCTTTCCCAAGGCTTTGGATACCATTTACGGCGCCGCCGAGGTGTTTGCCGATGCTGTCAAGCGCATGTCGGGTGGCAAATTCGAAATCAGCGTGCACCCCGGTGGCGAGTTGATGCCCCCCTTTGGGGTGGTCGACGGTGTGCAGCAAGGCTCCGTCGAGTGCGCGCACACGGCGCCTTACTATTTTTTCGGCAAAGACGACACGTTTGCCATGGACACCGCCATTCCCTTTGGTCTGAACAGCCGCCAATTGACGGCTTGGCAGTACGAAGGCGACGGTATGAAGCTGTTCCGTGAGTTTTACGCCGCCTACAACATCCACAACTTCCCCATGGGCAACACGGGCGCCCAGATGGGCGGCTGGTACCGCAAGGAAATCAAAACCATGGCGGACATCAAGGGCATGAAAATGCGCATTGGTGGTTTTGCCGGCAAAGTGCTGACCCGCATGGGCGGCGTGCCCCAGAACATCCCCGGTGGCGAGATTTACCAGGCCCTGGAAAAAGGCACCATCGACGCGACGGAATGGGTCGGTCCTTACGACGACGAAAAACTGGGTTTTGGCAAAGTGGCCAAGCACTATTACTACCCTGGCTGGTGGGAAGGCGGCGCACAGCTCACGTTGTATTGCAACACCACAGCGTTCAATGCGCTGTCTGCCGAGAACAAGGCCATTGTTGAGTGCGCATCGGCTCTGGCGCACACCACGATGCAGGCCCGCTATGACGCGCGCAATCCCGCTGCATTGAAGCGTTTGGCCGCAGCCAAAGTCAAAATTCTGCCTTTCCCCAAGGTGGTGATGGACGAGGCGTTCAAGCATTCCATGGAGCTGTACAGCGAGTTGAATGCCAGCAACCCCAAGTGGAAGAAGATTTACGACAGCTATTCGGCGTTCCGCAAGGACTCCAATCTGTGGTTCCGTTTCACTGAAGCCACATTTGACCGCTACATGCAAGGCGCCAAGCTGTAAGCCAAGGCCCACGCAGCTGGTCTTCCTAAAAAACCCGCTTCGGCGGGTTTTTGTTTTTTTGTCTGTTCTTTCCCGTCCGTTCAGCCTTTGTAAGGGCGGAAATGGGCCGACATGGCTTCGAAAGCCGACCACAGCGCGGGGTCTCCTGCGTAGTAGGTTTTGAACGGACCATGGCCTGTGCGCACGTACAACCGCGGTGCAATCAGCCACTCAAGTCCTTTGAATCGCATGAACTTCGCATACCCGATGTCTGCCAACGGGGTGGATTTTTTCCAGAACCACGTTTGAGTGAGGTTTTCAGAGGTCAAGGACGTGGTGCTTCTGACCATGATCCACCCCATGGCCACCACCAAGCCGCAGCCTGCGAGCACCCATGACAAGAGGGTGGGGTCTGCTGCATAGGCCCCGGCATGGGTCCCGTTTTGGGTCACCACACGAACGGCCCACACGGTCAGTGCGGCCACCAGCACGGTGGCAGTGATTCTGAACGTGCGACCAAAGGCGGGGCCTGACACTTGGGGGGCTGCGGGTTGGTAGGCAGGGGGGAAGAAATCGGGGGTGGTCATGGTCGTAAAAAAACCACCCGGGGTTCGGGTGGTTTGGGGTCAAGGGGCCTGTGTGGGCCGAAGGGGTTATTTCTTTTCTTCCAGCGACTCACGCAGGGCTTTTTCGGCTTCATTGCCGGAGGCGTCGGTTTCGCCCTGTTTGAGCGCATCCAAGTCCGCTGCCGCGTTGTCGTCTTCAGTGGCAGGGGTCTCTTCGTCGGCCGGCATTTCGATTTGGACGTTCTCAATGTCCAGCACCTCGGGCTTGTCCAGAAACGACGTGACGGTTTCGGGCACAAAAATCACCACCGCCACCAAGATGAGCTGCATGATGACCCAGGGGATTGAGCCCATATAAATGTCGCTCGATTTGATGGCCACCGGAATGCGTTTCTCTTTGAACAGCGTGTCTGAAATCCCCCGCAAATAGAACAAGGCAAACCCGAAGGGGGGGTGCATGAAACTGGTTTGCATGTTCACGCACAGCAGCACACCGAACCAGATCAAGTCAATGCCCATTTTTTCAGCCACAGGGGCCAGCATGGGCACAATGATGAAAGCAATTTCAAAGAAGTCGAGGAAGAAGGCGAGGAAGAACACAAAAATGTTCACCACGATCAAAAACCCCAGCTGACCACCAGGCAAACCGGTCAACAGGTGCTCCACCCATTTCGCACCGTCCACGCCTTGGAAGACCATCGAAAACACGCGCGAACCGATCAAGATGAACACCACCATCGCAGTCAGTCGCATGGTGCCGGTCATCGCTTCCCACAGCAGGCCTTTGTTCAGGCGTTTGTGTATGGCGGCCAGGATCAGCGCGCCGACACAACCCATGGCACCGGCTTCGGTGGGGGTGGCAATTGCCACATCCAGCCCGGGCAAGCCACCCATGGACCCCAGCACCGCAAAAATCAGAATGGCAGACGGAACAATGCCCCGCAGGCATTTTGCCCACAGCGCCCAACCGTTCAACGTGCGGGCTTCGACGGGGACGCCAGGCAGGAAGTTGGGTTTGACGCGGGTCAACAGGAAGGTGTAGAGCGCAAAAATCAGCACCTGCAAAATGGAGGGACCCCATGCACCCTTGTACATGTCACCCACCGAACGGCCCAGTTGGTCAGCCAGCACCACCAGCACCAAGGAAGGGGGGACCAATTGTGTGATCGTGCCTGATGCGGCCAGCACGCCCGTGGCGTAGCGCATGTTGTAGCCGTAACGGATCATCACGGGCAGCGAGATCAGCGCCATGGCAATCACTTGGCCAGCCACGGTGCCTGTGATGGCGCCCAAGATGAAGCCCACAATGATCACGGAATAGCCCAGGCCTCCGCGCATGGGGCCAAACAATTGGCCCATTGAGTCCAACATGTCCTCCGCCAGGCCGCATTTCTCCAGAATGGCGCCCATGAAAGTGAAGAACGGAATGGCCAGCAACAAGTCATTGGACAAAATGCCAAAAATGTTCAGTGGCAAGTTCGACATGAACGTGGCTGGAAACCAGCCCATCTCAATGGCGTAGAAGCCGCTGGCCAAACCCAGCGCACCCAGTGAAAACGCCACTGGGAACCCAATGAGCATGATGACAACCAGGCCCGCAAACATCAGCGGTGGAAAATTTTCCAAAATCATTGGTTTCTTTCTTTTGATCTGTATGTGTCGGCGGCGAGGGTCACTGCAGGGGTTTTTCGTAATGTGTGTCGAGCTTGATCGCGCCTGCCAGGAACAGCACGCGTTTGATGGTTTCAGCCAAGCCTTGAATGAACATCAAACCAAACCCCACAGGCAGCAGCAACATGGCTGGCCAGCGGATCAACCCACCGGAGTTGCTGGACATTTCCCCTGACAGGTACATCTTCATGAACAAAGGCCAGCTCAGATACACCATCAGTGCGCACAAGGGCATCAGGAAGAACACCAGCCCAAAAATGTCCACCCAAACAGGACCCGAGCGTTTGAGCTTGCCGTAAATGATGTCCACGCGAACGTGTTCGTTCACTTTGAGCACATAGGGGCCGCCAAACATCACCGTTGCGGCAAACAAATACCATTGGATTTCGAGCCAGCCGTTGGACGTGATGTCCAATCCATACCGAATAAATGCATTGCCTGCAGAAATCATCGCCGCCGACATCACGGCTATGGCCGCGACGTGGCCCAATTTGTCGGCCACCCAATCGATGGCGTGCAAAATCTTCAAAAGCAGTTGTAACAAGGGGAACTCCTGGGGTCAAAACGCAGCCCACAGAGGCTGCTCAGCGCTGCCGAATTATCGGTGTGAGCCCTCCGCGAGGGGGGCGATGGGCATGAGGGCTAACCCTTGAAACGACCCTATCAAGGGGGGGTTGTTGGGAATATGTCAGGCAGATCTGCAAGCCGATCCCGCTATGCTTCGGCTCCGAAAGCCCACGCTTGTCTCATTGTCCGACCCGCAAACAGGCCATCTCCAGCCATGAACATCGAACTCAAAATTCTTGACGACCGCCTGCGTGACGCCATGCCGGCCTATGCCACCCCCGGCAGCGCCGGTTTGGACTTGCGCGCCTGCCTGGCCGAGCCCTTGACGCTGGCCCCCAACGCCTGGCAGCTGGTGCCCACCGGCATGGCTATTTACTTGAAAGACCCGGGCTATGCCGCCATGATCCTGCCGCGCTCGGGCCTGGGTCACAAACACGGCATCGTGCTGGGCAACCTGGTGGGGCTGATCGACAGCGACTACCAGGGGCAGTTGATGGTCAGCGCCTGGAACCGCAGCGACGTGCCCTACACCCTGCAACCCCTGGAGCGCTTGGCCCAGCTGGTGATCGTGCCCGTGGTGCAGGCCGCTTTCACGTTGGTGGATGACTTCGCGCCCACCCAGCGAGGCGCGGGTGGGTATGGCTCTACGGGTACCGCTTGATGGATTAAATCAATAGCGAACTATTGAATACCAATAAGCGCTATGTGCCAATTTAATGCAATAAATTGCCTGGGTGATCTTGACTGTGCACGTGTGCATCCCCCTGGTGTTCAGATGGCAGGTGCAGTTTGAAAAAACCTGTTCCCATCGTTCCTTTGCCAATTTCTTCCAGTGTGGCTTCGCGCACCGCGTGAACCTTCAGGTCCAGCCGCAGGGCAATGCCAGCCAGCGGGTGGTTGGCATCCATCACCACGTGTTCGGGGTAAATCTCGCTGACGAAGTAAAGCAAGTCGGTCGGCGCATCGGGGTTGCCGCCGGGCGGCAGGCCTTCGAAAGCCATGCCTTCCTCCAGCTCGGCTGGGAACAGCTTGCGCGGCTCCAGGAACATCAGCTGGTCGTTGAAGTCGCCAAACGCATCTTCAGGCTCCAGTTGCAACAACACGCGGTCACCTGCGGTTTTGCCCATCAGGGCTTCTTCCAGTTTGGCCAGCAGGTCGTCCCCGCCCAGCAAAAACTCCACAGGTTCGTCCAATTGGTCCAGTGTTTCGCCCAGGGTGTCTTTCAGCGTCCAGGTCAGGGCGGCGACGCATTGCTCGGTGATTTTCATCGGACAATTGTCCCATGACCCGTTCTCCCAAAGCCTCCCAAACCCCATCTGCCCCTTCTGCTGTGGACACGCCTCTCACCCTGTTGGGTGGGTTGACGGCCCAGCAATTCATGAAAAAGCATTGGCAAAAAAAGCCACTGCTGGTGCGTGGTGCCATTCCCGGTTTCAAACCCTTGCTCACGCGGCCACAGTTGTTTGACCTGTCTGCGCGCGAAGAGGTTGAGTCGCGCCTGATCGTGCAAACCCAGGCGCAAGCCACTGGCAAGTCCAAAAAGAAAGCCGCAGGCCCTGCCTGGACCCTGGGCCATGGGCCGTTCAAAAAAGGGGCGTTTCCTCCCATCGACCAACCCGGCTGGACTCTGCTGGTGCAAGGGGTGGACTTGCACGACGATGCGCTGCACCAACTCCTCAACCGCTTTCGCTTTGTGCCCGATGCGCGGCTGGACGATCTGATGATTTCCTGGGCCAGCGAAGGCGGTGGCGTGGGGCCCCACTTTGACAGCTACGACGTGTTTTTGCTGCAGGCCTCCGGCAAACGCCACTGGCGCATCGGCCGCCAGAAAGACCTCAGCCTGCAGCCCGATGTGCCCCTGAAAATTCTGACGAACTTCGAGCCCGAAGAAGAACACGTGCTCGAAGCCGGTGACATGCTCTACCTGCCGCCCCGCTGGGCCCATGATGGCATCGCGGTGGGCGAGGGGTGCATGACCTATTCCATGGGTTTTCGCGTGCCTCAGCGCGCCAGCCTGGCGTCCGAGCTCGTCTTGCGCATGACCGATGCGTTTGAAGACGCCACCCTGTACAAAGACTCGTCGCAACCCGCCACCGACACCCCGGCGCTCATACCCGACACCCTGCAAGCCTTTGCCCAAGACGCTTTGCAGCGGTTGCTGTCCGACCGCGAGTCGCTGGCCTGTGCTTTAGGCGAGGTGATGACCGACCCCAAGCCCAAAGTCTGGTTCGACGAGCCTGAAGCCGACTGGTCCGGCGGCCCCCTGCGCCTGGACCGCCGCACCCGCATGATGTACGACACCCAGCACATCTACATCAACGGCGACAGCTTCCGCGCTGCTGGGGCCGACGCACGGCTGATGCGCCGCCTGGCCGACCGACGTGTGTTGGGGGCGGCCGATCTGGTGCGTGCCAGCGCTGACGCCCGTGAATGGCTGACCGATTGGCACAGCGCGGGCTGGGTGGTGGAAACCACCGTTGATTGAGCCCGTGCCCGACCAGGTTTTGCCCCGCACACCCGGGGTGCCGCTGGGGCGGCACGAGGGCCGGATGGCATTTGCCGACCTGGTGCGCCAAACCATTGCCGCAGCAGAGTCCCAAGGATGGCGCGAGTGGTGGTGGTGCGACACGGACTTTGCCGACTGGCCGCTGGGAGAACGCGCGGTGATCGAATCGCTGGACCGTTGGGTGGGGCAAGGGCGAAAGTTGCATTTGCTGGCCCGCGATTTCCGTGTCCTGTCTCGAGCCCATGCGCGCTTTGTGCATTGGCGCGTGCGTTGGGACCATTGCATCGAAGCCAAAGCATGCCCCAGTGCCCCGGTGGACGATTTTCCTTCAGGCATGTGGATGTCCACGGTGTGTTGGACGCGCATTGAGCCCGTCCGCAGTCTGGTGCTGTCCACCGACGATCCCCAGCGACGCCTGGGTTTTCAGCGGTGTTTGCACGGCTGGTGGACCAACGCCACACCTGCCTTTCCTGCCAGCACCTTGGGGTTGTGAAGCTTGCGCGTGCACAAATGCACCCTTTTGGATACATTTCGCATCAAATTCAGCGGTATATCCCACAAGGGTTTTCAGACTTGACAAATTTTGAAATACACTTGGCGTCGATCTGCTCAGCCTGATCCCTGCGCCGCCCCAAGTTCTTTGGGCCGACCGCTTCGATTGTCAAACCCTCTCTATTTGGACTCATCATGAACAAGAACCTGTTGATTGCTGGCCTGTTGGCCGCTGCTGCTGCCCTGACCGCTTGCGGCAAAAAAGAAGAAGCCCCCGCACCTGTGGCAGCACCCGCACCTGCGGTCGAAGCCGCACCTGCCGCTGCACCCGCTGCCGCTCCTGCCGCTGACGCAGCAGCACCTGCCGCCGCTGCACCTGCTGCTGCACCTATGGCCGAGCAAAAGCCTGAAGAAAAGAAGCAGTGATTTTCTGCCGCTTCTTGGCATGAAAAAGCGCCGCATGCGGCGCTTTTCTACCCTGAAAACCCCGTCTTGTCAGATGGGGTTTTTCATTTGTGGGGTGTCTTTTGGGTCAGAACAAAAACCAAAGAATCGCAATGATTGCAACCCCGCCGATCAAGCCAAACACCATGGTGATGGTCGTTGCCTGTGTCGCCTTGATATCGTCAAGGCCTTCATTTATTTTTGCCTGAATTCTTTTTTCAACGGCATCAATTTGAGGCGTGAGGGTCGCATTGCAATACCTGCATTTGGTGGCATCAGGTTTGACGTATTCTCCGCAGGATGTGCATTTGACGTGGGTAAATTCCAGGTCCTGGGTGACGGATTCAACGAAATCTTTTTCGGCCAAATCAGGTCTGGAGATGAGCACCAGGCCGGCAATCAATGGCGATGCCAAAAGCGAAAAGGCAAGCCATCCGATAAAACTTCGGCCTCTTTGTTTTGCCAGAATGGCCACGTAAAAGCCAAGGGATAGCCACAGCAGGGAGAAAATTAACACGGTATTTTTTCTTGAAGGTTGATCGGGGGTGTTTGGGGTGCGTTCAAATATTGATGAGCCTGGCTGGATTTTAATTTGAGGTTAAAAGTATCCATGTGCCAATGGCAATTGCCAGTGCGACGCCTGCGGCAATTGCAAGATTGAATTGTTGGTTTTTTCGCAGTGCCGCTTCCTCAGCCATTTTCTCGCTCATCCGTTGTCTCACATATTCGACATTGGGCTGCAAGGCCACGTGACAGTATGGGCATGCGGTGGCTTCCGGCATGACATATTCTGAACAACCATGGCATTTTACGTGGGTCATCTCCATGTCATGCGTGATGGTTTCCATGGCTTCGGTTAGCGCAAGATCTCTGCCCATCATCAGCAGAACAAAGCCCAGCAGGGGGGACAACGCTGTCCCTATCAGAAACCATGCCACAGGACCGCGTCCCCGCTGCTTGGCAAATAGGCCCAGCGCCGCTGCAAAAGTCACCCAAATCAGCAAAAATGTCATCCCGTGTTCCTTGGTTTGTGGGGCGGTAGGATACCGTTTGGTATCCTTTTCGACCAGTCCTTTGCGGGGGGATGTGGTGCTTTTCCTATGGATAGCGGGAAAAGTTCACACCAGTGTGAACAAAGGAATGTCGTGTTCGGTGGCAAGGGTGTCCAGTTCGGCCCGTGTGCGCCGTGTCAGCCAGTTCGCCAACTCGGTATGGGTGCCGGGTGCATGCATGCGATGCGCCGTTTCTGTTGGCAGGCCGGCTGCTTGGCACAGGGCGCGTGCAAAGTGGGGCTCCAGTGCCGCCAAGGCCACCCGCCCATCGGCGCAGGGGTACACGCGGTAGCCCGCGTGGGCACCCCCCACGTCGCCGTTGGGCACGGTCAACGCCCATTGGCGGGGCAGGGCCAGCCAGCGGGCTGCATCGCTCAGTGCCACCTCCAGATGCACACCCTGACCCTGGGTGTGCCGAGCCAGCACCGCTTGCAGCACGGCCTCGCTGGTGGCCAAGGCGCCCGCCATGTCTGCGTACAGTGTGGGGGGCAATGCCAGGTCGGGCACCAGGCCCGCTTCGGCCATGTAGGTCAGGTCATGGCCAGCTTCTTCCGCGCGTTCGCCCGGGGCGCCCACGATACAGACGCACGACAGGTGCGGGTGTGCGGCTGACAGTGCGGTCCAGCCCAATCCCAGTTTGTGCAACGCCGAGGGGCGGAACGAGGTCAGCAGCACATCGGCGTGGGTGAGCAAGGCGTGCAGGCTTTGTTGGCCCTCGGCGTGTTTCAAATCGGCGGTGACCACTTGGAGCCCCGTGTGCAGGGCTGCATAGGCCGCAGGGCTGTAGCGGGCCATGGGGTCGCCAGCGGGCGGTTCGATCTTGGAGCAGGTGGCCCCCAGGGCTTGCAGGCGCATCAGGGCGGCGGGGCCGGGCAGGTTGAGCGCCAGGCTGACCACGCGGGTGCCGTGCAGTGGGGGGCGGATGGGGGCAGAAGAGGTGGGGTTTGTCATGAAAATTTCACGCAAAAGTCGTTCGCCTGACACGGGGTTTTTTCAAGATGCGAGGTGAAAACACAAAGAAAGTCTCGCATGAAAGAACTGCCTACCCCAACCATGGATCTGTCACCCATTACCTTGCCGCGGGGCTTGTTGCGGGTGGCCCCGAATGTGCCACTGGTGCGCCCCCCTTTGCAAACGGGACGGGACCAGCCTGCTCTTGCAGGCTTGTCGGTGGCCTGGGCCCGCCACCAGGACGAGGTGCGCGAGGCCCAGCGCCTGCGCCACGTCGTGTTTGCGGGCGAAATGGGCGCCAACTTGCCCCGCACCGTGCCGGGCCACGACATTGACCTGTTTGACGATTTTTGCGAACACCTGCTGGTGCGTGATGCCGCCACCGGTACCGTGGTGGGCACCTACCGCGTGCTGACACCTGCTCAAGCCAAGCGCGTGGGCAGTTTTTACATCGACACCGAATTCGACCTGGTTCGCCTGCGCCACATGCGCGACCGCATGGTGGAACTGGGCCGCAGCTGCGTGCACCCCGATCACCGCCACGGTGGCGTGATCATGGCGCTGTGGGGCGCGCTGGCCGATTTCATGGTGCGCAACCAACTCGACACCATGATCGGTTGCGCCAGCATTCCCATGCAGTACCCGGGGCCCCAGGGCATGGTCGGCGGCGGGCATGCTGCGGCCAGCATCTGGCACAAGCTGAAAGACCAGCACATGGCATCGGTTGAATTTCACGTGCGCCCGCGCTTGCCCCTGCCCGTGGACCGGCTGGACACCACGCTGGACGTGGAGCCGCCCGCGCTCATCAAAGGCTATTTGCGCCTGGGGGCCAAAATTCTGGGCGCTCCAGCCTGGGACCCAGACTTCAACGCGGCCGATCTGCCCATGATCATGCGCATTGCCGATTTGCCCCCCCGCTACCGCAAACATTTTCTGGGTGCCTGACCCAGGGGTCTGACGGACCCTAGAACGATGAGCTGGAGACAAACATGAAAATCGCGTTGGTGACCGACGCGTGGGCTCCCCAGTCCAGTGGCGTGGTCAGCACCTTGCAGGCCTTGGTGCGTGCCCTGGCTGCCCAGGGCCATGAGGTGGATGTGGTGCACCCAGGTCGTTTCAGCACGCAGGTGGCGTTGCCTGGCTCCCCGGGGGTGGGCATGGCATTTTGGCCCCACCGTGAACTGGCGGCCTTGTTGGCTGCTTCTCGCCCCGATGCCATTCACCTGGCCACAGAAGGCCCACTGGGTTGGGCTGCGCGTCGGCATTGCCTGAAACGCAAATGGGCGTTCACCACCGCGTTTCACACCAAATTTCCCGATATCTTGCATGCCCGCCACCGCTTGCCCCGGCGGCTGGGATACGCTGTGCTGCGCTGGTTCCATGCCCCTTCGGCTGGGGTGCTGGTGGCCAGCCAAAGCGTGCGCCAGCAGTTGGAGACGAAGGGATTTCGCCGCATACGGGCCTGGGCGCCGGGCGTGGACACCCGCCTGTTTGGGTTTGAACCCCGTCCCATGCCCAGTCCTGTGCTGGGTCCGTTGCCCAGGCCTGTGTTGCTGTGTGTGGGGCGCGTGGCCGCCGAAAAAAACCTGATCGATTTTTTGTTCCTGGATGTGCCCGGCAGCAAAGTGGTATGTGGCCAGGGGCCTGAGCTGCAGCGGTTGCAGGCCTGCCATCCCGAGGCGCACTGGCTGGGTGCCTTGCCCCCGGACGACATGGCTGCGCTGTATGCCAGTGCCGATGTGCTGGTATTCCCAAGCCGCGCCGAAACCTTCGGTGCGGTGATGTTGGAGGCCATGGCCTGCGGCACTCCTGTGGCCGCGTACCCGGTGGACGGCCCATTGGAAATATTGGGCAAAGGCCAGGGTGGTGCCATGGCGCACGATCTGCGCGAGGCCGTGTTGCGAGCGCTGACCCTGCCACGCCACCACGCCCGGCTGCGCGCATTGGACTTCAATTGGGCCCAGTCGGCACAGCAGTTTGTGCAACATTTGGTTCCAATTCAGAAGCTTGAAACCCAATACAGTAAAGCGATAGATGCCAATTTGACATATAAAAAATCACCAGGGCGGCACGCGGTGTCACCGATCCGTCACACGCCAGGAAAATAATGTCAAAGGCATGACAGTGTCATGACCTTTCAACCTTGATGGCCGCCGCCCCTCCATGACTTTGCCCCCTTCCCCGTCCGAGCCGGTCTCCAGCGCCGTTGCTGCTGATGCCCCTGCCACGGCGCCCACACCGCGCACCGGGAAGGTGCAGGCCGTGGCGGCGTTGCCGGCGCCGGCACGCTTGCATTTGCTGGACCGTGACCAAAGCATTTTGTCGTTCAACGAACGGGTGCTCAGCTGGGCTCGCCGCACCGAGGTGCCACTGCTGGAGCGCTTGCGCTACTTGTGCATCGTGTCGTCGAATTTGGACGAGTTTTTTGAAGTGCGCGCAGCTGCCCACATGACCGCGCAGCTGCGCAACGACCAAAAAGGTGCCTACACCGACCTCAGTTTTGCAGCCCTGTCCGAGCGCGTGCACGCGCTGGTGGCCCAGCAATACGAGGTGTTTAACCAGGATTTGCTGCCCGCGCTGGAAAAGCGCGGCATCAAAACGGTGCCGCACGGCGAGCGCAACCCGCGCCAGCGCCGCTGGGTGCGCGACCATTTCGTGCGAGAGGTGCAGCCCCTGTTGGTGCCTGTGGGTCTTGACCCGGCACACCCGTTTCCACAAGTGGCCAACAAGTCGCTCAATTTCATTGTGCGCCTGGCCGGGCGAGACGCCTTCGGCCGCGAGAACGAAGTGGCCATTGTCAAAGTGCCGCGTTTTTTGCCCCGCTACTTGGCCATGCCTGCGGTGAAGGGGTCAAAGCAGCAGCACTTTGTGTCCATTTCCAGTCTCATACGCGCCCACCTGGTCGATTTGTTTCCCGGGCGGCAGGTGACGGAGTTTTCGCAGTTTCGCGTCACCCGCCACTCTGATTTGGCGGTAGACGAGGAAGAGGTGAAAAACCTGCGCACCGCGTTGCGCAAGGGTTTGCAGCAGCGGCACTACGGGCAGGCCGTGCGACTGGAAGTCTCGGCTGGGTGTTCGGGCTTTTTGTCTGACTTTTTGTTGCAGCAGTTCGGTTTGCCGCCCGAAGCGCTTTACCGTGTGCACGGCCCGGTGAACCTGGTGCGGCTCACGCAGCTCATTGACTTGGTCGATGCACCCGCCATGCGTTTCGATAGGTACCTGGCCGGTTGGCCGGGCCAGCTCAGCGCCGGGCAGTCGTTTTTCGAGCGGTTGCAGCAGGGAGATGTGCTGGTGCACCAGCCTTATGAAACCTTTGAGTCGGTGCTGGCATTTCTGCGCGAAGCGGTGGAAGACCCCAACGTGCTGGCCATCAAACAAACCATTTACCGCACAGGCGCCCGTTCTGAGTTGATGGAGCTGCTGCGCGAGGCCGTTCGCCGTGGCAAAGAGGTGACCGCCGTGGTCGAGCTGAAGGCCCGCTTTGACGAAGAGGCCAATATCAACTACGCCGAGCGGCTGGAGTCGGTGGGCGCGCAGGTGGTGTACGGCGTGGTGGGCCTGAAAACCCACGCCAAAATGATGCTGGTGACCCGCCGCGAAGGCAACCGCCTGGTGCGCTACGCCCATTTGTCCACCGGTAACTACAACCCGGGCACCGCCAAGCTCTACACCGACCTGAGCCACCTCACCGCCGACCCGGCGCTGACACAAGACGTGGAACAGGTGTTTTTGCACCTGGCCAGCCAGAACCGGCTGCCCAAGCTGCACAAACTGCTGGTGGCCCCATTTCACCTGCACAAAACCATGCTGGAGCGCATGGAACAGGCGTGTCGCGCCGCACTGGCGGGCAAGCCTGCACGCATTTATCTGAAAATGAACGCGCTCACCGACGAGGCGCTGGCCCGTGGCTTGGCCCACGCCTCGCAGTGCGGGGTGCACATTGACATTGTGGTGCGTGGCGCATGCATCTTGCCCGCAGGCGTGAGGGGCGTGACCGACCACATCCGCGTGCGCTCGGTGATCGGGCGTTTGCTGGAGCATTCACGGGTGTTTCGCTTCCAGATTGGGGACGAGGACCAGGTGTGGCTGTCGAGCGCCGACTGGATGAACCGCAACATGTTGCGGCGCGTGGAGTTGGCTTGGCCGGTGACCGACCCCGACTTGAAGCAACGTGTGATCGACGAATGCCAGACGCTGAGCATGGCAGACACCCGCGACGCTTGGGATTTGATGCCCGATGGCCACTACCGCCCCGCCGTGGCCGAGCACACGACCAAGGGCCGAGCGTCGCCTGCGGTGTCGGCCCAGGCCAGTTTGATGGTCCGTTACGGCCGCAAGGGCTGAGCGCCCATCGGTCCTTGGGCGCTTTTCACGCCCCGGGGTTCAGTGAAACGTGAACGCCATGCGCCATCCCACTTTTTGCCACGCCAGTGCCTCTTCTTGAATCAGCCAGGCAGACTGCGGATGGGCTGCCGCCCAGCCCGTCTCGGCCACCAGTTTGATTTGGCGGGGTTTGAACTGCAGTGAAATGGCCTGGTGCGCCGGGTCGCGTCGGGCGTGGCACAGCAGCACGGCCAGGCGCAGGCACACCAGTTGTTTGGCCAGCAGTTCGTCGCCCAGGTAGGCCTCCAGCTTGCGCAGCTTGCCGCGTTGGCCCAGCACCAGTTGGCTCAGGCGTTGCAGCTCCACCATTGAAAAGCCGGGGGCATCCACGTGTTCCAGCACGTAAGCCCCGTGGTGGTGGGCATCGTCGTGTGAAATGTGCACGCCCAGTTCGTGCAGCTGGGCGGCCCACACCAGCTTTTTGGAGTGGCGTTCGTTTTGTTCGTTGGGCTCGGCAATTTGGCCAAACAGGTGGTTGGCCACCAGGCCCACGCGCGCGGCTTGCGCCACGTCCACCGAAAACCGGCTGCCGAGCCATTGCACGGTGCGCTCGCGCACGTCGGACACGTCGGATTCGCGGTCGATCAGGTCGTACAGCGCCCCGTTGCGCAGTGCGCCTTGGGCGGCTTGCATGTGGTCGATGCAAAACAGGTCGAATACCGCACGCAACACGCTGATGCCGCCGCCAATGACCAGTTTGCGGTCGTCCTTGATGCCTTCGAGCCGCAGGTTGTCCACGGTTTGGGCGCGCAGCAATCGTTCTTGCAACCAGTCCAGGCTTTCACGGCTGATGGTGTCGCCGTCGCGCCCATTGGCTGCCAGCACGTCGGCAATGGCCCCCACCGTGCCCGACGAGCCGTAGGCCACGTCCCATTGGTCGCGGGGGAACATGTCCAGTGCTTCGTCCAGCACGGCTTGCGCCGCGATTTCGGCGGTTTTGAACGCCGCCGGTGTGAACGCGTTGTCGGGGAAATAACGGGCCGACCAGGCCACACTGCCCAGGCGGAACGAATCCATGGCCTTGGCCCGAAAGCCCTGGCCCATGATGATTTCGGTGGAGCGTCCGCCAATGTCCACCACCAGGCGACGTTCGTCCGATTGGGGCAGCAGCCGTGACACGCCCTGGTAAATCAGCCGCGCCTCTTCCAGGCCCGAAATGACTTCGATGGTGAAGCCCAGTATCTGCTGCGCTTGCTGGATGAACACATCGCGGTTGCGCGCCTCGCGCAGCGTTTGGGTGGCCACGGCACGCACTTGTGTTTTGTGAAAACCCTTGATGCGCTCGGCAAAACGGGACAGGCAGTCCCAGCCGCGCTGCATGGCCACATCGCTCAGGTTGCGGTCTTCACCCAGGCCGCCGCCCTGGCGCACCCCCTCTTTGAGGTATTCCACGCGGTGGATGTGGCCATGGTCGAAGCGGCCGATTTCGAGTCTGAAACTGTTGGAGCCCAGGTCAATGGCTGCGAGTAATGTTCCGTTTTGCATAAGGGTTTTGCCAGTTGGCCGGGAGCATAGCACCGGGCATTCGGTGCGCAGGGCTGCGTTGGGGGTTGGGGTTGGTGCGGTACAACGTGGGGTTAAATGTCACGTGTTTGTCACAAAATCTTCCTAAAGTTGCGACTGTCTTGTCAAACCAACCGCAAAGGTCTTCCATGAAACGCTTGTTCCTGAAATCTGTGGCCGCTTCTGTGGCAGCTTTGGCCTTTGGCACGTCTGCCCTGGCCGCCGACATCACCGGTGCAGGTGCCACGTTCCCCTTCCCTGTGTACGCCAAGTGGGCCGAAGCCTACAAAGCCGCCACCGGCACGGGTTTGAACTACCAGTCCATTGGCTCTTCGGGTGGTTTGAAGCAGATTCGCGCCAAAACCGTGGCTTTCGGTGCATCCGACGCCCCCGTGAAAGGCGAGGACCTGGACAAAGACGGCATGGTGCAGTTTCCCGCCATCATCGGCGGCACGGTGCCCGTGGTGAACCTGGAAGGCTTCAAACCCGGTGAACTGAAAATCACCGGCGCCGTGATGGCCGACATGTTCCTGGGCAAGATCACCAAGTGGAACGACCCCGCCTTTGCCGCACTGAACCCCGGTAAAAACCTGCCCGACCAGCCGATCACCATCGTGCACCGCGCAGACGGTTCGGGTACCACGTTCAACTGGACCGATTACCTGAGCGCCATCAGCAAAGACTGGGCCGCCCAAGTGGGCAAAGGCGCTGCTGTGAAGTGGCCTGCTGCCTCTTCCGTGGGGGGCAAAGGCAACGAAGGCGTGGCCGCCAACGTGAACCGCTTGAAGGGTGCACTGGGCTATGTCGAATACGCCTACGTGAAAAAGAACAACATGAACTTCATGCAGCTGCAAAACGCCAATGGCAAATACGTCAGCCCTGACGATTTGACGTTTGCCGCTGCTGCTGCGGGTGCGGACTGGTTCAGCGTGCCTGGTATGGGCGTGTCCATGGTCAATGCCAAGGGCGACAGCAGCTGGCCTGTCAGCACCGCCTCTTTCATCCTGATGTACAAAGAGCCCGCCAACAAGGCCGAGTCTGCTGAAGTGCTGAAGTTCTTTGACTGGGCGTTCAAAAACGGCAAGAAGCTGGCCTCTGACCTGGACTACGTGCCGTTGCCTGACAGCCTGACCGATCAAATCCGCTCCAAAGTGTGGTCTCAAGTCAAAAACAAGTGATAGGCACTTGAGCAAGGCTTGCCTGCCGGTACACACTCGCGTGGACTGGCAGGTTTTGTTGGGTTGGGGGCTAAGCGCCCCCGTTGGCCAGGGGTTTTTATGAGTTTGGTGACCACGATGAGTGTGCAACCCGCGTCTGTCCAGCTGGACAACCCAAACATGGCCGCCATCGCGAAGCGGCAGCGGTTCCAGGATTTTTTGTTCCACCGGGTGACCCAGGCGTTTTCTTTGCTGGTGTTGGCTGCACTGGTGGGCATCATTGTGTCGCTGCTGGTCAATGCATGGCCCAGCTTCCACAAATTTGGCTTGCAGTTCATCTGGCGCGTGGAATGGGACATCGTCAACGAAGAGTTCGGTGCCGCCATTGCCATTGTGGGCACTTTGGTGAGCGCGGGCATTGCGCTGTTGATTGCGGTGCCATTGGCGTTTGGCATTGCGCTGTTTTTGACCGAAAACTGCCCTGTGGCATTGCGCCGCCCGCTGGGCACGGCCATTGAGTTGCTGGCGGCGGTGCCGTCCATCATTTATGGCATGTTCGGCCTGTTCATTTTTGCCCCCATCTTTGCCGATTACGGCCAGCAGCCGTTGCAGGCGCTGTTGGGTCAGTTGCCTTTGATTGGGTCTTTGTTTGGCGGCGCGCCCACGGGCATTGGCATTTTGACGGCGGGCATCATCCTGGCCTTCATGGTGCTGCCTTTTGTGGCGGCGGTGATGCGCGATGTGTTTGCCATCGTGCCCCCCATCCTGCGCGAGTCGGCTTATGGCCTGGGGTGCACCACTTGGGAAGTGGTGCGCTATGTGGTGCTGCCCTACACGCAAAAAGGCGTGGTGGGCGGCGTGATGCTGGGTCTGGGGCGGGCGTTGGGTGAAACCATGGCCGTGACGTTTGTGATTGGCAACGCCAACCGCTTGCCCTCGTCGCTGTTTTCACCCGGCACGTCCATCGCGTCCACGCTGGCCAACGAGTTTGGTGAGGCCGCCGACTTCCACATTTCCACCTTGTTTGCGTTGGGCTTCCTGCTGTTTGTCATCACCTTTGTGGTGCTGGCGCTGGCAAAGATCATGATTTTGAGAGCCGAAAAGGCGCGTGGCGCTTGATAGGTATAGGTTCTTAGCTACAAATTAAGAGAATAACCATGTTGCCCAACCCCGCCCTTTACAACCGCCGCAAACGCGCCAACACCGTGGGCTTGGCCCTGTCCATGGGGGCCATGGCCCTGGGGCTGGTGGTGTTGCTGTGGATTCTGGCCGTGCTGTTCTACAACGGCTTTTCCGCTTTGGACTGGAATATGTTTACCCAGTCCACCCCCGCGCCCGGGTCTGACGGTGGGGGGCTGGCCAATGCCATCGTGGGCAGTTTGATGATGTTGGCGTTTGCCGTGCTGGTGTCCACGCCCATCGGCATTTTTGCCGGGGTGTACCTGGCCGAATATGGCGACACCAGCAAAACCGCTGAACTCACCCGATTTGTGACGGACATCATGTTGTCAGCCCCTTCCATCGTGCTGGGCCTGTTTGTGTACGCCATTGTGGTGGCGCCCATGGGCCATTTTTCGGGGTGGGCGGGCAGCTTGGCGCTGTCACTGATTGCCATTCCGGTGGTGGTGCGCACCACCGAAAACATGCTGCGCCTGGTGCCTGGCAGTTTGCGTGAGGCGGCCTTTGCCCTGGGGGCGCCACGCTGGAAGGTGGCGTCCATGGTCACGCTGCGGGCGGCCCAAAGCGGGGTGGTCACGGGTTTGCTGTTGGCCGTGGCCCGCATCAGCGGCGAGACCGCGCCGCTGTTGTTCACTGCGTTGAACAACCAGTTTTTCAGCACCAACATGTCCAGCCCCATGTCCAACTTGCCCGTGGTGATTTTCCAGTTCGCCATGAGCCCTTACGACAACTGGATTCGCCTGGCCTGGGGTGGCGCACTGCTGATCACTTTGGCTGTGCTGGCTTTGAACATCGTGGCCCGCGTGTTTTTCCGCGAAAAGACAACCGGCTGATGCTCAGCCCCGGTTGCCCCACACCCAGAACACTTCTTTTTTAAACAGGACGCACCCCATGCCTGCTTCCCAAGCGGTTACTCCCAACGCACTTGAGGTGCGCAACCTCAACTTCTTTTACGGTAAGTTCCAGGGCCTGAAAAGTGTCAACATGGACATCCCTGAAAAGAGGGTCACGGCGTTCATCGGCCCGTCAGGTTGTGGCAAATCCACCTTGTTGCGCACGCTCAACCGCATGTACAGCCTGTACCCAGGCCAGCGGGCTGAAGGTGAAATCAATTTTTACGGCCAGAACATCCTGGAGGCCAAACAGGATTTGAACTTGCTGCGCGCCCGCATCGGTATGGTGTTCCAAAAGCCCACGCCGTTTCCCATGACCATTTATGACAACATCGCGTTTGGCGTGAAGTTGTACGAGTCATTGGGCAAAAGCGACATGGATGACCGAGTGGAATGGGCCCTGACCAAGGCCGCGCTGTGGACCGAGGTGAAAGACAAGCTGCACCAGAGCGGCCTGAGCCTGTCGGGCGGGCAGCAGCAGCGTTTGTGCATTGCGCGCAGCGTGGCGGTGAAGCCTTCGGTGCTGTTGCTGGACGAGCCCACGTCGGCCCTTGATCCCATCTCCACAGCCAAGGTGGAAGAGTTGGTGCATGAGCTGAAAAACGACTACACCATTGCCATCGTCACGCACAACATGCAACAAGCGGCGCGTTGCAGCGATTTCACGGCTTACATGTACCTGGGCGAGCTGATGGAAATCGGTAAAACCGAAGACGTGTTCTTCAAGCCCAAGCGCACTGAAACGGAAGACTACATCACAGGAAGGTTTGGTTGATCATGGGTGACAAACACATATCCAGTCAGTTTGACAACGAGCTCAACGGCATCTCTGCCAAGGTCATGGAGATGGGGGGGCTGGTGGAGTCGCAACTGCGCCACGCCATTTATGCCCTGAACGAACTGAGCACCGATGTGGCCGACCAGGTGATCGAGCGAGAGCGCCAAGTGAACGCGTTGGAAGTGGAAATTGACCACGACGTGTCGTCCACCATTGGCCGTCGCCAGCCCACCGCCCGCGATCTGCGCATGTTGCTGGCCATGGCCAAAATCACGGCCAACCTGGAGCGCGCGGGTGACGAAGTGGCCCGCATTGCCCGCATGGTGAAACTCATCATTGGCAGCGGCGCTGCCCGTTCGCTGCCTTGCTCGGAGCTGCGTGTGGCCTCCGATCTGGCTTCTGCACTCTTGCGCCGTTCGCTGGACGCCTTCGCCCGGCTCGACACCGATGTGGCCCGCGCCATCATCAAAGCCGATGACGAAATCGACCGTGAATACGACGGCTTTCTGCGCAAGCTGATCACATACATCATGGAGGATTCGCGTGCCATTTCCCCCAGTCTGAACCTGCTGTTTTTGGCCAAGGCCATCGAGCGGGTGGGCGATCACGCCAAAAATATCGCTGAGAGCACCATTTATGTGGCGGAAGGCGCCGATGTGCGCCACAGCGCTGACAGCTTGCCTGCGGCATCAGCCCCATGAGAAAAGCGCCGCGCATTTTGGTGGTGGAGGATGAAGCCGCGATTGCCGAGCTGATCGCCGTCAACCTGCGCCACAACGGCTTCGCCCCCACTTTGGTGTTTGATGCCGAGGCGGCCCGCCGTGAAGTGGACGCCGAGTTGCCAGACATCATCCTGCTGGACTGGATGTTGCCGGGTGAAAGCGGCGTGTCACTGGCGCGCAGCTGGCGCCAGCATGAACGCACCAAAACCATTCCCATCCTGATGTTGACCGCCCGTTCGGACGAGTCAGACAAGGTGCAGGGGTTGGACGCAGGGGCCGATGACTACATCACCAAACCGTTTTCCACCAAAGAGCTGCTGGCCCGCATCCGCGCTGTGTTGCGCCGCCGAGCCCCTGAGGCGGTAGACGACACGGTGGTGGTGGGTGACCTGACCCTGGACACAGCCACTTACCGTGTGGGTTTTCGTCGCCATGAGTTGAAGGTGGGCCCCACCGAATTCAAACTGCTGCACCACCTCATGAAAAACGCCGAGCGAGTGCACAGCCGTGGCACGTTGCTTGATCGGGTGTGGGGCGACCACGTCTTCATTGAAGAGCGCACGGTGGATGTGCACATCAAACGGCTGCGCGAAGCATTGGGCGAAGCGGGCTCAATGATCGAAACCGTTCGTGGCGCCGGATACCGGCTGACCGCCTTGGGACAAAAACAGCCCGTGCAGGTTTCGGCCAACGCCGCCGTATGAGTTTTCGCCACGTCGAGTTGTTCGTATCGGTGGTGGTGTGCTCGCTGTACGGGGGGTACACGCAGTCATTGCCCCTGACGGGGGGCGGTGCGCTGGTGGGGGCTTTGGCGTGGTTGTCGTGGGACAGTTGGCGTTTGCGTCAGGTGTTGCGCTGGCTGCAGTCCGAAGACTGGGGCAACGAGCCCCGTTTGCCCCATGCCTGGGGGACGCTGGTGGACCGTGTGCGAAAGCTGCAGAAAAACCTGTCGGGCAAAGCCCGAGACAGCCAGGCGCGTTTGGACGAGTTTTTGTCGGCTATCCAAGCGTCTCCCAATGGGGTGTTGCTTCTGGACAGCCAGGGGCGTATCGAATGGTGCAACCAAACCGCAGCCGATCACTTGGGCATTGATCCACACCGTGATCTCATGCAGCACGTGACCAACCTGGTGCGAGAGCCTCAGTTCACCGCCTACCTGGGGGCCCGTGAATTCCACACCGAGGTGGCCATCACCAGCCCTTTGTCCACGGCCTCCAAACCCCTGGTGGTGGCCATTCGCATCCACCCGTATGGGAAAAAGCGCCGACTGATGCTGACGCGTGATGTGACAGCTGTGCAACAGGCCGAGGCCATGCGGCGCGATTTTGTGGCCAACGTTTCGCATGAAATTCGCACACCCCTCACGGTGCTCAGTGGTTTTGTGGAAACCCTGCAAACCCTGGATTTGAACGTGGCTGAGCGCTCGCACTACCTGGGTTTGATGGCCACGCAGGCCGGTCGCATGCAGACCTTGGTCAGCGATTTGTTGATGTTGTCCAAGCTGGAAGGAAGCCCTGTGCCCAGCCGACAGACTGTGACAAGGGCCAGCACCTTGTTGGCGCGATGTATGGAAGAGGCCCAAAGCCTGTCCCTGTTGATGGCCGATCCTGCACATGTGTTCAGCGTGGACACAGCCGCCGATTTCGATTTGGCTGGCAACGAAACGGAATTGGCCAGTGCCCTGAGCAATTTGTTGAACAACGCGGTGCGCTACACCCCCGGTGGCGGACGCATTTCCGCAGGTTTGCGTTGCGTGGAGGGCGGCGATGCCGAAATATGGGTGTCTGACACCGGCCCTGGTATCGCTCCCGAGCACATGCCTCGGCTGACTGAGCGTTTTTACCGGGTGGACCGCAGCCGGTCGCGTGACACCGGTGGTACCGGTTTGGGGTTGGCCATCGTCAAGCACGTGGCACAGCGGCACGGCGGGCACATTCGCATCGACAGTCGGCTGGGTGAAGGCTCTGTGTTCACGTTGCGATTTTCGTCAGACCGTGTGGTGCCGGTGTCAGTCTGAATGTTTTTCGATTGACGAGACCGGCGGCGGTGTCATGCGCCGGTACAGAAGCAGGCTTTCTTTGTTGTCGGTCAATCGGTTGAACCGCGCCGTAAATACCCACTGGCTCAGGTCGATGTCGGTGGCCAGTTTGTTGACCGCTTGAGGGCTTACCACCATCGTGGCACACCCGTCTGCACTGGGGGCGCGTTTCAAGTTCAATTTTCCGTGGTGGGTCAACCCGGCCAGTTGGGCTTGTGTCAAACCAAATACCTCTGTGCAACTGTGGGGCGGCACCATGCTGGCAATGCGGCGTGAAATGGGTGCATAGCTTCGCGCAAAGTCGAGCAGTGGCATCCAAAGGGTCATCAGCAGCAACCAACACAAGGTGCCACCTGTGGCGGGTAGCACCAGGCTTTTCCACAATGCGCTGGGGTGTTTGCCCAGCCGCCAGCGGACCACCCACAGCCAGGCGACTGTGCCCAGCACGGCCAAGGCCAAGGCCAGTCCAGAAAACTCCAGCACAAACCCTGGTGCCAAGCGGGCCACATTGGCTGCCGGCTTGGCAGGGATGCCGGTGAGCATAGCCAGCCATACGACCCACACGGTGAGGGCGCACAAAGAAAAGAACAACACGGAAAACCAGTCGAGCAGTGCAGCCACTGAGCGCTTCAGCGTCGGCAGTGCAAACGCTGCCAGCAATGAGAGCGCGGGCAACGCCAGCAACAGGGTCCGGTCAGGGGCGGGGCTCCAGGCACTGGCGCACAGCACGGCCCCTGCCAGCCACAACGGTCCCCGCAAATGGGGTGCCCCCAGGTGGCGGCGCCAACGCCACAGCGTCCACAGTGCCAACGGCCACACTGGCCAGGTGAACCAAAACAGCAGCTGACCTTGCGCTCTCGCCCCTGCCATGTCTGGCAACCAGTCGGTGGTGTTGTCGCTCGACAGGGTTGGCCCCAGTGCCCAGGCGATGGATGCGCTGGCCAACACACCCAACCCCCAGGCGGTCAGGGTCCGTTGCTTGGAATGTGATGGGTGCGGTGCATGGCGTTCAGAAGTCCACCTCTCCAGGACGGGCAAAAAGGACAGCACCACAGCCAGTGTGGACGCACCTGACAGCCCCAGCGTGAGCAATCCCAGTACCCACAATGCCATGGCCCTGGGTTTCAAAGGCCTGTCTGGCGTCACAAAACTGGCCATCGAACGCAGCAGGGCCGCTGTGGCCAGAAGCTGAAGCACCGATGGCGTGGTTTCGTGGGACAACTGCGCCAAACCCAAACATGCCAGCAGGGCCAAAAGACCTCCATCGGCCAAGCAGCGTGCGTAATCCACAGGAGGGGCTTCGCCCCCAAAGGCAAAGGCCACCGGCTGTGCGCTGGGCAACAACGCAAACCTGAAAATGGCGTGCCAAGTCAAAAAAAATGCACCCAACAGTGCGGCGATGAACGGCACGCGCGCGGCAAACTCTGAATGCTGGGGCAACAGTTGCATGGCCCATGCACCCAGCCAGTAGGGCAGCAGGGCAGGGGTGTCCAAGACGTGCCCAATGAATGTGGGGTGCCACCAATCGGTTTGTTCTTGGGACAAACGCGACATCACCCCAAACGAAGCCACGTCGGCATTCTTCCAGGGCGTTCTTGCCAAAAAACCTGGCAGTGCGTATGCCAGACACAGCAGCAGCAAGGTCCACCTGGGCAAGCGGCGGACGGCGGCTTGCGTGGCAATGGCGGGGGTGGCGGGGGTTTGAGGTGGCATGGCAAAAAAAAACAGCCGATGGTGTGTCGGCTGTTTCTGGCGAAGTGTCCCGGCCGGTGGCCGTTGACCGCAGCGGCTTATTTGCTGGCGGCAGCGGCGCCACGGGCAAAGCGGTTGCGGAATTTTTCAACACGGCCACCCATGGTGTCAACGCTTTTCTGCGTGCCGGTGTAGAAGGGGTGCGATTCGCTGGATGTGTCCAATTTGAACAAAGGCAGCTCGCGACCATCTTCCATTTTGATGGTTTCTTTGGCGTTGGCGCAAGAACGTGTCACAAACTTGAAACCGTTTGAGAGGTCCACGAAGCACACATCGCGGTAGTTGGGGTGAATGCCGTCTTTCATTTCGTATCCTTTGGTCAGTTGCGACAGCCGCACACAAAATGTGTTGTGGCACTTGCCGCGTAAATGGGAACTGGTCCCTGGGTGGAGATCGCCTGAACGCCACCGGCCTCAAGCGAACTCGGAATTATCCCATGAATTTGAGGTGATGCCTGTGGCTCAACCACCGCGCCGCATCATGTCAAAAAACTCGTGGTTGTTTTTGGTGGCCTTCATGTTCTTGAGCATCAGCTCCATGGACTCTATCTCGTCCATGTTGTACATGAACTGACGCAAGATGCGCGTTTTTTGCAAAATCTCGGGGGCTAACAGCAACTCTTCGCGGCGTGTGCCGCTGCGGTTGATCTGAATGGCCGGGAACACGCGCTTCTCGTAAAGGCGTCGCTCCAGGTGAATTTCACAGTTGCCAGTGCCTTTGAACTCTTCAAAAATCACCTCGTCCATGCGGCTGCCTGTGTCCACCAGCGCCGTGGCGATGATCGTGAGAGAGCCGCCTTCTTCGATTTTTCGGGCAGCACCAAAAAAACGTTTGGGTCGTTGCAATGCGTTGGCATCCACGCCGCCTGTCAGGACTTTGCCAGAGGAGGGGAGCACGTTGTTGTACGCACGGGCCAGACGGGTAATGGAGTCCAGCAAAATCACGACGTCTTTTTTCAGTTCCACCAGCCGTTTGGCACGCTCGATCACCATTTCGGCCACGT
Source organism: uncultured Hydrogenophaga sp. (assembly GCA_964342395.1). GTDB lineage: Bacteria > Pseudomonadota > Gammaproteobacteria > Burkholderiales > Burkholderiaceae_C > UBA2334. The sequence continues at coordinate 53,109 of CAYFFJ010000004.1, forward strand.
GCACGTGGCGGGCGGCTGGCTCGTCGAAGGTGGAGGCGATGACTTCACCACGCACCGTGCGTTGCATCTCGGTCACTTCTTCCGGGCGCTCGTCCACCAACAGGACCATCAACTCCACATCAGGGTAGTTGGCGGTGATGGCATGTGCGATGTGCTGCATCATCACTGTTTTGCCGGATTTGGGCTGGGCAACAATCAACGCGCGCTGGCCTCTGCCGATAGGCGCAATGATGTCGATCACACGGCCCGTGATGTTTTCATCGCCTTTGATATCCCGCTCCAGTCGCATCTGCTCCTTGGGGAACAGCGGCGTCAGGTTCTCAAACATGATCTTGTGTTTGTTGTCTTCTGGGGGCAAGCCGTTGATTTTGTCGAGCTTGGTCAGCGCGAAGTAGCGTTCACCGTCCTTCGGCGTGCGCACCTCGCCTTCAATCATGTCACCGGTGTGAAGGTTGAAACGCCTGATCTGGCTGGGAGAGATATAGATGTCGTCGGTGGATGCGGTGTAACTGGTGTCGGGGGCCCGCAAAAAGCCAAATCCATCAGGCAGTACTTCCAACACGCCGTCGGCAAACACCTGTTCACCCGCACGAGCGCGCTTTTTGATGATTGCAAACATCAATTCTTGTTTGCGCATGCGCCCGGTGTTTTCTATTTCAAGGGCCTCGGCTTGCTTGAATACTTCTGACACATGGAGGGCTTTGAGTTCGGAAAGGTGCATGAGAACCCCTGTGCGGAGCTGAACGGTGTAGATGGGGAGTGCCTGTGAAGACAGGCTCTGGTGTGCGACGGCTTGTCGCGTGGCGGGCTGGCAGAACTGCTTGCCGCTGAGCCAGGATTATAGGCCCGCTGTGACTTGGCACGCGAGCCGCAGCATGTGACTTGTCTCGATTGTGTGTGCCGTGGCCATGCCACCACGGCACAGAGGTTGTCAGGCCAGTTGTTGGTCGATGAAGCTTGTCAATTGGGCTTTGCTCATAGCGCCCACTTTGGTGGATGCCAATTGGCCGTCTTTGAACACCATCAGCGTGGGGATGCCACGGATGCCAAATTGAGCGGGCACCGTGCGGTTTTCATCTACGTTCATTTTTGCGACAGCCAGTTTGCCTGCGTAGGTGGTGGCTACCTCCTCCAGAATAGGAGCGATCATTTTGCATGGGCCACACCATTCGGCCCAAAAATCGACCAACACAGGCGCGCTTGATTTCAGAACGTCAGCTTCAAAGCTTGCGTCGGACACGTGTTTGATCAAGTCGCTGGCCATTTCAAATCCTGTTTGGGTTGGGGTGCCTGGGCACGGTTAAAGTCCTTTCAATTGTGACAGAAACCGCTTTTGTGTTCCTGCGCCTCCTCCATTGCCCTTTCATGACTTTGCCTGAATCAGATACCCATCGCAACCGAGTTGAATCTTCACCCGTGGCCGTGATCGGGGGAGGTCCTGCAGGGTTGATGGCTGCCGAGGTGCTGTCTGGTTTGGGGCACCGGGTGGCGGTGTTCGATGGCATGCCTTCGGTGGGCCGGAAATTCTTATTGGCGGGGCGTGGTGGTTTGAACCTGACCCATGCTGAGTCCATGCCTGTGTTTCGGACTCGTTACCACTCAGGTTCGCATGAGTTGGCCCCCTTGCTGGCTGATTTTGACAACCAGGCGGTTCGCGATTGGGCTGCAGGTTTGGGGCAAGCTACTTTTGTCGGGTCGTCCAGTAAGGTATTTCCTGTGGGCATGAAAGCGTCACCACTGCTTCGCGCCTGGCTGCGGCGTTTGCAGCAACCCGTCGATGGCGTGCCTGTGCGTTTCCATTTGCGGCACCGCTGGGTGGGCTGGCAGGGGCGTGAGTGGGTGTTTGAAACACCAGAGGGGTGCAAATCCTTTGCGTTTGGCGCAGTCGTGTTGGCCTTGGGTGGCGGCAGTTGGGCCAGATTGGGGTCAAATGGTGCCTGGACAAAACTGCTGGAGAGTGAGGGCGTTGCGGTGGCTCCATTGCAGCCCAGCAATTGTGGGTTTGACGTGGCGCGCCCTTGGTCAGATCATTTCAGGGGCCGTCACGCCGGGCAGCCACTTAAGTCGGTGGCGATCACGGTGATGGGCCAGGCTGATACGCAGGCGCCGCCGCTGTTTGCCCGCAAAGGGGAGTGCGTGGCCACCGACACTGGCTTTGAGGGCAGTTTGATTTACGCGGCATCTGCCGTGTTGCGCGATGAAATTGCCAAGTGCGGTACCGCGAGTGTCAGTTTTGACTTGCTACCCGACCATTCCCCTGAGCGGGTGCTGCGTGAGGTCAGCCAACCTCGCGGGTCCCGTTCGCTGAGCACGCACCTGAAAAGTCGCCTGGGGTTGGATGGCGTCAAATTGGGTTTGCTGTACGAAAGCTTGACCCCGGCAGCGCTGAAGGACCCGCGGGCGTTGGCGTTGGCCATCAAAGCGCTTGCGGTGCATCTGGGGGCGCCAAGGCCCTTGGACGAAGCCATCAGCACGGCGGGCGGTGTGGCTTGGCATGCTTTGGACGAGCAGGGCATGTTGCGAGGCTTGCCGGGAACTTTTTGCGCAGGAGAAATGCTCGACTGGGACGCCCCAACGGGAGGGTATTTGCTGACGGCTTGTCTGGCCTCTGGTCGTTGGGCTGGTTTGGCTGCACACCGCCATGTGGCAGGGCTTGGCGGCTTGGGTTGCGCTGGCGATCGGGCTATAATGGCAGGCTGACTTGATCCTCTGTTCAGCCGCCCAGCAGATTTGACCGGCTTGACCGTGCTGTCTGTACAGGCCCCTTGTGTAGCGTGAACACGATCGATTTTTGGAAAACATGAACCTCATCCAAACCCTTGAGCAAGAAGAAATTGCTCGTTTGAACAAAGAAATTCCCGCGTTTGCACCTGGCGATACGGTCATTGTGAGCGTGAACGTGATTGAAGGCACCCGCAAGCGGATGCAGGCTTACGAAGGTGTGGTGATTGCCCGCCGCAACCGTGGTCTGAACAGCAGTTTCATCGTTCGCAAAATCTCCAACGGCGAAGGCGTGGAGCGTACGTTCCCCCTTTACAGCCCTTTGATCGCCAAGATCGAAGTGAAGCGCCGTGGTGATGTGCGCCGTGCCAAGTTGTACTATTTGCGTGATCGCAGCGGCAAGTCTGCACGTATCAAAGAAAAATTGGGCGCTTAAGTCCTCTGTTCCTTTCAACAAAAAAGCCGCTGCAAAGCGGCTTTTTTGTTGGTCAACCGGCTTTTTTCAGATGTTCAATCCCCGTGCGGCCCAAGTCATTCTGGGTGTCGCAGATTTGCCGCCAGTGCCTCACTCACGGTTGACGCCGGATGGTCTGAAACGGCAGTTTGCTTGCCCCCCTGTGTGGCAACCTGAAGTGTTGCGCGAGGTACCGCTGCATGGCCGTGCGGCGGTGGGCGCGTCGGTGTTGATCGCGGTGGTGTCACGGCCAGAACCCACGGTGTTGCTCACACTGAGGAGTGCGCACTTGCCGGTGCATGCGGGGCAGGTGGCGTTTCCTGGTGGCAAGTGGGATGCCCATGATCCTCACGCGGTGGGAGCGGCACTGCGTGAGGCACACGAGGAAATTGGTTTGAACCCTGAGGTGGTCAATGTGCTGGGGTGTTTGTCACCCTACATGACAGGGACCGGTTTCTGCGTCACGCCCGTGGTGGGACTGGTGCCGGAGGGCGTGGCATTGGCACCGAATCCGGGCGAGGTCGAGCGTGTGTTTGAAGTGCCGCTGAGGTTTTTGATGAACCCTCAAAACCACTTGCGTCAACAAATGGTGCACGAGGGCGTCGTGCGCCAGTGGTATGCCATGCCTTACCAGCAAGATGGCATGGATTTCTATATTTGGGGTGCCACTGCGGGCATGCTGCGCAATTTGTACCATTTTTTGGCGGCCTGATACCCATGGCTTGCCCCCTGCGAAAGCCGATTGCGCTTCGTGTGACCGCTATCATTCACCCATGAGTTTTTTCGCTGTTTTGTTGGCATTGCTGTTGGACCAGGCAAGGCCTATGACCCACCAGAACGTGATGCACGGCGCATTGCGGGCTTGGATTCGGTGGGTCAAGCGCAGCTTGGATGCCGGGCAGTCCCGGCATGGTGTGTTGGTGTGGGTGGTGGGTGTTGCTGTGCCCGCTGCTTTGGCCGCTTTGATCCACACCGTGCTTTGGGCTTACAGCGTGGTGCTCACGTTTCTGTGGGACGTGGCGGTTCTGTACCTCACCCTGGGTTTTCGGCAATTCAGCCACCATTTCACCGGAATTCGCAACGCTTTGGAGTGCGGTGACGAGTTGCAAGCCCGACAAGCCTTGGCACAGTGGAAGCGAATTCCCCTGGCACAGCAACCAGAATCAGAGTTGTTGCGGCATGCCATCGAGCACTCGGTGATGGCGGTGCATCAGCACGTGTTGGGTGTGTTGGTGTGTTTTTTGGTGTGTTGGATCGCAGGGCTGGGCCCCGCCGGGGCTGTGCTGTTTCGCTTGGCTGACTATTTGGCGCAAAGCTGCAACCCCGAGGTGCCAAGGGCCGATCCGTTGCCTACCAGCGAGAGCGTGTGCCAGGTGGCCAGCCGAGCCTGGGGTTGGGTGAATTATTGGCCTGCACGTGCCACGGCGGTCGCGTTCGCGGTGGTGGGCAATTTTGAAGAGGCGGTGGCCAGCTGGCGGCAGGATGCCGTGCTGTTCAACGAGCCAAACCAGGGGGTGGTGCTTGCGGCCACGGCGGGGGCTCTCAATGTGCGGTTAGGTCGAAGGGTGGCATCAGCGGCTTCTGGCGGGCGTGTCGGCAGCAGCCTGTCTGAGTTGGCATCGCCCGATGCCAATGCCCTTGGCCGTGAGCCCCAATTGGCCCATTTGGCCAGCTTGGTGGGGTTGGTTTGGCGCAGCGTGGTGCTTTGGCTGGTGTTTTTGGCGTTGCTGACACTTGCCAACTTGCTGGGCTGAATCCGCTCAACCCCCACGTCAGGTGTGGGCCTTTGAGGGCGGGGTTACCAGGCCCTGATTTGTGACAACTCGTCGAAAAGCTCTGTGTAAATTCTGTAGCGAACTTTGCTTATGGATAAAGCGCTGGAGGCGTTTTTGACATGTATATTGACCCCGCAACCCGGTTCGTGCAAATGGGTGCAGTTGTAGAACTTGCATTGGCCCAGGTGTGCCCGCAAATCGGGCATCAGCTCGGCCAGCTGTGTGGGGGTGATGTGGTGCAAGCCAAACTCTTGAAAGCCCGGTGAATCGATCAGGGCGGTCGTCTTCTCGGCGCCCACCCAATACCAACTGGTGCTGGTGGTCGTGTGTTTGCCGGAGTTGAGTGCCCGTGAAATTTCGGCGGTGGACGCCAGGGCCTGTGGCACCCAGTGGTTGATCAGCGTGCTTTTGCCCACGCCCGAAGGACCCAGTACCAAGGTGACTTTGCCATGCAGCTTCTCTGCCAATGCCTCTACCCCGGCTTCGACCGCGTGGGCGTCAGGGTGGGGTTTCAAGCACAAGGGCAACACGGTGTAGCCCATGTCGCGGTAGGGGCGCAGGCGCTCCCATGCGCCTTCAAACAGCGCGCCCAGGTCGCTTTTGTTCAGCACAATCAATGGTTGAATGCCCTCGGCTTCGGCCGAAATGAGTGCCCGGGCCAGTTGGCGTTCTGAAAATTCAGGTTCTGCGGCCAGCAAAATCAGCACCTGGTCCAGGTTGGCTGCAAACGATTTGGTGCGAATTTCGTCTTGCCGGTAGAACAGGTTGCGCCGGGGGTGCACCGTTTCGATGGTGCCTTCGTCTTCACTGGCCAGCCAGTCCACGCGGTCGCCCACCACCGATTGGCTTTTCTTGCCCCTGGGGTGGCAAATGCGGCGGTCGCCGTTGGGACTTTCTACCATCACGTGGCGGCCATGGGTGGCCACCACCAGTCCAGGTTGAAGATCGTCGCGTGACGGGAGGTGGGTTTGCTTGCGCCGACGGTTGTTCAAGGGATCAATCGTGACAGCCTGTGACTGGCCGGTGGGTGTGAGTGGTAGAAAGCAACGTACATCGGGTCGGGCGTCAGCGTGCTGGCGTTGCCTTTGTAGAGTTTGATGAGTGCGCTGACCAAATCTGTGGCAGGTGTGTGAAGGGCAGCAAACTGGTCGGCTTGGTATTCATCGCGGCGCGAACCTGCGGCCAGCAAAGGGGTGGCGAAAAACCCCAGCAATGGCAGTGTCAGCATGAACAGCACCCATGCCAACGCGCTGTTGGAACCCACCAGGCTGGGCTCCACACCCAGGCCCTCATAAAACCAGGTTTGCCCCGACAGCCACCCCAGCAATGCAAAGGCCCCCAGCGTGATCAGCGCCATGGTCCACAAGCGTTTGCGCAGATGCTGATGGTGAAAGTGGCCCAACTCGTGGGCCAGCACGGCTTCCAGTTCGGCTGGGCTGAGTTGCGTCAACAAGGTGTCGTAAAACACCACCCGTTTGGTTTTGCCCAAGCCGGTGAAGTAGGCATTGGCGTGTGCGCTGCGGCGACTGCCGTCCATCACGAAAAATCCGCTGGGCTGAAATCCGCAGCGCACCAACAAAGCCGCTACGCGTTCCCGCAAAGAGGCATCGTCCAGGGGTTTGAAGGTGTTGAACAGGGGGGCTATGAAAGCGGGGAACGCCCACATCATCAGCATGCTGAAGCCCATGTAAACCCCCCAAGCCCAGAGCCACCAGCCCTGGCCTGCTGTGCCCATCAGCCACAGCACCAAGGCGGCCATCGGCAAGCCCACTGCCAGGGCCACCGCAGTGCCTTTGATGCCATCCGCTGCCCACTGACCCAACGTGGAGCGGTTAAACCCAAACCGCTGCTCCACCCCAAACGTGCGGTACCAAGACAGGGGCAAGTTCAGCAGGGCGCCCACCGCTCCAAACGCCACGAGCAGCGCCAGCTGCTGGGCCGTCCCCGGCGTCCACCAAGCCAGCAGCCATTGGTTCAGGGCATTCAGGCCACCCAACACCGTCCAGCCCAGCAGCAGTGCGGTTTGCAGCGCGGTGTCGGCGGCTTCCAAACGGGCTTTGGCCAGCGTGTAGTCGGCTGCTTTGTGGTGGGTGGGTTCATCGACCACACTTCGAAATGCGTGGGGCACTTCGGCGCGGTGTTGTGCCACGTGGCGGATCTGGCGGTGCAGCAGCCAGTTCTTGGTGAGAAAGACGGCCACCAGCAGTGCGGCAAAGCCCCGGGTGAGCAAATCGGAGGTATCGAGCATGGCGTGAGTCTACCGGGGCACGCCGGCCGCTGGGGGGTGGGGGCTATCGGTGAAAATCGAGGGCATGACACGTTCTGCCCTTCCGCTTTCGCCGCCCACCGAACCCACACCTGCCGATGCCGTGGCCACACTGGCCAAAAGCGATTTGAATCTCGTGTGGCTCGACTGCGAAATGAGTGGCTTGGACCCTGAAAAGGAGTTTTTGCTGGAAATCGCCATTGTGGTCACAGGGCCCCACCTCACACCCCGCATTGAGGGGCCCGTGCTGGTTATCCACCAGCCGGACAGTGTGCTCAATGCCATGGATGCGTGGAACAAAGGCACCCACGGTCGCAGCGGTTTGGTGGACAAGGTGAAAGCCAGCACACTCACCGAAGCCGAAGCCGAAAAACAGCTGCTGGCGTTCGTTTCCCGCTACGTGCCCAAAAACGTGGCACCGGTGTGCGGCAACACGGTGCACCAGGACCGCCGGTTTCTGGTGAAGTACATGCCGAAGCTGGACGCCTATTTTCATTACCGCTGCCTTGACGTGAGCACGCTCAAGGAGCTTTCACGCCGTTGGCGACCCGAGGTGTACAAACAATTCAAAAAAAAGCAGCGCCACACGGCTTTGGCCGATGTGCATGAGTCCATAGACGAATTGGTGCACTACCGCACCCATTTTTTAAACCTGACGGCATCTGCCACTGCACCGTCACCCACACACGCCACACAGCCATGAATTTGCAAGACATTTTGTTTTCCCAAGGGTTTGGCACCCGCCGCGTGTGCGCCGGGTTGGTGCAGCAGGGGCTGGTGACGGTGAATGGGCAACTGTGCACCGACACTTTGGCCGAGTTTGACCCCGAGGGTTTGAATTTCACGGTGCAAGGCACCCCTTGGCCGTTTCAAGAGCGGGCCTACCTGATGCTGCACAAGCCGTCCGGGTACGAGTGTTCACAAAAGCCGGGCATGCACCCCAGCATTTACACGCTGCTGCCCGGGCCTTTGCGCATGCGTGGCGGTGGCGCTGCGGCAGGCGTGCAAGCCGTGGGGCGACTGGACCAAGACACCACCGGGCTGTTGCTGCTGAGCGACGACGGCAAGTTCATCCACCGCATGAGTTCGCCCCGCCACCACGTGCCCAAGGTGTATGAAGTGACCACCAAGCATCCGCTTGACACCGATCAGGTGGCACGGCTGCTGGCCGGCGTTGTGCTGGACGACAGCCCGGTCCCCGTTCGCGCGGCTGCGGCCGTGGAGGTGGGCAGCCACTTGTTGCACCTCACATTGACGGAGGGCAAATACCACCAAGTCAAGCGCATGTTGGCGGCGGTGGGCAACCGGGTGGAGGCATTGCACCGGGCGTCCATTGGTTGCATCCGTTTGGAGGGTGACGTATTGCCTTGTGGCCAATGGCGGTGGCTGACCCGTCAAGAAGTTGGGGCGTTGTATGGCCCCCAAAGCGCCACGGCGACTTGAGCCTGTTGAGCAGGGTAGGACGGGGTTGTCAAAGCTTGGATGTATGCTGAAGCCATGGGTCTGATTTTTGATGCCTTTTGGCGCGCCGCCGTGTATTGCCTGCATCCGCGGGTGGTTGCGCTGTCGTTTTTGCCCCTGGTGGCCATGGTGGCCCTGTCGTTTGGGCTGGGCTATTTTTTTTGGGAGCCTTCCGTGGCCTGGGTCACCGATTGGCTTCAGGCCCATGCGTTGGTGTCCACCGCGTTGAATTGGCTGGATTCCATCGGGGCGGGGGCCTTGCGCGGTGTGATGGGCCCGCTCATTGTGCTGATGCTGGCCACGCCCGTCGTGGTCATGCTCTCGCTGCTGCTGGTGGCGCTGATGATGACCCCGTCCATGGTGTCTCTCGTGGCCGAGCGCCGTTTTCCGGGGCTTGAGCGCAAACACGGCGCCTCTTGGCTGGGTGGCCTGTTTTGGTCATTGGCTTCCACGGTGCTGGCACTGCTGGCCATGCTGGCATCGTTGCCGCTGTGGTTGATTCCCCCTTTGCTTATGGTATTGCCTCCGTTGATCTGGGGCTGGCTTACCTATCGGGTGTTTGCTTATGATGCGCTGGCCGATCACGCCAGCGCCGACGAGCGCAGGCAGCTGTTCACACAGCACCGCCTCCAGTTTTTGGTGGTAGGTGTGTTGTCCGGCTATTTGGGAGCGTTGCCCAGCGTGTTGTGGGCTTCGGGCGCCTTGTTCATTGCGCTGGCGCCGGTGCTGGTTCCCCTGGCCATTTGGGTTTACACCTTGGTGTTTGCGTTTTCATCGCTGTGGTTTGCCCATTTGGCTTTGGCCGTACTGGCCAAAGACCGTGCCCGAGCCACCGCGCCGCTGTCCCCGTCTGGGGGGGTATCGTCAAACCAGTCGGTGGTGTTGGCCGAGGACGTTGTCTTGTTGCCCCCTGATGTGTCTCCTCCCCGAATGTCTTGAGTGTGTGTCATGTCCATTTCAAAACCTCCCGTTTTTGGTGCATTGATTCTGGGCGATGAAATTTTGTCGGGCCGTCGCAGCGACAAGCATTTGCCCCAGCTCATTGAAATGTTGCAGGTGCGTGGACTGGGTCTTGCCTATGCCCATGTGTTGGGCGATGACCCGGTGCGCATCACCCAGCAACTGAGCCAGTTGTTTGCCACGGCCGATGTGGTGTTTTCGTTTGGTGGTATCGGTGCCACACCCGACGATCACACCCGGCAATGCGCGGCCGCCGCCTTGGGTCAACCATTGGCGCTTCACCCTGGCGCGCGCGACTTGATCAACCAACGCATGCAAGAGCAGGCACAACTGCAAGGAAAACCGTTTGACCCCGATCACCCTGACAACCAGCACCGGTTGAACATGGGGGTGTTTCCGGTGTCGGCCACACTCATTCACAACCCCTACAACAAAATTCCAGGTTTTTCCTGTTCAGGTGCCGGGGGCGGCCGTGTGCACTTTGTGCCCGGCTTTCCTGTCATGGCTTGGCCCATGGTGGCGACCGTGCTGGACAGCGAATATTCGCAGTGGTTTGCCCCGGGTGCTTGGGTGGAGAAGTCCGTCATTGTGTATGGGGCCATGGAGGCCGCATTGACCCCGTTGATGGAGCAAATCGAGCGAGACCACTCCGGTATCAAAGTGTTCAGCTTGCCCAGTGTCGATCACCCCGTCCACGGGAAACACATCGAGTTGGGTGTGAAAGGTGCGGCTGCGGTGGTGGACGAGGCCTACACACACCTGATGACACACCTCAACCTCGCAGCACTGAGACTTGGCCCTGAATTGGTGCGCTCATGATTGCACTTTTATGGTGCATTTATTGATTCAATTCGGTGCAATTTGACGTTTGTTGATGCGCCTGGTGCGTCCGCTGCTCGATGAAAATCGGTTTTGTCAAAAGTGCACAATGGTGGGGTGGGCGTTGAAATGCTGCCCCATGAAACGGGGAATTGGCATGAAAACTGCTATCCACCCCCAGATCGATTTTCAACCTGTAATCATCCCCTAGGAGATTTTTGATGGCCAAGACCGTCGCAGACGTGATGCAAATGGTGAAAGACAACGAAGTCAAGTTTGTTGACTTCCGCTTCACCGATACCCGTGGCAAGTGGCAGCACATTACTGCGCCCGTGTCCCAGTTTGGCGAAAGCAAGTTTGAAGAGGGGCAAGCTTTCGATGGTTCCTCCATCGCGGGTTGGAAAGGCATTGAAGCTTCCGACATGCTGTTGATGCCCGATGCCAACAGCGCCTTCATCGATCCATTCTTTGAAGAAACCACGCTGGTGCTGATCTGTGATGTGATCGAACCCACCGACGGCAAAGCTTATGAGCGCGATCCCCGCTCCATTGCCAAGCGCGCCGAGTTGTACCTCAAGTCCACTGGACTGGGTGACACGGCTTTCTTCGGTCCTGAGCCAGAGTTTTTCCTGTTTGACGAAGTGCGTTGGAGCACCGAGCCCAATAACACCTTCTACGCCATTGACGAATACGAAGCACCCTGGAACAGCGGTGCCAAGCTCGAAGGTGGCAACCGTGGCCACCGCAACCGCGTCAAGGGTGGCTACTTCCCCGTGCCTCCCGTTGACAGCACACACGACATGCGCAGCGAAATGTCCCTGATCCTCGAATCGGTGGGCATTCCTGTTGAGGTGCACCACCACGAAGTGGCCGGTGCTGGCCAGTGCGAAATCGGCACCAAGTTCTCCACCCTGGTGGAGCGTGCAGACTGGACGCTGATGCAAAAATACGTCATCCACAACGTGGCCAATGCCTATGGCAAAACCGCCACGTTCATGCCCAAGCCCTACGCAGGCGACAACGGCTCTGGCATGCACGTTCACCAGTCTGTCTGGAAAGACGGCAAAAACCTGTTTGCGGGCAGCGGTTACGCGGGTCTGTCTGATTTTGCCCTGTACTACATCGGTGGCGTTATCAAGCATGCCCGTGCGTTGAATGCCATCACCAACCCTGGCACCAACAGCTACAAGCGCTTGGTGCCTCATTTCGAAGCACCGGTGAAGCTGGCTTACTCGGCCAAGAACCGTTCCGCTTCCATCCGCATCCCCAACGTTGCCAGCGACAAGGGTCGCCGCGTGGAGGCCCGCTTCCCCGATCCATTGTGCAACCCCTACCTCGGCTTCGCCGCGCTGTTGATGGCCGGTCTGGATGGCGTGCGCAACCAAATTCACCCAGGTGAAGCCGCCAGCAAAGACCTCTATCACTTGCCGCCTGAAGAAGACAAACTGGTGCCCACCGTGTGCACCAGTCTTGATCAGGCCTTGGAAGCGCTCAACAACGACCGTGCATTCCTGACCGAAGGCGGTGTGTTCACTGACGCATGGATCGACTCCTACATCGAGTTGAAAATGCAGGAAGTGACCCGCAGCCGTGTTGAAGTGTCGCCTGTCGAATACGACATGTACTACAGCCTCTGATTCTTGATTGGTAAGCCACAGCAAAAGGACGGCCTTGGCCGTCCTTTTTTTATGTGCTCCCAGGGCTGTGCACCCCGGCTGGGGGTGGGGGTTTTTGGGCGATACTGCCTCAGATGCCTTGCAGAGCGCGGCTCTGGAGAACCTCCCATGTACCGAATGTCACACCTCTGTGTTTTCTTCAAACCCCGTTCGCTATTGGCGGTCGGGCTGTTGGCTGCGGTTTTGTCGGCTCAGGCCCAAAGCCCCATTTTTCGCTGCGGGGCCGAATACACCAATAACCCAACTCCCGAGCAAAGAAAAACGTGCAAGGAGTTGGATGGCGGTAACGTGACGGTGATTCAGGCCCCGAAATCCAAAAGCAGTCCTGCCAGCAAATCGACCGGGCCCGTGCCGCCCTCAGCCGATCAGGCCAAAGTAGATCCCCACTTGCAAAAAGCCCGTGACAGCGACGCCCGGGCCATTCTGGAGTCCGAACAGCGCCGCGCCGAGCAACGCCTGGCCGAGTTACAACGCGAATACAACGGGGGGCAGCCCGAACGCCGGGGTGAAGAGGTGCGCAACCAGCAGCGTTACAGCGAACGTGTGGCCATGTTGAAAGACAGTCTTAACCGTGCAGAGGCTGATTTGGCAGGCATTCGCCGCGAGTTGTCACGGGCCGCTGGAGGCGTCTCGGCCAACGCCAATACGGCTCCTTTGCAGCGCTGACCTATGGAAAAACCTGCCGAAGAAGAAAACGCCATGGTCGTGCGTTTCCATGCGCTGGACCTGTTGGCCACCCTGGTGGCCGTTGTGGGTGCCGATGGCCGTCTGCGTTACGTGAACGCGGCCCTGGAAGATGCGCTGGGTTTGTCGCGCCGTTCCGTTGGCAACACCCAGTTTGCTGAATTTTTCACAGATCCGTCGTTGCTGCTGAATGCACTGGCGGGTGCGAAAGACAACGAATTTGCCGCCTTGCGTTACGACACCTGGTTGCGGCGTTTGCACCGCGAGCCCCTGCCAGTGCATGTGGTGGTGGCACAGACCGATGTGCCTGACGAAGTGGTGGTGGAACTGCTGCCGCTGGAGCAGCAAACCCGCCAGGATCGCGAGGAGCGTTTGATTGACCAAGCTCAGGCCAACAAAGAGCTCATCCGAAACCTCGCCCACGAGATCAAAAATCCGCTGGGGGGCATTCGGGGGGCGGCGCAGCTGCTGCAAATGGAGCTGGAGTCGCGCGAACTGATCGAATACACGCAGGTCATCATCCACGAGGCAGACCGGCTGCAAACCCTGGTGGACCGCTTGTTGGCACCCCACCGCCGCCCGCACGTGGTGGGCGATGTGAACATCCATGAGGTGTGCGAGCGCGTGCGCTCGCTCATTCTGGCCGAGTTTCCCAAAGGCTTGCGAGTGGTGCGCGACTACGACACTTCGCTGCCCGAGTTCCGGGGCGACCGCGAGCAGCTGATTCAGGCCGTGCTCAACATCACTCACAACGCGGCGCAGGCCCTGGCGCAGCGGGTCGAAGCGGGTGACGCCTGCATCACTTTCAAGACGCGTGTGACCCGCCAGATCACTTTCGGCAAGCAACGCTACCGGTTGGCACTGGAATTGCATGTCATCGATAACGGGCCCGGCGTGCCGGACTCGATCAAGGACCGTATCTTCTACCCCCTGGTCTCAGGGCGTGACGGCGGTTCAGGCCTCGGGCTGACATTGGCGCAAACCTTTGTACAGCAGCACCACGGTCTGATCGAGTGCGACAGCGTGGCGGGCCGTACCGACTTCAAGATTCTGATTCCCCTGCCTTGAAGTCGGGTGGGAGTGCGACACGAGGTGACAACCAATGGGGGAATCGCTAAAGGAACCTTGCGCATGAAACCCATCTGGATCGTGGATGACGATCAGTCCATCCGGTTCGTTCTTGAAAAGGCGCTTCTGCGCGAGAACCTGCCCACCCGCAGCTTCGTCAACCCCCAGGAGGTGTTGGCTGCCCTGAGCGACGGCAACGACGACCAAGGCCCGCAGGTGCTGGTGAGCGATATCCGCATGCCGGGGGGCTCAGGTCTCGACCTGCTGGACAAGGTCAAGAAGAAGCTGCCTGGCTTGCCGGTCATCATCATGACGGCGTTTTCCGACCTGGACAGCGCGGTGTCAGCTTTCCAATGTGGTGCGTTCGAGTACCTGCCCAAACCCTTTGATTTGCCCAAGGCCGTGGAGCTGATCCGCCGCGCGGTGGAAGAGAGCCAGCGTGAAGAAGTGGCCGAAGAGCGCATGGCCGCCACGCCCGAAATGCTGGGCCAGGCCCCGGCCATGCAGGACGTGTTCCGCGCCATTGGCCGCTTGAGCCAGAGCAACGTCACGGTGATGATCACCGGCGAATCCGGCTCGGGCAAAGAGCTGGTGGCCCGTGCGCTGCACAAACATTCCCCGCGCGCCAACGGCCCGTTTGTGGCCATCAACACTGCGGCCATTCCGAAAGACCTGCTGGAGAGCGAGCTGTTTGGCCACGAGCGTGGCGCGTTCACCGGCGCACAGACCATGCGCCGCGGCCGCTTTGAGCAAGCCGATGGCGGCACCCTGTTTCTGGACGAAATCGGCGACATGCCGTTTGACCTGCAAACCCGCTTGCTGCGCGTGTTGTCCGACGGGCACTTCTACCGCGTGGGTGGGCACAGCGCCGTCAAGGCCAATGTGCGCGTGATCGCCGCCACCCACCAGAACCTGGAGCAACGGGTGAAAGAGGGCGTGTTCCGCGAGGACTTGTTCCACCGCCTGAACGTGATTCGCCTGCGATTGCCCGCACTGCGCGAGCGCCGCGAAGACGTGCCCATGCTCACACGCCACTTTTTGGTGCAAAGTGCCAAGCAATTGGACGTGGAGCCCAAACGGATTTCCGAGTCTGCCTTGCAGCGCCTGGCCATGTTTGACTTTCCAGGCAACGTGCGCCAGCTTGAAAACGTGTGCCACTGGCTGACCGTGATGGCCCCGGCCCAGGTGGTGGACGAAAAAGACTTGCCACCCGACGTGCTGGCCACCCCCAGTCTGCGGGGGGATGCCGTTGTCGAGCCTGTGCTGTCTTTGTCGGACGCGGTGGCCGATTCGCCAGCGCCTCTTGCATCGCCACCGCTTGTCCCTGTTGCTTTGGCCGTTCCCGGGGTTGTGCCGCAGGCCGGTGGCATGGGCTTCGCCAGTGTGTCTGTGGCCGAGCCGCTGGCCTCCGCCTCTTCCACGGTGGGTTGGGAGCAGGGCCTGCAGCTGGAGGCCCTGGGGCTGCTGGAGTCTGGCCGTTTGGATGTGTGGGACGTGTTGACCCGTCGCTTTGAAACCCAGTTGATTCAAACCGCTTTGGCCAACACGCGTGGCCGCCGCATAGAGGCGGCACACAAGCTGGGCATTGGCCGCAACACCATTACCCGCAAAATTCAGGAACTGAATTTGGAGTAAAAATGGCCTCTATCGCTTGACGGGTAAGCGATTTCAGCTATGAAAAATCAAAGACCCAGCGTCAGCACCACCGGTGCATGGTCGCTGGGTCTTTCGTTTTTGCGGGGCAGTTTGTCCACTGCGCATGCGGTGGACAGGGGTTTGAGTGCATCGCTGACCAGCAGGTGGTCGATGCGCAGGCCCCGGTTGCGGCGGAAGGCGAACTCCCGGTAATCCCACCAGCTGTAGTTTTTCTCTGGCTGAGGAAACAAGCGCACGCTGTCGTGCAGCCCTAAGTCGATCAGCGCTTGCAGGTGGGTGCGCTCTTCGGTGGTGCAGTGGATGGCTTCGCGCATGCCTTCTGGGTCCCACACATCGGCGTCGTCGAAGGTGATGTTGTAGTCGCCCATCAGCACCAGGTGCGGGTGCTGGGTCAGCTCGGTTTGCACCCAACCGCGCAAGGCCTGCAGCCAGCGCATTTTGTAGGCGAACTTGTCGCTGTCCGGCGCCTGGCCGTTGGGGAAGTAGGCGCCTATGATCCGCAGCGGCTCACCGCCAGGGCCGCTGTAGGTGCCTGCAATCACGCGCGAGTGTTCGTCGTCAAAGCCAGGGATGTTTTTCACCACACCGCTGGCAGCCGTGCGCGAGACAAGGGCCACACCGTTGTAGGTTTTTTGCCCAAACCACTGGGCCTGGTAGCCCGCTTCGGCAAAGGCGGCGGCCGGAAACTTCTCGTCCGCCATCTTCAGTTCTTGCAGCGCCAGCACGTCAATCGGCGCACCGGCGGCGCTTTGCGCGGCCAGCCAGTCCAGCACCTGCGGCAAACGCACGGCCAACGAGTTCACGTTCCAGGTGGCTAATTTCATGTGCGCTCCCAGGTCACAAAGCTGTATGAAAGCCCATTTTGGGCCACGTGTGTCTCGCGGCTGGTTTCTTGCCATTCGGGTCCCAACGTGGGGGCAAAGGCATCGCCGTCAAAGTCGGCGTCGATTTCGGTGGCTACCACGCGTTGCGCCAGGGGCAGTGCCTGGGCGTACACCTGGGCACCGCCCATCACCCACACCTCGGTATGTTGGGATAATGTTGATAGTGCACTTTCCATGCTGGTAAAGCGTTTTGTGCCATTTTCATTGAAATTTTCGTCTCGCGTCAGCACGGCGTTCACACGACCGGGCAGGGGGCGGAAGCGGGGGGGCAGCGACTCCCAGGTTTTGCGGCCCATCAGCACCGGGCAGCCCAGCGTGGTGCGCTTGAAATGGGCCAAGTCTTCGGGCAAGTGCCAGGGCATGGCGTTGTCGCGGCCAATCACGCCGTTGCGGGCGCGGGCGTAAATCAGGTTCAGGCGCATGGTGTGGCGGCAGGTGGGGACAGGTCAAGGTTGTAGGTGCGAAACACGCGGTCTTGCACCCAGCCCAGGCTCTCATACAAGGCCTGGGCCGTGTGGTTGGTGTGTGCGGTGGTCAGGTCCATGCGGGCCATGCCATCGCGGCGTCCGCGTTCGGCTGCGGCGGCCAGCAGGGCTTTGGCCACACCTTGTTGCCGGTGCGCGGGCGGCACAAACAGGTCGTACAGCGTGTAGATGGGTTGGGCCAGCACCGAGCAAAAGCTGGGGTACAGCTGGCAGAACCCCGCCAGTGCCCCGTCGGGCAGCGGTGCCACCAGCACCACCGATTCCGATCGAGCCAGCCGCGCGGCCATGAAACCGTGAGCCAACACCAGGTCGGATGCTTGTTCGTAAAACCGCCGGTAAGCGTCGAACAAGGGGGCCAGTGCGTCCAGGTCGGCGGCGGTGGCGGGGCGGATGTGAGGTGTCACTCAGACAGCCACCGGGGCCTTGATGGCGGGGTGGGGGTCGTAGCCTGTCACCTCGAAGTCTTCAAACCGGTAGTCAAAAATGCTGTCCGGCCGTCGCTTGATGGTCAGCGTGGGGTAGGGCCGGGGCTCGCGGCCCAGCTGCAGCGCCACCTGTTCCACGTGGTTGCTGTAGATGTGGCAATCGCCCCCGGTCCAGATGAAGTCGCCCACGTCCAGGTCGCATTGCTGGGCCACCATGTGCGTCAGCAGCGCGTAGCTGGCGATGTTGAAGGGCACGCCCAGAAAAATGTCGGCGCTGCGCTGGTACAGCTGGCAGCTGAGCTTGCCGCGCTGGCCGGCTTCAGTGGGGGGGGCCACGTAGAACTGGAAGAAGGCGTGGCAAGGCATCAGCGCCATCTGGTCCAGCTCGGCCACGTTCCAGGCGCTGACGATGATGCGGCGCGAGTCGGGGTTGGTTTTCAGGGTTTGGATGACCTCTGAAATTTGGTCGATGTGGGTGCCGTCGGCCTTGGGCCAGCTGCGCCACTGCACGCCATACACAGGCCCCAGGCTGCCGTCGGCGCGTGCCCATTCGTCCCAGATGGTCACGCCACGGGCGCGCAGGTCGTTGTTGTTGCTGGAACCGGTCAGGAACCACAGCAGCTCATGGACGATGGACTTCAGGTGCACCTTTTTGGTGGTGACCAGCGGAAAACCTTCGGTCAGGTCAAACCGCATCTGGTGGCCAAACACGCTGGTGGTGCCCGTGCCCGTGCGGTCTGCCTTGAACACGCCCTGGGTGTGCACCAGGCGCATGAAGTCTTCGTATTGGCGGCGGACAGGGCGGGCGGGAGGCATCATGGGCAAGGCCACCGACAGGCGGTGCCGG
The DNA here is from genome assembly GCA_964342395.1 of uncultured Hydrogenophaga sp. Classification (GTDB taxonomy): domain Bacteria; phylum Pseudomonadota; class Gammaproteobacteria; order Burkholderiales; family Burkholderiaceae_C; genus UBA2334. Next base: position 71,290 of record CAYFFJ010000004.1, read on the forward strand.
AGGTTGCACAAAAAAAGGGGGGTGACGAGCCTTGACCCCGGCACTGGCTCCACGGTTGGGGCTGCTTGGTTCCCCACCTGACCCGGTTGGCCGCTTCCCCATGCGGGAAGGCCCGTCGAGGTGGATTGTAGCCGCCGTTGTGCCAACGCAGAATCCGCCGGATGTGATCAGGTGGTCACCTAGAATGATTTGACAGGTTACATGTCAGCAAGGGGAGTCAATGGAAGATGAACCGCCCCGGTTTTTGAGGAGGCTCTTTTCTCTGAGAGGATTGAGCCATGACGAAGGCAAACAAGTTTTCACCCGAGGTAGGCGAACGCGCTGTTCGCATGGTGCTGGAACACAGAGGGCAATACCCATCGCTGTGGGCTGCCATTGAGTCCATTGCCCCAAAAATCGGCTGTGTGCCCCAGACCCTCAACGAATGGGTCAAACGTCACCAGATTGACACC
>CAYFFJ010000005.1:0-52538 GCA_964342395.1 uncultured Hydrogenophaga sp.
TACGGCGACATCATCACCACGCGCGACTACCAGGACCGCCTGGACACCCTGGCCCACGTGCGCCAGGTGGGCGTGAAGGTGTGCAGCGGCGGCATCGTGGGCATGGGCGAAAGCCGTTTGCAGCGCGCCGGGCTGATTGCCCAGCTGGCCAACTTGCAGCCGCACCCCGAGTCGGTGCCCATCAACCACCTGGTGAAGGTGCCCGGCACGCCGCTGGCCGAGCAGCCCGACCTCGACCCGCTGGAATTTGTGCGCACCATCGCCGTGGCCCGCATCACCATGCCCACCGCGCGGGTGCGCCTGTCGGCCGGGCGGCGCCAGATGAGCGACGAAACCCAGGCCCTGTGTTTTGCCGCCGGGGCCAACTCCATCTTCTACGGCGACAAGCTGCTGGTCACCGGCAACCCCGACGTGGACGCCGACCGCGAACTGCTGGCGCGGCTGGGCATGAAGGCGGTGGGGCTGCAGGGCCGCTGAGTTGCAGCACTACCAAAGTCTCCAACTGTTTATAATTTGGTTATGCAGGTGTAACCATGAAAATTGTTTTGGACACGTCCGTTCTGGTGGCTGCCACGCGCTCGCGGCAGGGGGCCAGCTTTGCGCTGGTGGCCTCGGTGCCCAGCCCGTTGTTTCAGCTTTGCCTGTCGGTCAGTGTGTACACGGAGTGGCAAGCGGTGCTGACCCGCCCCGAGCATTTGCCAGCCGGTGCAAGCGATGAGCTGGCGCTGGGGTTCACGCGCTATTTGGCCAGTCAAGCCCATTTGCAAGACGTTCACTTTTTATGGCGGCCTTTTCTGCGCGACCCTGACGATGACATGGTGCTGGAATGTGCGGTGGCCGCAGGCTGTCCGTACATCGTGACCCACAACGTCAAAGACTTCAGGGGGGCCGAGCAGCTGGGTGTTCAGGCCGTCACGCCAGGCCAGTTTTTGCAGATATTGAAGGAGAAGCGATCATGACCGCATTGACCATCCGGTTGCCTAACTCGGTTCACGACAGCATCAAACAGTTGGCGCGCAAAGACGGTATTTCCGTCAACCAGTTCATTGCCAGTGCCGCAGCTGAAAAAATGGCTGCGTTTCAAACACTGGAGCACCTCCGCAGGGAGGCGGCCTTGGGCAAGCGCGAAGACTTTGAAAAGTACCTGGCGCTTGTGCCGGATGTGGCACCGAACAAGGGCGACGAGCTACCCGGAGCCACAGTGCCTTGACGCGTCCCAATACGTTTGCCAGGCTCACACCACAGGAGGTTGCCCTGCGTGCAGCCTTGCGCAACACCCCAAGCCGCAAGGGTTTGCTGTTGAGGCTTCAATCTATTGGCTTGGCATGGGTGCAACGATTCTTGCATTGCTTGCCTGTGCCGAGTGGGGGTGGTGTTTGACCTCGAACCCCGTTGTGTGGGTGTTGCCCACGGCCCTGTTGCTGGCGCTGCTCATCGACCACCTGTTCGGCGAGCCCCCCGCACGCTGGCACCCGGTGGTGTGGATGGGCCATGCCCTGGGCTGGGCGGGCAAGCGCGTGGCACCGCTGGCCCAAGATGCCCCTGCGGGCATCGATTTAAAGGTTTTTTGGCATGCAGCGCTTTACTGGTGTGCATTGTCAGCTATTGCTTTTGCGGCTGCTTTTGCCCTGCAAACCCTGTGTCTGGCGGCCCCGCCTTGGGCCGCCGCGCTGGGGCTGGCGCTGTGCCTGAAGCCCCTGCTGGCCTGGCGCATGCTGCGCACCGAGGTGCTGGCGGTGGAGGCCGCGCTGGCCCAATCGCTGGCCGCAGGGCGCGAGCGCCTGAGCTGGCTGGTCAGCCGCGACGTGGCGCAACTGACCGAGGCACAGGTGCGTGAAAGCGCCATCGAAAGCCTGGCCGAAAACCTGAACGACTCGGTGGTGGCCCCGCTGTTCTGGTTTGCCGTCGCCGGGTTGCCCGGTGCGGTGCTTTACCGCTTTGCCAACACCGCCGACGCCATGTGGGGCTACCGCACCGTGCGCGGTGGCCGCCAGTGGGAATGGGCGGGCAAATGGGCCGCCCGCGCCGACGACGCGCTGAACTGGTTGCCCGCCCGCCTGACCGCGCTGCTGTTGTGGCCGGTGGGGCAGGGCGCTGCCCTGTGGCGCAACGCGGGCCTCACGCCATCGCCCAACGGCGGTTGGCCCATGGGGGCCATGGCGCTGAGCCTGGGGGTGCGGCTGGGCAAGCCCGGTGTGTACACCCTGAATGCGCCGGGCCGCGAGCCTGTGGCGGCCGATGTGGCGCGTGCCGTGGCCCTGGCCTGGCGCGCCGTGTGGCGGGGGGCTGTTGTGTTGGCGTGTGGACTGGTGGCGTTTCAATGGATGGGGGTGGGCCTGCCATGGATGCCTTGACCCCACCCCACCCAGTTCCCCGCATCCATGGCGGCCCCGGCCCGGCAGGCCCGGCGCGGTTTGACTTTTCCACCACCGCCAACGCCTGTGGCCCGTGCCTGTTGGCGCTGGCCGCTGTGCGCGAGGCCGACCGCCGCCACTACCCCGACCCGGCCTACACCGCGCTCAAAAGCCAACTGGCCGCGTTCCACGGTGTGGCGGCATGGCGGGTGGTGTTGGCCGCCAGCGCCAGCGAGTTCATCTTCCGCCTCACCGCCGTCACAGCCATGACTGCCCCTGGGTCTGTGGCCGTGCCCGTGCACGCGTTTGGCGATTACGCCACCGCCGCACGCGGGTATGGCCGCCCGGTGCTGCGCCACGGCGACGCAGGCGCCCAGGCCGCCACGCTGGTGTGGCACACCGACCCCGGCAGCCCGCTGGGGGACGCGTTGCCCCCGCCGGTCTTGCCCTCAACCACCTTGGCGTCGGGCACCGTGACCGTGGTCGACCGCGCCTGCGAGCCCCTGCGCCTGAGTGGGCAAAGCGCCTGGGGTCCTGCGCTGGACCAGGTGTTCCAACTCTGGTCGCCCAACAAAGCCCTGGGCCTGACGGGGGTGCGTGCGGCCTACGCCCTTGCGCCCGACGGTGCGCAGGGCGCGGCGTGGGTGCAGCGCCTGGAGGCCGCTTGCCCCTCGTGGCCGCTGGGGGCCGAGGGGGTGGCGCTGCTGCAAGCCTGGGCCTCACCTGCGGTGCAGGCCTGGGTGGCGGCCAGCCGGGACACCCTGCACACCTGGAAAGCCCAGCAAACCCAAGCCCTGCAAGCCCTGGGCTGGCAGGTGTGGCCCAGCGTGACCAACTTCAACCTGTTGCGCCCGCCGATCCATGGTGCCCTGGGCACAGGCGCGACCGGCGACAGGGTGGCCGCCGTTCACAGCGCCTTGGCCACCGCAGGTGTGGCCTGGCGACACACGGCCAGTTTTGGCTTGCCCGGCGCGTGGCGCGTGTCGGTGCAAGCCCCGCCCGCGCAAGCCGCAATGCTCGCGGCTTTGGGGGCACTGACATGAACGGTTTCTTCGCAAACGCCATCCACGAACTGCGTTTGGCGCTGGTCGCCGTGCAGTTCCTCACCCGTGTGCCGGTGCCCGGCTGGGTGGGGCAGGGGTTTCAGGCCGATTGGCTCAACACCTGCGTGCGCCACTTCCCGCTGGTGGGGGCTCTGGTAGGGGCCTTTGGCGCGGCGGTGTTGTGGGCCGCGCTGGGGTGGTGGCCACCTGCAGTGGCGGCGGTGTTGGCCGTGGCCGCCACGGTGTGGCTGAGCGGCGCGTTCCACGAAGACGGGCTGGCCGACACTTTTGATGCGCTGGGCGGTTATGTGCCCCGCGACAAGGCGCTGGCCATCATGAAAGATTCGCGCATCGGCACCTACGGGGCCGCCGCGCTGGTGGTGGGCCTGGGGCTGCGTGTGGCGCTGGTGGCCACCTTGGCAGCGGCCCACCCCACGGCGGCCCTGCTGGCGCTGGTGGCCGCCCACGCCGTGGGCCGCACCGCGGCTGTGGGGGTGATGGCCTGGTTGCCCTACGCAGGAGACGCCGAACACGCCAAAGCCAAACCCCTGGCGCTGGCCGTGCCCCGCACCACCGTGGCCGTGGCGTTGGCGGCAGGTGCCGCCATGCTGGGCGGTTTGGCCATGGTGCCCGGCGGCTTCACCCCCACCCGTGGGTTGGCGGTGGCCGGTGCGGCGGTGGGGGTGGTGTTGGCCATGCGCCGCTGGCTGCGTCAGCGGCTGGGGGGCTACACGGGGGACGCGCTGGGCGCCACCGAGCAGCTCACCGAAATGGCCGTGTTGCTGGTGCTGGCAGCGGCATGAGCACGTTCCCGAAATTGTGGGTGTGGCGGCACCCCAAGCCCGAAGGTGTGGCGGGCCGCTGCGTGGGCCGCACCGATGTGCCGGTGGCCCCCCGCCGAAGCAAACGGCTGGCCCGGCGCATACAGGCCACGGCCCGCCGTGAACACCTGCCGCGTGTGGTGTTCACCTCGCCGCTGCGGCGCGCGGCCGACGTGGGCCGCTGGCTGCGGCGCTGGGGCTGGGCACACCGGGTGGATGCCGCCCTGCTGGAAACCGACTTTGGCCGGTGGGACGGTTTGGCCTGGGCCCACATCGCCCGCGCCGAGGTGGATGCCTGGTGTGCCGACTTTGCCCACCACGCCCCCGGCGGCGGCGAGCCGCTGGTGGCGCTGCTGCAACGCGCGGCGGCGTGGCCGCCACCCGGTGTGGTGCCGGGCCAGGCCGCCGGTGTGGTGGTGGGCCACGCGGGTTGGATGCTGGCGCGCCGCTGGGCCCACACCCACGGCCCCGACGCATGGCCCCAGGCCACCGATTGGCCCCCGCCACCGGGCACGCCGGGTTACGGCGTGTGCTGGTGTTTTGAGAAATTTCAAACAAAAAATGCCTAAGGCGCTTGATGGGTATGGGTTTTATGCTACCAAAAACAACATCTGAATCATCCACAAAGCCTGCCTCTTGTGTCATGGTGCTGGGCACCACCAGCGGGGCGGGCAAAAGCTGGCTCGCCACCGCGCTGTGCCGCTGGTACGCCAACCAGGGGCTGAAGGTGGCCCCGTTCAAGGCACAGAACATGAGCAACAACGCCCGTGTGGTGGCGGGTGTGCCCGACAGTGCAGGGCAGGGCACCTGGGGCGAAATCGGCAGCGCCCAATACTTCCAGGCCCTGGCCGCCCGCGCCGAGCCCGACGTGCGCATGAACCCCCTGTTGCTCAAGCCCGAGGCCGACACCCACAGCCAGGTGGTGCTGATGGGCCGGGTCAGCCGCGAGTTGTCCGACACCCCCTGGCGCGGCCGCAGCCTGAAGGTGTGGCCGCAGATTGCCGCCGCGCTGGACGCATTGCGGGCCGAAAACGACGTGGTGGTGATCGAGGGTGCGGGCTCGCCCGCCGAAATCAACCTGTGCGACAGCGACATCGTCAACATGCGGGTGGCCCGCCACGCCAATGCCGCCTGCCTGCTGGTGTCAGACATCGACCGGGGCGGCGCGTTTGCCCACCTGTACGGCACCTGGGCGTTGCTGCCCGAAGCAGACCGCCAGCTGATCAAAGGCTTTGTGCTGAACAAGTTCCGGGGCGATGCCAGCCTGCTGGCGCCCGCACCGCAAAGGCTGCAAGACCTCACCGGTATTCCCACCGTGGCCACCATTCCCATGCAGTGGCACCACGGCCTGCCCGAGGAGGATGGCGTTTTTGACGACCGGTCACGCTCCAGCGGCACCGTGCGCCTGACGGTGGCCGTGGTGGCCTACCCGCGCATCAGCAACCTGGACGAATTCCAGCCGCTGAAAAACGTGCCCGGTGTGCGGCTGGTGTGGGCGCGCAGCCCGGCCGATCTGGCAGGGGCCGACTGGGTGGTGTTGCCCGGCAGCAAGTCCACCGTGGCCGATCTGGCGTGGCTGCGCCAGCAGGGGCTGGACGCCGCAGTGTGCGCCCACGCCTCAGGCGGTGGGGCGGTGCTGGGCATTTGCGGCGGGTTGCAAATGCTGGGCGAGGCCATCGTGGACCCCCTGGGTGTGGAAAGCACGCACCCCCTGGAGGGCGACGCCCCCGGCCTGGGGCTGCTGCCCCTGGTCACGGCATTTGGGGCCCACAAAGCGGTGCGGCGCACCCACACGCGGTTTGGCGACTTGGCCGGGCCTTGGGCCCCGCTGTCGGGCGTGGCGGTGTCGGGCTATGAGATTCACCTGGGGGACACCGCGCAGCACCCGGCCATGGCCGCCAAGGGCGACGTGGCGCAGGCGGTGTTGCCCTCAGGCCTGGGCTGGCAGGGCGGCCACAGTGGGCGGGGCAACGTGCTGGGGCTTTATGTGCACGGGCTGTTTGAAGACCCGGCGGTGCTGCAAGCCCTGTTTGGGCACCAGGCCCCTGACCTGGACACCGTGTTTGATGGCCTGGCCGCTGCCGCCGCCCGCCACTTTGCGCCGGGCTGGTTGCAGCAGTGGGCGCCTCAGCCCTGAGCCCAGGGCATGGGGGCCATGGGCTCGAAGCGGGTGTGAATGTCGCGGGTGTCGCCGTACACCGTCGGGCTTTGCATGGCCAGCACCACTTCGGTCACGTGCAGGGCCCAGCGGGCGGTCAGGTGGGGGGAGGTGCCGCTGGCCAGGGCCTCGCCCAAATCGGCAATGCCCCGGCAGAAGTCCATGCCGTTTTTGCCGGACAGCCCCCGCCCCTTCACCGGCGGTTGGCGCACCAGCGGCACGCGTTTGGGCCCCAGGCCGGTGAGGCGGGCCAGCAAGGGGTATTTTTCAGCGCGCGATGTCCAGCGGTTGCGCCGGGTGAGGTGCACGGGGGCGCCGTAGTCCCAAATGCGGTCGATGCTGACGGTGCCTTCGTCACCAAAAAAGCGCATGCGGTGGTCGTGGGCGCCGTAGATGCTGCAAGTGAGCCGTGCCACCACGCCGTTGCCAAACTCAAAACACGCAGTGGCAAAGTCGGGTGCGGGCTGCAGGCCCTCAAAACCCTTGTCGGGTTGGACCACGCGTGAAAACGTGGTCATGCGGTGCACAGGGCCGAAAAAAGCGGTGAGCCAGGTCAGGTGGTAGCCCGCGTGCTCCAGGGTGCAACCCACTTCAAATTCGTCGCGGGCGGGCCAGGGCGCGCCGGAAGCGCTGATCCATGTCGCGTGGTCCATGGCCGCCACGTTGCCATCGTCCAACTCGGCATACACCAGGCGTGGCGTGCCGATTTGCTGTTCGCGCAGCAATTTCCAGATGGTTTGCGCGGTTTCACCCAGCACGCTGCACGGCGCGCTGGTGATGAACAGGCCTCGGGCCTCTGCCATGTCCACCAGTGTGTGGGCATCGGCCAGTTCGGTGGCCAGGGGCTTTTCAGAATAGACGTGCTTGTGGGCCAGCAGCGCGGCTTCTGAGACGTTGAAGTGTTCACGCGGGTTGGTGAGGTTGGCGACCAGTTCCACGTTGCCATCGGCCAGCAATTCATCGTACGAGGCGTAGGCCCGCACACGGTGAAACGCACAGAAGGCTTGCAGGCGCCGGGGGTCGCGATCCCACACGCCCTGCAGGCGGAGCTCGGGGTGGCTTTTCAGGGCCTCCATGTAAAGGTCGGCCACATAGCCACAGCCCACGATGGCGAAGTTCAAGGTCATGTCAGATGCGCCCGTATTCTTGGTAACGTTTGCCGGAAAAAGCGCTGAGTTTGCCCAAGTTGGCCTGGGCGCGTATCAGCCAGTGGGCCGCACGGTGGCGGCCTGCAGGCAAGGTGACAACGGCCATGGCCAGCGCGGCGAGCAGTTTGGTGCTGGCGTTGAACGCCAGGGCCAGGCGCTGCAAAGGCCCCATGGGGCCGTAATTGCCGCTCAGCGCTTTGCGGGCAAATTCCTGACCGCCGCTGTAGGCGCGCTGGCGCAACCACTCGAACGACAGGCGGGCGGGCTCCACGGGTTCGTCCACGAAGGCTTCGTCGCACCAGATCACCTGGGCCCCCTTGGCCATCAGGCGCAGCAGCATGTCGCCGTCCTCGCCGGTGGAGAGTTTGAAGCGCGGATCGAAAGGGCCGGGCTCTGCCCGCACGGTGCTGCCGCGCAGCAGCACGTTGCCAAAGCGCAATTGGTTCAAAGGCACAGCGGTGCCCGTGGGCAGGCGGGGGAAGCTGTAGAAGTCGCCACGGGCAATCCACGCAGGTGCATCGGGGGGCAATTGCGGAATGACGGGGCCCAGCACGCCATCGGCCCCGTGGGCCAGGGTGGACTGGTACAGCGTGTGCAGCCAGTCGGGTGGCGCGCGTTCGTCGTCGTCGATGAAAGCCAGCCAGTCGCCATGGGCCAAGGCCACCGTCACGTTGCGGGTGAGACTGATGTTGCGCTCCAGCTGGGTGTCGTACACCAGTTCAAAGGCCTCGGGGTGTTGGGCGCGGAACCTGGCCACCGTGGGCTCGGCCGTGCGCCCAGCGTCGTTGTCCACCACCACCACTTGAATGGCAGGCAGGGTTTGGGCGCGCAGGTCGGCCAGCACCGCCGCCAGGCGTTCCGGGCGGCGGTAAGTGGCGATGCACACACTGATACGGGGGAGTGTCATGGGGTAGGGAGGGGTGGGGATGCTTGGGCCAGCGCCAGTGCACGGTGCCGTGGTTGCCAATTCAGCAAGTGTTGGGCGTGTTGGCTGTCGTAATGCACCCGGGTGAAGCGGGCTGCCAACCAGTGGGGGCGCAGCAGGCCGGGCGTTTTGTCGCCCAACAAGGGGGCAGCAGCGCTGGCCAAAAACCGGTGCAGCCACCAGGGCAATCGCAGCAAACGGATGTGTGGGTCACGCTGGTGCAGCGCGGCCAGCAAGGCGGGGGCTGACGGGGCCGATGGTTCCACCAGGTTGAACGCCTGGCCGTTGAGCTCGGGCCGGGCTGCCAGCGCCCGCACGATGGCGCTGGCCACGTCCTTCACATGGACCAGGGGCACTTCGCAGTCAGGTGTGAGGGGCCCCATCACCAGCCAGCTGCGGCCACCCAGCGGTTTGCCCAATGCAAATTGCCACAGCGAGCGCTCGGTGTAAAAAATGCCGGGCCGCAGGGTGATGGCCAGCGCCCCAGGGGTTTGCGCAAACTGGGCAAACAGGTGGTCTTGTGCCAGTTTGCATCGGGCGTACACGTCGCGCAGTGCGGGCTGGGTTTCGAGCGGGGTGTTTTCATTGAAGGTGCCCCCTGCGGGCACGGCGGTGTGGTCGTACACGGACAACGACCCTATGCCCACCAGCCGATGCACGCCGGCAGCGGCCATCGCAGCCAACAAGGTGCGGGTGCCTTCCACGGTGATGGCGTGTTGGGTGGCGTCGTCGCCAGTGAGCGCTGCGGCGGCGTGCACCACGGCATCGCAACCTTGCAGCGCCCGGGCCAAGGCTTGTGCGTCGAGCGATGGCACCGCAACGGTGTGCGCCCGTTGCTGGTGGGGTGGCAATGAAAAGTGGGCTTTTTCAGGCCTGACCAGTACCCGCACGCCGTGACCGGCGGCCAGCAAGGCATCGATGGCGTGGGTGCCCAGTTGGCCTGTGCCACCGGTGAGCGCAACGATCATGGGGCTGCGGCCCAATCGCGTTGCAACAAAGCCGCATCCAGGAAAAACTTGGCGGCCCAGTTGGGGTAGCTCACGGGGGCGTAGCGGCCATACACCGGGAATGAACCCGCCACCCCGCCCCGCACACCGGGGTGGCTGTCGTGGGGGCGCAAGCGCGCCATCACGTAGCGCAACGACCGGGTGGCCGCCTCTTGGCAGGCTGCGTTTCCGGTGAGTTGGTATTGCTTGGCCCAGACAATGGCCAGCTGGCATTGGCCCGTCAAGCAGGAATAGGTGGCAGCGGGCACACCGGCGGGGGTGATTTGCCCGGGTACAAAGCCGTCGGGCCCCATTCGTGCCAGCGTGGCATCGCTGCAACGCCGCGCGGCGTCTTCATATGCCGAGTCGCCCAGCAGCCAGGCGGATTCTTGCAAGCCGCAAATGGCATACGAAATGTTGTGGGTGAAGGGGGCGTCGCCCAGCACAAAGGCGTTGTTTTCAAAAAACCCCGAGACGTGCTGGTGGCTCACCGCCCAATCCAGGTTGGCGCGCGCCACACGCACCCACTCGTCGCGAGGGTCAATCTGGTTCAGGCGCAGAAGCGCCCAGGCCGAGCGCGTGTTGTAGACATGAGGGGTGTTTTTGTGCTCGAACTGGGTCCACACGCCACCCGCGTCGGCCACTTGCACCAGCCAGCTACCGGCACGGCGGGCAGCATGCAAAAACGCGTCATCACGCGTGTTCTCCCAGGCGGCCACCAGTCCGAACAAATCTTGTCCGGTGTCAAACACAATGCCTTCGTGCCCATATTTGGGATTGGAAAAACTGCCATCCGCGTTTTGCACCTTGCCCAGCCAGTGTGCCATTTGGGTGGCTCGGTCGGCAAGTTCGGGGCGCTGCAAGGCCCGGGCGGCGCGGTAAAACGTGGTCAGTATGTAACCCGTGGTTTCTCTGTACGCGGGCAACCACCCGCCACGCAGGCTGAATCCATAGCTGACACCACCACCCGGACTGTGGTCCTGGGCGCGTATCAGCCAGTCAAGAGTGGCTTGGGTGTGGGTATCCAGGTCGGATGTACACGGGCCTGGCGTGCCCAGCGTGTCGTTCCAGGCAAGACGGGCAAAGGTGAGCAGCGGAAAATGGGACATGGGCGCTGTGCGAGAGCTTGTGTGAAATGCGGTTGGTGTCGGTGGGAGGGCTTTTGCGTTGCAGGGCCAATAACTTCATCAAAGTTTTACCCAATGCGCCAGCATAAACCACCAAACCACGTGCCTCAAACGATAGACTTGCATAAAAAAATTCTCGCTGAACCCAGCCCTCGCGCAGCCACTTGTTTGACCCTCCATGCCTGAACCCATACGCATTTTCAATGGGCGTTTCCTGCCCATAACCCTGTCAGGGTGCACCCAAAAATTGTTTGCCGACATGGACTCAGGCAAATCGGGGTGGTTGGCCACGGTGAACGTGTCCATTCTGATGATGATGCGCGACAGTCCGGCGCTTCAGGGTTTTGTGGACCGGGCCACCTGGACCGTGGCAGATGGGCAACCCCTGGTGTGGGCCAGTCGGTGGTTCGGCACCCCACTGCCAGAGCGCGTGACGGGCGTGGATTTGGTGGAGCAGCTTTGTGCTGAAGCCCAATCACGCGGCATTGGGGTGTATTTTTTGGGGGCCTCCCAACCGGTGTTGGACGCCTTGATTCTGAAACTGAAAGCCCAATACCCGCATTTGTCCATTGGCCACGCCAATGGCTACTTTTCTGCTGCCGACGCGGCCCAGCGGGCCGCTGACGTGGCCGCCAGTGGCGCCAGCATCTTGCTGGTGGGCATGGGTGTGCCCCGGCAAGAGGAATTCATCGAGGCCCAATGGCCCCATCTGGGGGTGAAGCTGGCCATTGGTGTCGGGGGCAGTTTCGATGTGCTGGCCGGATTGCGCAAACGTGCGCCGCAGTGGATCCAGGCGGTGGGCATGGAATGGTTTTACCGGTTGGTACAAGAGCCCGGCCGTTTGTGGCAGCGTTACCTGGTGACAAACACCCAATTTGTGTGGTTGCTGTTCAGAGCGTTGCTGTTTCCCCGCTTCAGGAGTCGCTGAATTGAATTTGTCTGAAAACACCCGCCCTCTTCATCTCGCCGTGGTGATGGGCACCCGGCCCGAAGCCGTGAAGTTGGCCCCACTGGTGCTGGCAGCAGCCCAGCAACCCCACCGTTTCAAAGTGGATGTGGTGAGCACAGGCCAGCACAAAGAGATGCTGGCGTCCATGCTCGACTGGTTTGGCCTGCAGCCCACGGTCTCGCTGGACATCATGCGAGCCAACCAGGATTTGGCCCACATCACCATGGCCAGCCTGTCTGGCATCAACGATTGGCTGAAAAGTGCCCAACCCGACTGGGTGGTGGTGCAGGGTGACACCACCACCACGTTTGCCGGTGCGTTGGCGGCTTTTTACAACAAGATTCCGGTGGCCCACGTGGAAGCCGGATTGCGCACCCATGACCGCTACAGCCCCTACCCGGAAGAAGCCAACCGGGTGATGACAGGCCATCTGTCTACATTGCATTTTCCGCCGACGGAGGGCGCTCGGGCGAACCTGCTGCGAGAAGGCATTGCACCCACCGACATCACCGTAACCGGCAACACCGGCATCGACGCATTGCTTTGGACGAAGGCCAAGCTCGATGCGCTGGCACAAGGCAGCGCCCCCCTTCCAGGGGTGGAAATGCTGGTGACGGCCCACCGCCGTGAAAACCACGGGGAGCCCATGCGCCACCTGTGCGCGGCCGTGTTGCAGCTGTTGGACACTTTTCCCACGCTGCGTGTGAATTTTCCCGTGCACCTGAGCCCCAAGGTGCGCGAAGTGGTGATGCCTGCGCTCGGGGGGCACCCGCGCATTCATTTGTCTGACCCACTGGACTACGCCGCGTTTGTGCAGGCCATGGCCGCCGCCACGTTCATCTTGACCGATTCAGGTGGGGTGCAGGAAGAGGCGCCATCGTTGGGCAAACCCGTTCTGGTGCTGCGAGACAGCACCGAACGCCCCGAGGCCATGCAGGCGGGGGCCGCCAAATTGGTGGGCATGGACCCGCTGAGAATCGTGGAAGAGGTCACGCGTTTGATGACAGACAAGGTCGAACTCAATCGCATGGCTCAGGTGGTCAATCCTTACGGGGATGGCATGGCCGCAGGGCGCATTTTGGCCACACTGTCTTCGACCCCCGTGGCGTCGCGCGTTTGATGCGCGCTTGGGGAGCGGTGACCGTTTCATGATCAAGCGTTCCATCGCCGCTGTGCTAGACCAAGCCTTGCTCAGCGGGCTCAATTTTTCGGTCGGTATTTACCTGATTTCTGCGCTAACGAAGGGGGCATATGGTTTGTATGTCCAGTTGTTTGCGGTAGGCGTCTTGTTTTGCGGCGTGGTGGATGCGCTGATTGGCCACGCCCTGACGAATCTGAGCTCCCGCCATTCCCCCGAAGTGATGGCCCCGAAGGTGGCCATGGCGCAAAGCGTTGCACGCTCGTTGGCTTTTTTGCTGGCTGTTCTGGGAGGCGGGTTGGCTTTGGGTTTGCAGGGGGATGTGCTTCTGACCAGCGAGCGTTGGCCGGTGGCATTGGCTTTTGTCACCTATGTGGGGTCTTTGGCGTTTCGGGATTTCAAGCGCGTGTTGTGGTACCTGGATCAACGTGCTGTCGAGGTGCTGAAGCTGGATGGGCTGTTTGTGGGCCTCGCCCTTGCGGGTGGCGTGGCCGTGCATCTGACCTGCACGGTTTCCCTTGTGTCTGTTTTTGCGGTGCTGACCTTGGCGAATATGGCGGCGCTGGCCATCACGCCCGCAGCCACGCGACGGGGCGAATTTCGCTGGGATGCCTGGATGGCTGCCTGGCGCGAATGCTGGGGCATTACCCGCTGGGCGCTGCCGGGTTTAGCCATGGGGTGGCTGGGCAACAGCCTTTATCTCTATGTGGCAGGTTTCCAACTGGGTTTGGAAGCCACCGCTGAACTGAACGCTTCGCGTTTGCTGTTGATGCCTGTGACCTTGCTGACCGTTGCATGGCAACAAATGGCGCGTTCCGATGTCGCCCAATTGATCATGCGCGGACAGCCGGATGCATTTTTGCCATTTTTGGGAAAATCTGCCAGCGTCATCCTGGTTCCCATGGCGCTCTATTTGGGGGGGCTGTACCTTCTGTATGAACCTGTTTCGAGATTGGTGTCTTCAGGTAAATACATTTACTTTTCACAATTGTTGCTTATTTGGACGGCCTACCTGCTGGTGTATGCCGTTAAATTTGTGGGAACAGTGCTGATGGTGGGGTTTGGCGATTTCCTGATCCTGTTGAAAATGAACGTGGCCTCTTTGGGGCTTCAGTGCACACTCTTGCTGACTTTGCCTGCCATATGGGGCATTGAATCCGTGGTGGTGTGCCTGATGGCTTCCGAGTTGTTGGAGGCCGCTGTCATTTGGGGCAAATTGTTGCCCAATCGCTTGCGATCCATGGCGCTCAGCGGTGCGAAAGCGTGATTGTGATGAATTCCGCAATCTCGACAAATTTCGGGAAAGAAAACGACACGGCCCAGTTTTTGCCTGAACTGGCATACAGAAAATGGGTCATTGGGTTGTTGTTGCTGACGCTGCTATTTTCGGTATTGCCCACAGGCTTGTCCTGGGACTTTGATGCGGCATCGGATATGTCCAAGGGCTCGATTGTTCGGAAGCTGCAATGGGTTTCACTTTTCGCGCTTGCGTTCTTTTTGGCGTGGAAGAAAAAATTTGAATACCTGAGGTATTTTTTGTGGGGAAATATTTTTCTCTGGATGCTTTTGGTTTTTGCGGCGCTTTCCGTGCTTTGGAGCCCTGCGCCGGTCAATGCCTTTCGCCAAGTGGTGCAATTTTTTGGCGTCTTGCTGGTGTGTTACGTGATCAGCATTTATTTCTTGAAAAACACTCAGCGCGTATTTGAGTACGGTTTTTATTTGCTGGCGACGGTGCTGGTGTTGTCCGTCTTGATCGTGATCATCGATCCGGTACAAGGGAAGGAAAGTGTGATCGGTATTGAAGGATCGTGGCGAGGCATATTGGAGCAAAAGAACGCGCTGGGAATTGCCTCTGGCGTGACTTTTTTGTTTTGGTTGTATGTTCAAACAACCACAGTTCAAAAGCCGGTGGTTTCTTTGTTCTTGCTGGCGTTGATCGTGACGTGCTTGTTGGGCTCTCGAAGTTCCAGCAGTCTGTTTTTTGGATTGATTTCTTCACTCCTTTATTTTTTGTTGTACAAGGACCGCATACGCACATCGCTGCTTTTTGTCAGGGTTTCATTGATTGCAGCCACCTTGTTTGTTTCCGCAAATTTGATTTTCTTTTTTTGGGCCAATCGGGTGCTGTCATTTTCCGATGTTGCAGGCCCATTTTCAAGTTTGTTTGGAAAATCTTCAGATTTGACGGGGCGCGCTGATATATGGGTCCTTGTGTGGCAATCAATTGGGCAGCATTGGCTTTTTGGCACTGGTTTTGCGTCATTCTGGCTTGGCCAGGGAGGCCCATCCCAGTTCATTTCGGATGCGCTTCAGTGGTCTGTTCCAACGGCTCACAATGGTTATTTGGAAGTGCTGAATGAATTGGGGTTGGTTGGTGTTGCTTTGTTTGTTGGAATGTTGCTGAATCACGTCAGGAATTTAATTTCAATTTTTCATCATTTCCGCCCTCATGCCGCCTTGCATATTGCCTTGTTGCTGATATTTTTGATTTCCAATTTTTCGGAAAGTACAGCGTTGAAAGTGACGTCATTCTTGCAAGTGCTTTTGTTTCTATCGATGATGATGACCCAGGCGGCCTGCATACAGCTTGAACATGCTGATGCAGAATTAAAATTCAAAGGATATGTGTGACCGTTTTAATACAGTTCGGCTCGGTGCTGCTTCTGTTGTTGTTCAGCGTGCCTGTATTGGTATTCGTCGTCCAGATTTTTGCGGCACGAAGCACACGGACCTCTGACGCAACTTCCCAATCCGTTTCACCCAAGGCCTCTTTTTCTTGGGCTGTGCTGATACCTGCCCACAATGAAGAACAGGTGATCGCCGACACCCTGAGACCTCTTCTGGCCGAAGGCAAAGCGTTGCGTGGCCGCATTTTGGTGGTGGCTGACAACTGCACCGATGGCACGGCGCAGCTTTGCCGCCTGATGGGCGTGGAAGTGGCAGAGCGAAGCTCGCTCACGGAGCGTGGCAAAGGTTATGCGCTCCAGTTTGGGCTGGATCACTTGGCTCAATGTCCACCCGATGTGGTCGTTGTGCTTGATGCCGATTGCACGGTATCGGCCGATGGCGTTGCGGAGCTGGCCTCTGCGTGTTTCCACGCAGGGCATCCCATCCAAAGTGCGTACTTGATGCATGCGAAAGAGGGCGCATCGGTCAGTGCGAAGGTTTCGGAATTTGCGTGGCTGGTCAAAACCCTGGTTCGCCCATTGGGTTGGGGGCGGCTCACGGGCCAATGCCAATTGCTTGGGTCGGGCATGGCATTTCCATGGACCGTGCTCAGCCGCTTCAATCTTGCCAGTGGCCATTTGGTTGAAGACCTTAGGCTCACCACCGATTTGGCCAAGTCCGGGGTGCGCGTGCGTTTTCTGCCGCAGGTAAGGGTGGACAGCTTCTTTCCTTCGTCCACCACTTCTCGCTCGGTGCAAAGCCGCCGATGGGAGCACGGCCATTTGGGGATGATCTTCACAGAAGTGCCCGCCTTGTTCGTGCACGCTTTGCGCACCCGCAATGGCCGGAGTCTGGCGTTGGCGCTCGACATGTTGGTGCCACCGTTGAGCTTGCTGGTGTTGCTGGTTTTCTTGATGGCCGCGTTGGAGTGGGGATTGGCGTTGTTCAGCAGTGATGCATTCTGGTTTGCCGAGTGGGCCACTTTTCTTTTGCTGCTGCTGAGTGGCGCGGTGGTGCGTGCCTGGTCGAATTGGGGCCGGGGCATTCTCACGCCCGCAGAGTTGCTTCAAATTCCCCGCTTTGTGCTGACCAAATTGGGTATTTATGGTCGATTTGTGGTCAAACGCGAAAAAGACTGGAACCGCTCCGACCGTGATTGACGCCTGAGGGGCGATGGTGCTGTCACCCGCTCAGGGCGCAGGAATCGTTGCGGGCTGTGAGCGTTGTGCCGCACCAGGCAGGTTTTCGTAGCGATACTCCACCCCCACTTGCCAGGTGGTTTGGCGTGCTGTGTCTTGTGAACGACGCACGCGGTTTTCATGGGCAACCGTCACAAAGGCGGTAAAACCCCTCTCCCATTGATAATCGGCACGCGCCAACGTGCGCTGCGTGGTGGGATTCAGTGCAAGGCTTGTTGCGCCGCTGACAAGTGCCAAGTCCCGTTGTGCATCTGTTTGCCAGGTCGTGCGGACCGATACCTTGTGTGAAGGCGTCCACACCAGTCCAATCCCGTGCCCCTTGGCAATGCCGTAATTGGCTTGCGCGTCTGTGTTTTGGTAAGGTTGTCGCCAGGCCTGAGCTTCCAGTCTTGTGTACGGCGACAACGTATGGCTGGCGGTCAACCGGAACAGGTTTTGGCGCGAAGGGGCAAATTGTCCGTCGGGCGCCGTTTTCAATCGGGTGGCCCAGCGGAAATTCAGCCGGGTCTGTGGATTTTGCACCCACAGCAGTTCGACAAATGCATCGCGCTCGTGCTCCTCATGGGGCCTTGAACTGCTCGAATTGATCCGGTGGGGGAAGGCAATTTGGCGTCCTGTCAAACCCAGCTGTGCGGTGTTGCCCAGTGGAGACTGGTACAACACCGATGCCGATGCGCTTGTCACCTCGTCGTCCAATGACCCATGTGCCAACTGGTCTGCGTGCCGTGCGGCAGTTGAGGTGATTTGCACCGGCAACGCCAGGTCGGGGGTGGGTTTCAAGCGCACCACCGCGTTGAGCCAGCGGCGTTTCACGGTATCCAGGTCGGTGTAAAAATCGTCCACCGGGTACGCTGTTTCAGCGCTGCCTGCAGACACTTCACCCTCCCATAACTCGGTGTACCGCCACGGCAAGCGCGCAGAATGCAGGTGTGCCGTGTGGTTCAACGCCGTGGCTGCGCTGAACCGCTGGGTGGTCAATGTGCTGGACAGCACGAGCCGCGTTTCGGGCATTCCGAGTGGAACACCTGCAGTCAGCACCAGTCCGTGTCCCTGTAGGTTGCTGGATGTCGCCGGCCGCACGATGGAGCCGGTGGCACCGGGGCTTTGCGTGGCATCGTTGCGAAAGAGGTTGTTGTTGTGGCCCCACGAGGTGTCCAGTTGCAAGGCCAAGTCAACACTGGCCTGGGCCACAGGACATGTCGCCAAAACACAGACCAGGGCTGTGGGCTGCCACAAATGGGAGGCTTTCATGAGACCTGCTTTCAAGGCAACACAAGCTCGAACCACAAGGCGGTGGGATCGTTGCCCTGGTTGATGTCCAGTACCCATTGGTGGCCGATCCGGGTGACGCGGTTGGCGCCCAGGGCTGGCAGCCGCTTTCCACTGGGCTCCAATGGGAACACGGTCAAACCGGTATTCGGGTGTTCCAGGCGAATGCGCAGTGGCTCACTCGATACCCACAGCGGCGGCACCGCTGTGCGGCTGGACGACACCTGTGTGGGAGGGTGTAGAGGCGGCTCAAGCGTCCACCAAGTCCGGTCGCCTTGGTACGGTACCAACCGTTGGGGGCGCGGCGGTGTGCTGCCAGCCAAGGAGCCAGACACCAAAGCCGGTACCGAGATCAACAGATGCTTGCTCTCGCCCAATGGCAGGGCATCCAAGCTGTGCACCAACACGCCCAATGAGCGGCCAGGTCTTTGAGAGGGGTCTTCCACCGTCAAACGGTTGGTTTTCAAGGCTTGCCCCGGTTGGGTTTCACCGAACACACCACTGACCAGAAGGGAGGTGAGGTGAATCGCTCTTTCTTCAGATTGCCTGAACACCGACTCACCGCCGGAGCCAAGGGTTTCTGCAGGCTGGGTGTTCGGGGTGTACCCTACCCGGTGTGACAGCGCGGTGCTCAAAGCCATGCCTTGTCGCTGCGTGAGTTGCCGCTGCCAGTTGTCAGGGCGTCGGTCCGTTGCAGCAGAAGACCACCACGATTCGGGGCTCGGCGCTGCGGTGTGGATGGCGCGCAGAGGTGGCAGGGACGGTGTGCGGAACATTCGGGCAGACAAGCCAATGACGCTGGCCTTGGTCCAGTCCCCTTGCAGGTTGAAATTGTGCGGCGTGTGGCGGTCGGTGTGTCCGTCGGTGTAATCAAAAAAGTACAGGCCGTCCCAATCTTGTTGCGCGGCCACGGCTGCCATCAATGGCAGCACCTCGTAGCTGTGGGTGTTAGGGTGTGGTTGGTTGAACTCACTCACCACAAACGGGCGGTTGAAGTCCCGAAAGAAAGCCAGTTCCAGCAAACTGTCCAGCCCCGCGCGGGCCATGGATTCGTTGCGAATCCGCCAATGGGTATCCGACCAGCTAGACCCGGGGAACTCCGGATGGTCCAGGTAGTAGTGCGCGTCAACGTAGTCCATTTGCGCGTGTGAGGCAAAGCTCAATGGCGCACCGAAGTTGATCTGAGTTCCGGTCACGGGCATTTGTGCGTGGGTTTCTTCTTTCACCACGGCTTTCAGTCGGTTCATGAACCGGCGGTCCACCTCTGCCACAAAGTGCAGGGCATCCACGACCTTGGGGTGGACCACTGTGGCAGGCGGATGTGCGGGCTGGGCTCCCAGCGCAGCGCGGGCTTTGCCCCACCAGGTGGTGGCCAGGGTCTTGAGTTTGATCAGTTGCCCGCTGGGCAAGCCGTGTTGCAGGGCCTCGGCTTGGGCAGGCGTGGGCATGGCCTTGTCCTCCGATCCACAGGTTCGCCACGCTTGGCAAGCGGTGTCCCATGAGCCGTGACGCTGTATCACCCATGTTTGCCATTGGGCGGTCAATTCACGGGCGTATGGGCCAGAGATCTGGTCGCGCCAGACGTTGGGGTCCCAATGCAACCACGCTGCTGCCAGCGACGATTCGTTCATGATTTCCACTTGAGCCAAGTTGGGTGCTGTTTTCAGCCGCAAGGCGGAGATCAATTGCCGGGCGTGGTTCACTTGCAATTCCACCAATTTGGGGTGAAAGGTGTGCACCGGCGATGCGTAGCTTGGGGGCGTGCCTGATGCGTCCAGTGCCGGCACGCCGTCGGTGGCAGGCCTGAAGGCGTAGCCCACCATCAGATTCAGGTTGACATACAGACCTTCTTTGCGCAGCGCGGTGATGAAGTGCCGCAACCGCTCAATCGCACCCGTGTGCAGGGTGGGATAGGGGCCGGTGGTCAGGGTGCTGCGAAACACCTGCGGGTCTGCCGAGGGCCGTGTGTCCATGTGGTGCAGCCGCACCGCATTGAAGCCCATGCTGCGCAGGGTGGCTGCTACCTCGGTTGCACGCTCAACCGATGGAAAGGCTGCTTCGTGCGACAGGTTTATGCCAAACAACCGCACCCTCGTGTCGTCAGCGGTACCTGGACGCAAATCTGGGCCTGCTCGCATGAAGTGCGGCCCTTGCACGGTGATTCTGTCTGCCGCCGTGACAGGTTGGTTCAGTGAACTGTGGTCGGCCGCGCCTGTGAACTTCCCCCATTGGGCCACGAAAGGCCGCATCTGTTGGC
Organism: uncultured Hydrogenophaga sp.; assembly: GCA_964342395.1. Classification (GTDB taxonomy): domain Bacteria; phylum Pseudomonadota; class Gammaproteobacteria; order Burkholderiales; family Burkholderiaceae_C; genus UBA2334. Next base: position 20,042 of record CAYFFJ010000005.1, read on the forward strand.
CTTGTGCGTGGCACACGCCCAACACAAGCATGAGCAGGGCGATGCAGCGCAGTGAAAAATTGGCAGTTGACAGCACAAGCGCGTTTAATCTTTTTGCAAAGGCCTGATACCCCAGCGTTCCAGCAACAGCTTGACTCTGCCCGCAGAGGGGGCCGTTCTCTGGGGAACCGTGTTGAAAAAAGAACCCAAAACCCGTGCGGAAGCCGTCTCCATGTCTTGGTAGGTTTTCCGCAAATCGTCCGCGGTGGTGCTGTCCTTGCGAGAAACCAAAACAACGTTTCCTGCCTGAGGGGCAATGATTTGGGCATCAGACCCCACCCGGCTGGGGGGCGTGTCGATGATGATGATCTTCATGTCTGCCGTGAATTTTTCGATCAATTCAGAAAGGCTGGGCGCCGTCAGAATTTCACTCGGGTTCGGGGGCTTGGGGCCTGCCGTGATCACATTCAGGTGGCTGTTGACCGTGTGAGACATATCCAGCGTGGGCAGCGTTCGCCCTGCCAGCATGGTGGACAAACCGGTTTTGTTCGAAAGGTCAAAAAATTGATGCTGCGCGGGTTTGCGCAGGTTGGCGTCTATCAACAGTGTTTTCAGGTTGAGTTGCGCAAAGGCAATGGCCAGACTGGCCGCCAAGTGGCTTTTCCCTTCCAGCGTGTTCGGGCTGACCAACGCAAAAACCAGGCACGCTTGGTCTTGATCACCCGCACGCAACACAATTTCTGCACGAAACCGTCGAATGGCCTCCGCTTCTGCGCTGTGAGGGCTGTGCGCAATCAACAGGCGAGTGCTGATTTTCTTTCGACTGCCTTGGCCGTGTTTGGCGCTGGTTTGGTAGTTGAATTGCTGGGCCAGTACTTCGTGTACGTCTTCTTCCGTCAGCAGGCCCAGGTTGATGGCGGCCTGGCCAAAGCGGATGCGTTTTTTCCGCTGCAACTGGACAATTCGAGTGACGTCGTCTTGTGTCAGCTTGCGCGCATTCACGAACGCCTGACCCATTCGGCCCGCTGAATCTCCCGCGTTGGGGGCGAGGGCCGGGTTGCTGAGATCGATGTCCAGGAATTGCGTGCTGTCTTCAAATTGGCTCAAACCGAACCCGGTCTGTCCCTCCCCATTGTCAAAAAACGGCGAGTTGGACATTGGTGATTTGCGATCGGAGGAATGGGAATCGGACATCAAAGTTCTCCCAACACCGGCACGGGCAAACTGGCCTTGAGGTCTTCCACGCACCGCACCCGCCGATAGGTGAGCTCCAGCAACAAGGCCAGAATCAGTCCCAGCACAACGCCCCCGGGAATGCTCACCAGCACGTTGTTCACCACATTGGGTTTCGAGTGCCGCACGGGCTTTTCTGCCCACTGAAGCACGGCAATGGTCGGGCTGCTGACGTTGCTCTGGATCAGTATTTCGTCGTAACGAGCCACGGCTGAGTTGTAAATTTGCTGTGCGCTGGCCAGTTGGCGCTGGTAAGACGCGATCACGTCCCGGTGTTTTTTCATCTCCAGCAGTTGTCCCTGGCGGTTTTTGATTTCGGCCTGCAACCGCACGACCTGTTCGGCAAAACGTTTTTCCTCTTGTTCGATGGACCGCATTGCGCTGCTTGATGCCCTCTCCAGCTGGGCCAGCAAGGCAATCCGGTCTGCCTCAAGCGACCGGTATCTGGGGTGATTGGCCCCCAACACGCCGGATGCTTCCGATAAGCGGCCTTCAACGTCAATCAGGCGCAACTTCACATCGCGTACGCCTTCTTGGCGGGAAATCTCGGGGATGTCATACGCCCGCGTTCCGCTGGCCAGCAGTGCCTGGATAGACCGTTTGCGCGTGGTGGCTTCCGATTGCGCGGCTTGAATGGCAAGCAAACGCGAATTCAGGTCGCTGAATTGGCGAGAGCCTGTGTCCATGCGTTCGTCGGAGTCCACGATGCCTTCTTGTTGCTGGTAGGCCGTGATTTCGCGCTGTATGCGGTCCACTTCCATTTGGAGCGCCACCAGTTGACCGCTGTATTGCTCTTGACGCTGTTTGGCCGGCGTGGCGTGTATTTTGTTGTTGACCTCCATGTACCCTTTGATCACCGCGTTGAGCGCGTCGCGTGCAAATACCGGGTCTTTGGACGAGAACTGCAAGTCCAACACGCGGCTGTTGCGCTTGGGCGTGACTTGCAGGTCGGTGCTGATGGCGCGCATCAGTCCGTTGCGCAGGATGGACTCACCTTTTTGCTTCACGGCCTCTCGGGTTACCTGCGTGTCCATCGCGCCAGTGGTGTCGATCACGTAACGCGCCACATCGTCGCTTTTGATGATGTCAACCTGCGTGACCATGTAGCTTTCATCTTGCATGGCCGAGAACTGCCTGCCCAGGATCGGATCGCTTCCCCTGTATTCGATGTAAACCTCGGCTGTGGCTGTGTAGGTTTTGGGCAGCAGCACCCCGGCTGCGATGGCGGCTCCGATGGTGGCCACGGCCACCCCAGCGATCAGGCCTTTTCGGGCGGCCAGCATGGCCCCGATTTGCACCAGTGAGATGCCCGGGTCATTGGTTGAGTTGTGCATGGACGTGGGTTGCCTTGGCGGATCAGAACAGCCGCTCGTCAACGTGAATCACGTCGTCAGGCTGGAGGGGCGTGGTGGGGGCAGCTTTCAATTCCTGGGGCACTTTGTTTGCATCCAGCCGGTGGATTTTGATGCGCCGGTCAGAGCCTCGTTCGCTCACCCCGCCACTGAGGGACAGGGCTTTCATGATGTTCATTCCCATTTCCATGGGGTAGGCCCCGGGACGGCGCACCTCTCCATGGATGTAAAACAATTTCTGCACGCCAACGAACACCACATCGTCGTTCAACAGCGGCGCATCCAGCCGATCCCCAAACGGCCTGCCTGCCGTTTCCAGTTGGATGCTGATTTCCTCACGTGGGCTCTCGGCACCTTTGTTGGAGGCAGGTTTGCGCAGCAGCACAATGGTTTTGTCTGCTCGTTGCGTCAGACCGCCTGCGGTTGCCAAGGCTTCCAGCACAGTCATCCGCCCTTGAATGGGGTAACGGCCTGGGCGCTGCACTTCACCAATGACCGACACCAACTGGCTGCGCAATTGCCGAATTTGTACCGACACCCCAGGGTTTTGCAGGTATCCACCGTCTTTCAATCGGGCCGCCACCAGGCTTTCCAGCTGCGCGGCTGACAGGTTCAACACGTTCAATGTGCCGATCAGCGGCACCATGATCGCGCCTGACTCGCCCACGGTCACTTCGGCTGACAAATCCGGCTGGCCAAACACCGCTATGGTGATCTGGTCGCCCACCCCCAAAGGGGGGAGGCCGTCGCGGCTTGCGTTCGTTGTGTTCTCGGTTGCCACGGCGACAGACTTCGGCGGCATGCCGGTGAGAGGGGGGGAGGGCAGGTCTTTTGCCCACATCAGCACCGGGGCGGCTTCTGGGACGGGCGTTGGTGTTGCGGTGTCCGTTTGCGGTGCTGGCACTGTGCTGGCGCGGGCGCGCTGGTCATTGGCCAGGTCTTGCAGCAGTTGAACCACGGCTTCGTCAGTCTGCTGGGCCAGCACCTCCGAAAGCTTCAGATCCTGTGCCCAGCCGGTTGCGGCTGTTGTACACAGCGCAGCCATCACCATTCCAATTGCCGAAGCTTTCATGCGCGGGGCAACGTCAGACAGAGAGTGCAATAGGCGCATGGCAAAGGAGTGGGGCAGGGGTAAAACGCAGTTCGGGCATTCTAGGTTTGTTTGCGCGGTGCACTTTTGCAAAAAACGCTCACTTGGCACATACCGCACAGCGGTTGCCGTGCCTTGCACACATAGCGCCCGTGCAAAATCAGCCAATGGTGTGCATCCACACGGTACTCGGGTGGCACGTGCTTGATCAGCTTCAGTTCCACCGCCAGCGGTGTTTTGCCCGGTGCCAGGCCGGTGCGGTTGCCCACGCGAAAGATGTGTGTGTCCACCGCCATGGTGGGCTCGCCAAACGCGCTGTTGAGCACCACGTTGGCGGTTTTGCGGCCCACACCCGGCAGGGCCTCCAGTGCCTCGCGGGTGCGGGGCACCTGGCCGCCGTGTTGCTCCAGCAGCATCTGGCAGGTTTGCAGCAGGTGTTTGGCCTTGCTGTGGTACAGACCAATGGTCTTGATGTGTGCTTCCAGTCCCTCCAGCCCCAGTGCCAGCATTTTGGCCGGGGTGTTGGCCACGGCAAACAGGCCGCGTGTGGCTTTGTTCACGCCCACGTCGGTGGCCTGGGCCGACAGCAGCACAGCGGTCAGCAACTCGAAAACGCTGGTGTATTCCAGCTCCGTCACGGGTTGCGGATTGGCCGCTTTGAGGGTGGCGAAAAACGCTGCGATATGCTCTTTCTTCATGGGCCGCAGTGTCGCAAAAAAAAGCCCCCCACATTTGCCAAGAAAGAACCGCCATGCAGTTTGCCGACCGACTGAACAACGTTGAAACGTCCGCCATCCGAGAGCTGTTCAAGCTGCTGGGCAAGCCCGGCATCATCAGCTTTGCCGGGGGCTTCCCTGACGCTGCCTTGTTTGACGTGGAGGGCATCCGCGAAGCCACCAACGCCGCCCTCACGCAAGACCCCGGTGCCGCCCTGCAATACGGAGCGACCGAGGGCTACAACCCCTTGCGTGAAGAACTGGCCGGCTTCATGCGGGCCAAAGGCGCCACGGTGGCGGCCGACCAGCTCATCGTCACCACCGGCAGCCAGCAGGCGCTGGACCTGTTGGGCAAAACCATGATTTCGCCCGGCGACAAGGTCATTGTGGAAGGCCCCACGTTCCTGGCCACCATCCAGTGCTTCCGCCTGTACGGCGCCGAACTCATCACCGCACCCGTGGACGGCCATGGCGTGTTGACCGACGCGCTGGAAGCCCTGATGGCCGAACACAAACCCAAACTGGTGTACCTCATTCCCACCTTTGGCAACCCCAGCGGGGCCACCCTCAGCCTGGAGCGCCGCAAAAAGGTGCTGGAGCTGGCCGTGAAATACAACACCCTGGTGGTGGAAGACGACCCTTATGGCGACCTGTACTTCGGCGAAGCCCCGCCCCCCAGCCTGCTGGCCCTGAGCGGCAGCGTGCCCGGCAGCCGCGAGCGGCTGGCCCACTGCGGTTCTTTGAGCAAGGTGTTGTCCCCCGGTCTGCGCGTGGGCTGGATGATTGCCCCGCCCGAGCTGCTGGCCAAGGCCACCATGTGCAAGCAGTTTTCCGACGCACACACCAGCACCTTTGCCCAAGCCACCGCCGCGCAGTACCTGAAGGCCGGGCGCATGCCCGCCACGCTGGACAAGGTGCGCAAGGTGTACGCCGAGCGCGCACAAACCATGGGCGACACCCTGCGCCGCGACTTGGGCAATGCCATCGAGTTCGTGCAGCCCCAGGGCGGCCTGTTTGTGTGGGCACGCTTGACGGGTGCGGGTGGCAAAGTGGCCAATGGCGCCGACTTTGCCAAACGCGCCATCGACCAAGGCGTGGCCTTTGTGCCCGGCACCCCGTTTTTCGCCAGCAACCCCGACCACGCCACCCTGCGCCTGAGTTTTGCCACGGTGGGTGTGGACAAAATTGTGGACGGCGTGGGCCGCCTGGCTGCCGCTTTATAAGGAACCGCCATGCGTGGAAACATCGCAGCCATTGCGCTGATGTTGTTGGGCAGCTACTTCCTGCTGTCCAACCTGGGGTTGATCAACGTCAGCATGCGCGAAATCATTGCCACCTGGTGGCCCGCGGTGCTGATTGCGGTGGGGGCCAGCATGTTCGTGTGGCCAGGTGGAAAAAAGTAGCTAAAAACCCAATACCAGCAAGCGATGCGTGCCAAAAAAGCTTGAAAATGGGTCAACGCACCACTTCCAGCAAGCGGTCCAGCCCACCTTCGTTGATGGCCACCAGAGCCTGAGCCCGCACCGACGGCTTGGCGTGGTAGGCCACTGACAGGCCGCCTGCGTCAGAGCAGGCTTTCATCATCGGCAAATCGTTGGCGCCGTCGCCCACGGCCAAACACTGCGCGGGGGTGATGCCCATCAGCGTGGCCACTTCCAGCAGGGTGCGGCGTTTTTCGGCGCCGTCGCAAATGTCTCCCCAGGGTTGGTCCACCAGGCGGCCGGTGAGCACGCCGTTTTCGGCCTCCAGCACGTTGGAGCGGGCAAAGTCCATGCCCAGCCGGGCTTTGATGCGGTCGGTGAAAAACGTGAACCCGCCCGACACCAGCAGCACCGTCAGCCCGGCGGCTTTGCACGCCGCCACCAACTTTTCAGCACCAGGGTTCAGCTGCAGGCGCTGGGTGTACACCTGCTCCATGTGTGCCACGGTCACGCCTTTGAGCAGCGCCACGCGGCGGCGCAGGCTGTCTTTGTAGTCGGTGATTTCGCCGCGCATGGCGGCTTCGGTGATGGCGGCCACCTCGGCCTTGCGGCCAGCGGCATCGGCTATTTCGTCCACACACTCGATGTTGATCAGGGTGGAGTCCATGTCAAACGCCACCAGTTTGAAATCGGTCAGGCGCAGCGGTGGCTTGAACCCTTGAATGTCCAGGCCGGGGGCGAATGTGGTCACAGTGCTCATGTTTTGTTCAAGAATAGGGACGGTTGATGCCCCCATTTTCCACGGTTGGCCCACAGATGCCCGGAGCACCCCCGCCTCAATCGGCGACGTGGCACTCGCGCCGCAGCAGGGCGACAGCGTCTGTCAGCGCGTGGATGTGGTCGCTTTTCAGTGTGGGCAGCGCGTCTTCAATGAAGTGGTGCCACAGGCTGCGGTAGTCGTCCTGGTGCTGCGCAGGCGCGTGGTTGTCGATGTAAGGGCCCACCAGCTCGGGTTTCAAGCCGGTTTTTCGGATTTTGCGCACCAATGCCGTGGCCCCTTTTTCGGTCAGCAGTGTTTTGGGTGCGGCACCTGCCGCCACACACAAAAAGAGCGTCAACAGCGAGCTGTCGTCCTGGTGCCCCCCGGTGACTTTCTGCCACGCTTTCGAGGCCGAGCGGTCGAAATCGTCCACCTCACTGACCATGTCTTCCACCCAGAAATACCGGCCCATGAACGCGGGTGTGTGGCCAAACAACTTGCGCGGGGCCACTTGGGCGTCCAGCATTCTGGGCAGGTCGCTCAACACCGATTGGCGCAAGGCCTCCACCGTGGGTTTCAGGTGTTCGGGCAGCTTTTTGGGCAGGGGCATGTTCAGGGGCTGCGCGGCATGTTTTTTCCGCAGGTCGAGCACCATTTTTTCAAAAGCCACCCAGTCGGGCATTTGGGTGCGTTTGAGGGCAGACACCAGCAGCACGGTGCGAATCACCGCTTCGGCGTCCGGGCCCGCTTCGCTCAGGTCATCGGCTTCCAGCCCCAGCGTCTGGGCCAGCCAGATGGCCGCGTCCAGCACCAGCGCCACTTGGCTGCGCTGTGCCAGCTCCAGTTGGTAGTCGGTCAGGGGGCGCAAGGCCCAAGTGGCCAGCTGGGGAATGTGGTTGTTGGTGAACCCGCCCCCTTCGTTCATGCCGAAATGGGTGTTTTGCGGCATGGCAATCAGCGCTTTCAGCATGTCTGAGCCCCCTTTTGAGCGCGACAGAAACGAGTGGTCGCGCAGCGACTCGGCCGCTTGCTGCAGGTCACCGCCGGTGCTGTGCTCCAGGTACAGGCTGATCAGGTTCACCATGCGGTCTTTGGCCTTTTCCAGCTCCGGGCGCAAAAACTCGCTGTTGAAATAGCGCGCAATTTGCACGATGCCCTTGGGTGCATCGGCGTTCATGGCTTCGATTTTTTCCGGCGCAATGATGCCGTGTTGCACCCCATGCACCAGGGCTTTTTCAAAAAACGAACGTGCGTCAAACAGCGAAACAGTGGACATAAACACCGCCGATCAGATGGCCGATTCCTCGTCCGACACGCGGGCCGCCGGTGTCGCCTTGCCCTGGTCGGTGTCGCGGGTGTCCACCTTGCCATCGTCTTCTTCTGCCTCTTCGTCGTCTTCCTGGCTGCGCAGGTAAGCCTGTGCCCGGGCGCGCAACACCAGCAGCATTTCCACGAAAAGGTCTGGGCACTGGTAGCGCAGAATCCAGGCCAGCTCCATCCAGTCTTGGTCGGCCACTTCGTCTTGGTCCACCACTGGCTTGGCGTAAGCCGAGGCCAGCAAGTCGGCCCTTGACAGCATTTGCCCGTCGTCTTCAGCGGTGTCGAAGCTGCCGCAGCGGGCAAACGCCTCGATGCGGCCCCATTTCTCCATGAAATAGTCGGCCACTGCGTCCACCCCGCCGTCGAGGTTGCCAATGGCTTCCAGGAACGCCACCGGGTCGGCATCTTCACGGAAGAGGGTGGCGTTCACCATGCCGCGCAGGTGGGTGTGCGTCAGGTCTTTGTATTGCTTCTCCAGCACCACGGCCCGTGCAAATTGCTCGGGCGTGACCAGCAGGTTCATGATGGATTCTTTCGAGCTGTCGTATTCCCGGATCACCGCCAGGATGTCCTTCGGGGGCAACTGCTCCAGCACCACCGCCAGCGCCCGGTCGCCCTCGGCATCGGCCAGTGCCACCAGTGCAGATTCGGCCCCCACGATGTCGCCAGAGGCAATGAGGCTTTGGGTTTTGGCAATCAAGGCGAGGTGATTCATGCGGGCTCTCGTGTGTCGGTCTTGCGGTTCAATTCAAGCGGTTGTTCAGTGGTCTTTGCGGTCAAAGCCTTGCGCTTCCATCCAGTCCTGGCCAGCTTCTTCGCGGCGGCGGGCATTGCCCTCGCTGTCATCCGAATCGTCAAGCGGGTCGTCGCTCTGGTCTTGGTCGTGCCCGTCGTCCGTGTCGTCGCTGTCGCCGTCGTTGTCGTCTTCGTCAGCGTCCCGGGCTGCGGCCAGGGGTTTGCCGGGTTTGGCGTAGAGGTATTCCAGGCCCGCGGCCACGGTCATCAGCCACTCGCCCATGGGCTCTTTCAAAATCTCAGTGGCCAACGCCTGGGCCCAGGGCTTCAAAACCACCACGTCAGACAGGCTGTCCCAGTCGGGCAATTCGTCGGACTCCCGGCTGACCAGGTCTTCCATCACGGCAGACAACTTGAACTGAAACGCCTGGTTGAACACCACAGCCACCATTTCGGGGCTGATTTCAATCATCTGGCGCAAAAAGGTCAGCTCTTTGCGCTTCTCGGCCAGCCGCTGGCGCAACACGTCTTTGCCCTCAGAGTCAAACGTCAGGTCGTCCATTTCGGCCTGGTAAGCCGAACCAAGGGAGTGGAAAAAAGGGGAAATGCTCATGCCGTGCAGTGTTGAAAAAGGTCGCGCTTACAGCACGTTTTTGATGTAGTTGTGCCAAATGTCTTTGGCGGTTTCCAGCGGGTCGTCCAGCAGGCTGCGCCGCCGGTTGTCGTCGTAAGCCTGGCGCTTGGTGGAGTCGGCCAACACGTCATACGCCTCTTGCACCTCCCGAAAACGGGCGCTGGCATCGGAGGCGGTGTTGCGGTCAGGGTGAAAGAGGGCGGCCTTCTGGCGAAAAGCCTTTTTGATGTCAGCCAGCGACGCATCGCTGCCAAGCCCAAGGGCTGCGTAGTGGTCACTCATGGGCGGTTCGGGGTTTCGTTGTCTCAGAGAGGATTATCGCTGGCGGGGTAAAGGTGAACCAACGCAGCGGGGCGGGTCAACGGGCTGGCAACTTGCTGGCGGGCAGTTGAGGCTGAGGAGGCAAAGCAGGGCGGCTGGCGTTCACTGAGCGCGTCAGACTGCTGAACGCAGCCACGGGCAACATCGACACATGAACCTTGCACAAAAATCCGATGACGAGATATTGGCGGTCGCCAATGTACTCATGGAGCATTTGATGGATGCGTCTACCCACATCGATTACGAACGGCACGTGCGCGACTTCACCGACAGGCTCAAGGCACAGTTGCCCAAAGAGCGATTGCTGGGTCATGTAGACCATGTGATGGTTTTTTGACCTGTGTGTGGTGCTTTGGATCTGCGGCTCAATGAATCCGCAGCACCTCATACTGCCGTCGAACCAGAGCGACTTGTATCGAAACCTCATCACCCTCGCATTTACCCTGCATGGCCATGCCCAAAGGGGATTCGCTGCTGATGACCTGAACGAGCTGAGTGCCGTTGACCAACTTCATGCTGCCCCCATCCGGGCCGAGGAAGATATGTTGCTGCTTGTCGTCGGAATCGACCAGGCAAACCAATGCGCCGAGCTGTATACCTTTGCCGGCGTCATAGGGGCTCGGGCGGAATTGGCGCCAATGGGCCATCGCGTGGCTTATGGCCTCTGCGCGGCGAGCTTGACCGGTGGCCAGATAGGCCGCTTCGAGTCCCAAAGTGTCGTATTTGTTTTCAGCGATGTTCTCTTCGTGAGTCGCCGTTTCATGGGCCGCCCGCACTGCCTGCTCGGCTTGCCGCAGGTCTTTGGCGAGCCGTTCAAGCACCTGCTGCTGTAGCAAGAATTTATCCATGGTGAAAGGTCGTATCTCGCACTGGCGGGGGGCAACTCTTGATTATGAGGGGCTCCACAGACCTTCTGGCCAGGTGAAGGGCCGCTCGCAAGACAATCCCAAAACTCGGTCAAAAAAAGAGTGTCCGCGCCCAGCCCTCACCCCGCCACCGGCGCCCCCAACCCCCGCAACACATCCCGCACCATCTGCGCGCGGTCTTTCGCCTCGGGCAGTTCGCGTTCGATCCGCAGCTTTTCGTTTCCGGCCAGTTTGATGTGCCGGTTTTTCTGGATCATCTGGATGATGGCCATGGGGTCCACGGGCGGGTTCTTTTTGAAGGTGATGGTGATCACGCCCGGCGCCGCGTCCACCTTCACCACGCCGTAGGGCTCGCTCAGGGTGCGCAGGCGGTGCACGTCGATCAGGGTTTGGGCCTGTGGGGGCAGCTTGCCGAAGCGGTCCACCAGTTCTTCCAGCAGGGTGTCGATTTGTTCGTTGCGTTTGGCCATGGCCAGCTTTTTGTAAAAGCTCAGGCGCAGGTGCACGTCGCCGCAGTAGTCGTTGGGCAGCAGGGCGGGGGCGTGCAGGTTGATGTCGGTGGCGGCGCTCAGGGGCTTCAGCAGGTCGGGCTCTTGGCCCGCTTTCAGGCTGCGCACGGCTTCGCTGAGCATTTCGTTGTACAGCTGGAAGCCCACTTCCAGCATGTTGCCGCTTTGGTTTTCGCCCAGCACCTCGCCCGCGCCGCGAATTTCCAGGTCGTGCATGGCCAGGTAGAAACCGCTGCCGAGTTCTTCCATTTGCTGGATGGCGTCCAGCCGCTGCTGGGCCTGTTTGGTCAGGCCTTCGATGTCGGGCACCATCAAATACGCATAGGCTTGGTGGTGGCTGCGGCCCACGCGCCCGCGCAGCTGGTGCAGCTGGGCCAGGCCAAACTTGTCGGCCCGCGCCATGATGATGGTGTTGGCGGTGGGCACGTCAATACCGGTCTCGATGATGGTGGAGCACAGCAGCACGTTGAAGCGCTGGGCCACAAAGTCGCGCATCACACGCTCCAGCTCGCGCTCGGGCATTTGGCCGTGGGCGATGGCAATGCGGGCCTCGGGCAAAAAGGCTTCCAGCTTTTGGCGGCGGTTTTCGATGGTGTCCACCTCGTTGTGCAGGAAGTACACCTGCCCGCCGCGTTTCAGCTCGCGCAGCACGGCCTCGCGAATGACGCCCTGGCTTTCGCTGCGCACAAAGGTTTTGATGGCCAGGCGGCGCTGGGGGGCGGTGGCAATCACGCTCAGGTCGCGCAGGCCTTCCAGCGCCATGCCCATGGTGCGGGGAATGGGGGTGGCGGTGAGGGTCAACACGTCCACCTCGGCGCGCATGGCCTTCATTTGCTCTTTGTGGCGCACGCCAAAACGGTGCTCTTCGTCAATGATGAGCAGCCCCAGGTCTTTGAACTGGGTTTTTTCGCTCAACAGTTTGTGCGTGCCCACCACAATGTCCACCGTGCCGTCGGCCAGGCCCTTGGCTGCCTGGGTGATTTCTTTGGCCGAGCGGAAGCGGCTCATTTCGGCAATCTTCACGGGCCATTTGGCAAAGCGGTCCACCAGCGTTTGGTAGTGCTGCTCGGCCAGCAGCGTGGTGGGGGCCAAAAAGGCCACCTGTTTGCCACCGGTCACGGCCACGAAGGCGGCGCGCAGGGCCACCTCGGTTTTGCCAAAGCCCACGTCGCCGCACACCAGGCGGTCCATGGGACGGGGCGAAATCATGTCTTGAATGACGCAGTGGATGGCGGCCTTTTGGTCAGCGGTTTCTTCAAAGCCGAAGTCGGTGGCAAAGGTTTCGTAGTCGGCCGGGCTGTAGCGGAAGGGGTGGCCCACGCGGGCAGCCCGGCGGGCGTAGATGTTCAGCAGCTCGGCCGCGCTGTCGCGCACCTGCTCGGCGGCTTTGCGCTTGGCCTTTTCCCACTGGCCGCTGCCCAGTTTGTGCAGCGGGGCTTCGTCGGCGCTCACGCCGGTGTAGCGGCTGATGAGCTGCAGCTGGCTCACTGGCACGTACAGCGTGGCGTTGTCGGCGTATTCCAGGTGCAAAAACTCCTGCGGCGCGGGCGTGCCGTCGGGGTTTTGAATGCCCAGGTCCATGTTGATGAGGCCCCGGTAGCGGCCAATGCCGTGGGCGCTGTGCACCACGGGGTCGCCCACATTCAGTTCGCTCAGGTCTTTGATGAGCGCTTCCACGTCGCTCACCTGTTCCTGTTTTTTGCGGCGGCGGGTGGTGGGGCCGCTGGCAAACAGCTCGGTCTCGGTCACCAGGTCTATGCCGCCTTCGTGCCAGGCAAAGCCCACCGTCAGCGCGGCGGTGGCAATGCCCACCTTTTCGTCGCTGGCCTGGAACTCGGCCAGGCTGTCGAAGGCCGGGGGTGACACGCCGCCGGTGCGCAAAAAGTCCAGCAGGCTTTCGCGGCGGCCATCGCTTTCGGCCAGCACCAGCACGCGGTGGGGGCTGGCTTTGATGTGGGCTTGCAGGTGTTGCAGTGGCTCGGGGGCGCCGCGCACCACGGTCAGAGCGGGAAGTGATCCAAATTCGGCCCAGGCGCTTGATGTGCTTGCATTGTCAGCTATGGAATCTGCGCCATCTGCCGTGGCAGGTCGCACCACCAGTTGGCCGTGGGCCTTGGCTCGGGCGTAAAACTGCTCGGTGCCCAGAAACAGCGATTCGGGGGGCAACACGGGGCGGTCGGTGTCGCCTTGCAGCAGGCGGTGGCGGTCTTTGGTGTCTTGCCAAAAGCGCTGGAAGGCGGGCTCCAGTTCGCCGTGCAGCACCACCGTGGCATCGGCCCCGATGTAGTCGAACACGGTGGCCGTGTCGTCAAAAAACAGCGGCAGGTAGTACTCAATGCCCGCCGTGGCCACGCCTGCCCCAATGTCTTTGTAGATGCGGCTTTTGGTGGGGTCACCGTCGAGCAGCTCGCGCCAGCGGCTGCGGAATTTGGCGCGGGCCGCGTCGTCCATGGGGAACTCGCGCCCGGGCAGCAGGCGCACCTCGGGCACGGGGTACAGGCTGCGCTGGCTGTCGGGGTCAAAGGTGCGGATGCTGTCGATTTCGTCGTCAAACAGGTCCACCCGGTAGGGCACGGGGCTGCCCATGGGGAACAGGTCGATCAGCCCGCCGCGCACGGCGTATTCGCCGGGGCTGACCACCTGCGTGACGTGGTTGTAGCCCGCCAGCGTCAACTGGCCTTTCAGCTTGGCTTCATCCAGCTTTTGCTTGACCTTGAACTGGAAGGTGTAGCCCGCCAGAAACGCAGGCGGGGCCAGGCGGTACAGCGCGGTGGTGGCGGGCACGATGACCACGTCAGCCCCCGTGTCTTTGTCGTGCTGCTGGATGCGCCACAGCGTGGCCAGGCGCTCGGAAATCAGGTCTTGGTGGGGGCTGAAGGTGTCGTAGGGCAGGGTTTCCCAGTCGGGGAACAGGGCGCAGCGCAACGTGGGCGCAAAAAACGCCATTTCGTCCAGCAGGCGCTGGGCGTCCACCGCGTCGGACGTGACGATGGCCATGGGCTTGCCTGCGGCTTTTTCGCGGACCCCCAGTTGGGCCAGCAGCAGCGCGTCGGCAGAGCCTGTGGGGCGGGGGAGGGTGTGGCGTTTACCGGGGGGCAGCTTGGGCAGGTCCATGCCCAATTTTAGGGGGCGCTGCTGCACCGGCCAGGGTGTGCCCAGTGCTGACCCATTGCACAATACCGGCCCGCCTTGTCCGGCCCTGAGGGGTCTTTCACGATTTGAGTGTCGGTGATGCCCGTTTCTTCTTTGCCTTCCCGTCTTCACGCCCTGGTGCCCTGCGGCGGCAACGGCTCGCGCGCGGGGGCGGGTGCCCCCAAGCAATACCGCCCGGTGGCGGGCCTGCCGGTGCTGGGCCACACGCTGCACGCCCTGGCCCGGGTGGCCCGGCTCACCACCGTGCTGGTGGTGGTGGCCGCCGACGACCCCACCGGCCCCGACACCGCCCAGGCGGCCTGGCCTGAGCGCCGTGGTGACGGTGCAGGCCCGCAACTGGCGGTGGCCCCCTGCGCCGGGCCCACCCGCGCCCACACCGTGTTCAACGGCCTGGCCCATTTGTTGGCCCAGGGCGCGCAGCCGCACGACTGGGTGCTGGTGCACGACGCGGCGCGCTGCCTGGTCACGCCCGCGCAGGTGAACGCGCTGATCGACGCCTGCTTGGGCGACGCCGTGGGCGGCCTGCTGGCCTTGCCCTTGCCGGACACCCTGAAAACCGCCACCCCCGATGGCCGCGTGGCCGCCACCGTGCCCCGTGCCGACAAGTGGCTGGCGCAAACCCCGCAAATGTTCCGCCTTGGGTTGTTGCAACGCGCTCTTGCAATGGCCGAAGCCAGCGGGTTTGCCGACATCACTGACGAGGCCAGCGCCATGGAAGCCCTGGGCCTGGCCCCCAAGCTGGTGCCCGGCAGCGCTGAAAACTTCAAACTCACCTACCCGCCAGACTTTGCGCTGGCCCAAGCCATTTTGAAAGGCCGACAGGCATGACCCCCCTCCCATCAGCCACCCCCTCAGCCTTGCCCCGCCTTCGCGTGGGCCAAGGCTGGGACTGCCACGCCCTGGTGCCCGGCCGCGCGCTGGTCTTGGGCGGCGTGGTGGTGCCCCACACCCACGGTTTGCTGGGCCATTCGGATGCCGACGTGTTGCTGCACGCCATCACCGATGCGCTGCTGGGCGCTGCGGGGCTGGGCGACATTGGCCGCCACTTCCCCGACACCGATGCCCGCTTCAAAGGGGCCGATTCGCGTGTGCTGCTGGCCGAAGCCATGGCCCGCGTGCGTGCGGCAGGCTTTGAGCTGGTGAACCTGGACAGCACCGTGGTGGCCCAGGCCCCCAAGCTGGCGCCCCACATTCCCGCCATGTGCGCCAACGTGGCGCAGTGCCTGGGGGTGGCGGTGGGGCAGGTGAATGTGAAGGCCAAAACCGCCGAAAAGCTGGGCCCGGTGGGCCAGGGCCTGAGCATGGAGGCGCAGGCCGTCGCGCTTCTGGCTGGGTAATGACGGTTTAAAAGCGCAGCTTAAAAGTCAATACAGGTAAGCGCTATAGGCTGTTTTAATGCCTATTTTTCAGCCTGAAGGCTGAGGGTGGCCTGCAGGCCTGGGCCTTGTTGCTGGGACGGCCTTTGCCCCGGATGCTGCACCGGGCTTTGCAGCGCCAGCGTGCCACCCATGCGCTGCAGCATTTTTTCCACCACCGCCAGCCCCAGGCCCGCACCGCTGGCCTGGCTGCGCGCTTCGTCGGCGCGGAAAAACGGCTGGGTCATGCGGGTCAAGGTGTCGGCGCTCACACCGGGGCCGTGGTCGGCCACCGTGATGTGCACGCGGGCCTGCGCGCCGTGTCCTTCGCGCGCGGCACTCAGCGTCGCGTCGGCGTGCGGTTGGCCGGGGGTTTTGCCGTAGCGGCGGGCGTTTTCCAGCAGGTTGTTGACCACGCGCAGCAGGTCCACCGGGTCGGCCAGGGCCACCAGGTGGGGCGGTGTTTGCACCGTGATGCGCAGGCCTTCGTCTTGCGCCAGGGCCTGGGCGGCGCTTGCCAGCAGGGCGCTCACGTCGGTGGGCTCGCGGGTGCCGTGGCCGGGGCGGGCGTAGTCAAGAAACTTGGCCACGATGCCGTCTATCTGCGCCATGTCCAACACCATGTCGGCGCGGGCCTGGGGGTCTGGCACGCTCATTTCGGCTTCCAGCCGCAGGCGGGCGAGGGGGGTGCGCAGGTCGTGCGAGATACCGGCCAGCATCAGCGCGCGGTCGTGCTCTACCTGGGCCAGTTCGCGGGCCATGCGGTTGAAGCCCTGGTTCACTTCGCGTATTTCGGCGGTGGGCACCTGTTCGTCCAGCAGGCTGGGGGTGTAGTTGCCCTGGCGCAAACGGGCCGTGGCCACCGAGAGTTGCTGCAAGGGCCGGTTGATGAGCCGCGCCATCACCCCCGCGCCCAACAGCGACAGCAGCACCGCCGTGCTCAGCCAGATCAACCAGGTGCGCCCGTGGATGGCGGCCACGCGTTGGGGGTCGAGCAGCAGCCAGTAGCTTTCGCGCTCCATGGTGAAACCCACCCACAGGCCTTCAAAGCCGTTCACGGCGCGGGCCACCACGGTGCCGGGGCCCAGCCGCTGGGCCAGTTCGGCGGCCACTTTGCGGGTGAACGCGTCGGTGCCGTAGTCCAGGTGGGTGTCGCCAGGCTCGCGGGGGGTGATGCGCAGGCCTTCTTCGTCCACCAGGGTTTTGACGAGTGACACGCGGGCAATGGGGTCGGCGTTTTGCAGGGCGGTGCGGGTGAGGTTGACCATAGACGCCACTTGCCGCGCCCGTTGCAGGGCCTGTGGCTCAAATTCGAGCGCCACAAAGGTTTGCAGCCATGCCACGACGCTGACGGCCAGCAGCAGCGCCAGGGACAAAAACGTGCGCCAAAACAGGCTGAGCCTGCCCAGCCAGTGGGGGGCGCCGAGCCACCGCATGCGGGGTCAGCCTTGGTTGTCGGGCACAAACACGTAGCCCACGCCCCACACGGTTTGGATGTGTTTGGGGGCAGAGGGGTCGGCCTCGATCATTTTGCGCAGGCGGCTGATTTGCACGTCCAGGCTGCGGTCGAAGGCTTCGAACTCGCGGCCCCGGGCCAGCTGGGCCAGGCGCTCGCGGGTCAGGGGCACGCGGGGGTGCTTGACCAGGGCTTTGAGCATGGCGAACTCGCCAGTGGTCAGCGGCAGCTCGGTGCCCTGTTTGCGCAGGGTGCGCTGGCCCATGTCGAGCACAAAGTCGCCAAAGGCCACCAGACCTTCGTCCGAGGGGGCGCCGGGTGCCAGCTCGGGCGGGCGGCGGCGCAGCACGGCGTGGATGCGGGCCAGCAGTTCGCGGGGGTTGAAGGGCTTGGGCAGGTAGTCGTCAGCGCCCAGCTCCAGGCCCACGATGCGGTCCATCTCGTCGCCCTTGGCGGTCAGCATCAGAACAGGGGTGCGGTCGTTGGCAGCGCGCAGGCGGCGGCAGATGGACAGGCCGTCTTCGCCGGGCATCATCAAATCGAGCACGATCAGGTCCACCGATTCGCGCTGGCGTACCTTGTCCATGGCGGCGCCGCTGTCGGCCACGATGGCCACAAAACCTTCGCCCGTCAGGTAGCGGCGCAGCAGGTCGCGGATGCGGGCATCGTCGTCCACCACCAAAATTTTGTCGGGCCGTGTGGCGGGTGCGGCAGGCACTGCCGTGGCGGTGGCGGGAAAAGCGTCGGGGCTGTGGGACATGGTGGCAGTGTCGGGGCAAAAAGGAGCAAGGCCGCATTGTGTGGCGTGGCCGGTGGCTTTGGGTCGGCCGACAGCCTGTACCAGCGGGGTTTTGGAAACACCCGCTTACAGCTGGGAACGGTCTGATGGCCGCCAGCGGTTACAAACCCGGCTGGCATTCACCTTTCACGCAAGGCGTTTCATGCGCATTTTTCCACGATCCATGGTCAAAAAATCCATAGTTAACTTTGCAATACTGGCAAGCGCTACAGGCATTTTTGGCATAAAAAATGTCCAGGCGCAAGACACAAAATCCCCGGTGGACGACCTGTTCAACCGCGTGGCCCTGTCGGCCACGGTGTCGGTGGAGGTGCCGCAAGACTGGCTGACGCTCACGCTGTCCACCACCCGCGACGGCACCGAACCCGCAACGGTGCAAACCCAGCTGAAGCAGGCGCTGGACGCGGCCTTGGCCGTGGCCCGGCCGCAGGCCGAGAAAGGGCAGCTTGAGTTGCGCAGCGGCCATTTCAGTTTGTCCCCCCGCTACGGGCGCGACGGCAAGGCCAACGGCTGGCAAGGCAGCGTGAGCCTGGCGGTGGAGGGGCGCGACTTTGCCCGCATCACCACCGTGGCAGGCAAGGTGCAAAGCCTCACGCTGCAAGGCCTGGCGTTGGGCTTGAGCCCCACCGCCCGCACCGCGCTGGAGGCCGATTTGCAGGCGCAGGCCATTGCCCGTTTTCAGTCCAAGGCGCAGGCCGTGGCGCAGTCGTTTGGTTTCAAGGCCTACCAGCTGGTGCAGGTGGACGTGGGGGCGGTGGATGACGTTGGCGCCCAGGTGCGGCCCCTGGCCATGGCCGCTCGCGCCATGGCGGCGGCCAGCGATGCCCCCGTGCCGGTGGAGGCCGGCACCAGCACGGTGCAGTTGTCGGTGAACGGCACCGTGCGGTTGAGGTGAAGCGGTGGGCGGGGGCGCGCGTTATTGCGCGGTCCAGCCACCGTCCATTTGCCAGGACACGCCGCGCACGTTGTTGGCGGCCGCCGAGCAGAAAAATACCGCCAGCTCGCCCAGCTCTTCGGGCGTGGTGAATTGCAGCGACGGTTCTTTTTCGGCCAGCAACAGGCGCTTGGCTTCTTCGTTGCTGATGCCCAGCGCGGCAGCTTTGGCATCCACCTGTTTTTGCACCAGCGGGGTCAGCACCCAGCCGGGGCAAATGGCGTTGCAGGTCACACCCGTGGTGGCGTTTTCCAGTGCGGTGACCTTGGTCAGGCCCACGATGCCGTGTTTGGCCGCCACGTAGGCCGACTTTTGTGCCGACCCCACCAGCCCGTGCACCGACGCCACGTTGATCACCCGGCCCCAGCCAGCCGCTTGCATGGCGGGCAATGCCAGGCGGGTGGTGTGGAAGGCACTGGAGAGGTTGATGGCAATGACCGCGTCCCACCGTTCCACCGGGAAATCTTGCACCGCCGCCACGTGCTGGATGCCGGCGTTGTTCACCAGAATGTCCACGCGGCCAAACTCGGCGGCGGCAGCAGCCATCATGGCTTCAATGTCGGCGGGTTTGCTCATGTCAGCGCCGTGGTAGCCCACTTTCACCCCCAGCGCGGCCACTTCGGCCTGGGCCGCTTCCACGTCACCAAAGCCGTTGAGCATGATGTTCGCGCCCTGGCGCGCCAGGGATTTGGCAATGCCCAGACCGATGCCGCTGGTGGAGCCTGTGACGAGGGCGGTTTTGTGCTTCAGCATGTGCTTCTCCGATTCCATTACGATTTGGTTTCCATGTGCATTTAATGTGCGGTCCAGGCAGTCCCAGTTATCCCGTGTGCTCTGCCCTGCGTTCATTATCTCGAAGCCGTTTCACGTCCTGCTGCAGGCGCCGCCCCATGACCCAAGCCCACACCCCCACACCCTTCACCGGTGAACCCCACCTGTGCCGCATCGAGTGTCCCGGCCCCGTGTTGGCCCAAGGCGCGCAGCCCCGGCGCATGGCGTATTGGGAATGGCCCGCAGGCCCTGGGGGCAACGCACAGCACGTGGTGGTGTGTGTGCACGGGCTCAGCCGCCAGGGGCGTGACTTCGATGTGTTGGCCCGCCACCTGCAGCCCCATGTGCGAGTGGTGTGTCCCGACGTGGCGGGCCGTGGCCGCAGCGACTGGCTGGCCAATCCCGCCGATTACCAAATTCCCACCTATGCGGGCGACATGCTGGCCTTGCTGGCCGAACTGCGTGCGCAAGGCGCGCAGACCATCGATTGGGTGGGTACCAGCATGGGCGGGTTGATTGGCCTGGGCGTGTCGGCCCACCCCGACAGCAGGCTGCACCGCCTGGTGCTGAACGACGTCGGGCCGGTGATAGAGCCCGTTGCCCTGGAACGCATTGGCGACTACCTGGGGTTGCCACTGCGGTTTGACACCGTGCAAGCCGGGGCCGACTATTTGCAGGGCATTTCCGCCGGGTTCGGCCCGCACACCGCTGCCGAGTGGTTGGCCCTCAGCACCCCCATGTTTCGCGAGGAAAACGGGGCGTTTGTGCTGCACTACGACCCCCGAATGGCCGAGCCCTTCAAAACCCTGACCGGTGCAGCGGTGCTTGAGGCTGCCGCGCAAGGCGAGGCCATGCTTTGGCACATTTACGACCGCATCACCGCGCCCACCCTGGTGTTGCGCGGGGCATCGTCCGATTTGCTGAGTGCGTCCACTGCTCAGGCCATGACAGAGCGTGGCCCCAAAGCCCGTTGTCTGGTGTTTGAAGGCGTGGGCCACGCCCCCACGCTGGTGGCCCCCGATCAGGTGCAGGCAGTGGTGTCGTTTTTGTTGGGCACCACATGAGAACCACCGATATTCCGCACGCCTCGGCAGCGCCGGTGCAAGCGCCAGACGGCGGTCCAGCCCTCATCATGGCAGCCACCGCTGACGGCCTTGCCGCACCCGCCCACGCCACCGCCCGAGCAAGGGCATTTGCCGAACCCCTGCTGACCGCTGCCACGCTGGACACCGGTGAAAACATCCTGTCCCACGCCGATGCGGTGGCCGCTATTCTGGCGGCCATTGGTGGCTCGGAGGCCATGCAAGCCGCGTGTTACCTGGTGTACGCCTGCGAGCACCTGAACAAGCCCCAAGAGGTCATCACCAAAGCCTTTGGCAGCAACTTTGCCGAATTGGCCATGGAAACCACCAAGCTGGTGCACCTGCAGCGCCAAGCCCGGCTGAAGGCTGCCCAGGCCCGGCAAGAGCGTGAACGCGCCGTGGCAGTGCCAGGGGCCCCGTCGGGCAACAAGGCCCCCGTGTCAGAGCTGGCGGCCAGCCAGACCGAAAACGTGCGCAAGATGCTGCTGGCGTTTTCGCGCGATTTGCGAGTGGTGATGTTGCGCTTGGCCTCTCGCCTGCAAACCCTGCGCCATTTCGCTGCCGTGAAGCAACTGCCCCCCGTGGATTTGTCCTGGGAAGCGTTGCACGTGTTTGCCCCCCTGGCCAACCGGCTGGGCATCTGGCAGATCAAATGGGAGATGGAAGACTTGGCCTTCCGCTTCCTGGAGCCTGACACCTACAAACACATCGCCCGTCTGCTGGACGAAAAGCGCACCGAACGCGAAACCTACATGACCGCGCTGCGCGAACGCCTGGAGCGCGAAATCCGCGCGCAAGGGCTTGAGGTCCAGGTGCAAGGCCGCCCCAAACACATCTACAGCATTGCCAAAAAAATGCGAGGCAAGTCGCTGAACTTTGACCGCGTGTTTGACATTCGCGCCTTGCGTGTGGTCGTGGCCGATGTGGCCGCCTGCTACGCCGTTCTGGCCTGGGTGCACGCCCATTTTCAGCCGGTGACCGAAGAGTTTGACGACTACATTGCCAGCCCCAAGCCCAACGGCTACCAGTCGCTGCACACGGTGGTGCGCGATGGGCAGGGCAGGGCTATCGAGATACAAATTCGCACCGATGCCATGCACCAGCACGCCGAACACGGCGTGGCGGCGCACTGGGCCTACAAAGAAGCGGGCAGCAAGGGCTATGCAGGGGTGTCCGCCACATCGGAATACGACACCAAAATTGCCGTGTTGCGCCAGCTGTTGGCCTGGGAGCGCGACTTCAGCGGCAGCACCCAGGCACTGTTCGATGACCGCATTTACGTGCTCACGCCCGATGCCGCCATCGTCGAATTGCCCAAGGGCGCCACGCCGGTCGATTTTGCCTACACCGTGCACACCAACCTGGGCCACCGTTGCCGGGGTGCCAAAGTCAATGGCGTGATGGTGACCCTCAGCACAGCCCTGGACAACGGCCAAACGGTGGAAATCATCGCCGCCAAAGAAGGCGGGCCCTCGCGTGACTGGCTCAACCCAGATTTGGGCTACCTGGCAGGGGCGCGGGCCAGGGCCAAGGTCCGGGCGTGGTTCAACAGCTTGGCCACCGAGGCCACAGTGGCCCGTGGCCGTGAAGCCGTGGAAAAATTGCTGCAGCGCGAGGGCAAAACGGCCCTCAGCCTGGACGATCTGGCCGGCCAAATGGGCTTCACGTCCAGCAGCCAGTTGTTTGAGGTGGTGGGCAAAGACGAATTGTCATTGCGGGCCATTGAAAACCAACTGACGCCCCCGGAGCCCGAGCCGCCCAGCGACGAGTTGCCGTTTGTCCGCAAACACCGCCAGAGCGACAAGTTTTCGGGCAGCCACGTGCTGGTGGTGGGAGTGGACTCCATGCTGACCCAACTGGCCAAGTGCTGCAAACCCGCGCCACCCGATGAGATCGGTGGGTTTGTGACCAAGGGCAAGGGCGTCAGCATCCACCGAGCCAATTGTGCCGATTACCGCTACCTGTCTCGCACCCACCCCGACCGGGTGATTTCTGTCCAGTGGCGGGGTGCCAAAGCCCACGAGTTGGCCTTTTACCCTGTGGATGTCTCCGTGGAGGCGCGTGACCGCCAGGGGCTGCTGCGCGACATTTCCGAAGTGTTTGCCCGGGAAAAAATCAATGTCATTGGCGTGCAAACCCAATCGGTGAAGGGCTTGGCCTGGATGACCTTCACGGTAGAGGTCTCGGACGCTCAGCGGCTCAACCGTGTGTTGTCCACGTTGACCGATGTGGAAGGTGTGCGAATGGCCCGACGCAGGTAACCGGCCCCAACGTGAAAGCACTCTTTTTGCGTCCGTTTCTGAATCGAGCCATTTACACGCTATAATTCGAGCTTCGAATCGTTTGTAGGCGCGTAGCTCAGCTGGTTAGAGCACCACCTTGACATGGTGGGGGTCGTTGGTTCGAGTCCAATCGCGCCTACCAAACTCTGAATGAAATCAAGGGCCTGTCAAACGACAAGGCCCTTTTTCTTTGCACGAGCCGAAGGCGGGCCGTCAGACATTTTCCATTACCCGGCAACCCATCCGCGTAAGTGGCACGGCAGCCCGGTATCTTCACCAAGGATGTGTTCCGTGAGCAAAAACAAGCCCGAAGCCGACACGACCCAGGCAGGGGTTCGGGTCATCAAAAAGTATCCCAATCGCCGCCTGTACGACACCGACACGTCCACCTACATCACGTTGGCGGAGGTCAAGGGTTTGGTCATGGACGCGCACCCTTTTGTGGTGCTGGACGCCAAATCGGGTGATGACCTCACCCGCAGCATATTGCTTCAAATCATTCTCGAAGAGGAAACGGCAGGCGTGCCCTTGTTCACGGAGCAAGTTTTGGCAAACATCATCCGGTTCTATGGGCATGCCATGCAGGGGTTCGTAGGTGCCTACCTCGAAAAGAACATGCAGGTCTTTACAGAAATGCAGCAAAAAGTGGCACATCAACCCAAGGGCATGACGCCCGAGGCCTGGAGTCAATTTTTGAACGTGCAAGGCCCGGTCATGCAGACGATGATGGGCAGTTATTTGGAGCAGTCCAAAACCGCCTTTCAGCAAGTGCAGGAGCAAATGCAGCGCAGCAGCGAGCAAATGTTGGCGGCCATGGGCCTCAAGCGCTGAAGCCATTCCTCACATTCACAGGTGTTCCTTGAGTTCTGAAACCGTTTCCACTCCCACACTCGCAAGCCCAAAAATCGGTTTTGTCAGCCTGGGCTGCCCGAAGGCCTTGACCGACTCTGAGCTGATACTGACCCAATTGAGTGCCGAGGGGTACCAGACCGCCAAAACCTTTCAAGGGGCGGATCTGGTGATCGTCAACACTTGCGGGTTCATCGACGATGCGGTCAAGGAGAGTTTGGACACTATCGGTGAAGCGTTGGCCGAGAACGGTCGCGTGATCGTGACGGGGTGTTTGGGTGCAAAGCAAGACGATGCAGGGGGCAATTTGGTTTCAGCCATGCACCCTGCCGTTTTGGCGGTGACGGGGCCGCATGCCACGCAAGAAGTGATGGATGCGGTTCATCGGCACTTGCCCAAGCCGCATGATCCGTTCTTGGATTTGGTGCCTGCGCAAGGCATCAAGCTCACGCCCAAGCACTACGCTTATTTGAAAATCAGCGAAGGGTGTAATCACCGGTGCACTTTCTGCATCATCCCGTCCATGCGTGGCGATTTGATCAGCCGTCCTGTGGGCGATGTGCTCTCGGAGGCTGCACGCCTTTTCAAGGCCGGTGTGAAAGAGCTGCTGGTGGTGAGCCAAGACACTTCTGCTTACGGTGTGGATGTGCAGTATCGAACGGGTTTTTGGGAGGGTAAACCTGTCAAAACCCGTCTGTACGACCTGGTCAGGGCTATTGGGCTGTTGGCCCGTGAGCACGGTGCCTGGGTGCGCTTGCACTATGTGTACCCTTATCCGCACGTGGACGACATTCTGCCGCTGATGGCAGAGGGTTTGTGCTTGCCCTATTTGGATGTGCCTTTGCAGCACAGCCATCCCGCAGTGCTCAAGCGCATGAAACGGCCAGCGAGTGGAGAAAAAAACCTGGAGCGTATCCAGCGTTGGCGGGAAATTTGTCCGGATTTGGTGTTGCGCAGCACATTCATTGCTGGGTTTCCGGGTGAGACGGAAGAAGAGTTCGAGCACCTTTTGAATTTCTTGGGCGAAGCTCAAATTGACCGCGTGGGTTGTTTTGCCTATTCACCCGTCAAAGGTGCAACGGCGAATGCCTTGGATCTTCAGTTGCCCGAGGTGTTGCGAGAGGAGCGCCGCGCGCGCGTGATGGCAGTGGCCGAACAAATTTCATCGACCCGCTTGCATCGACGCATAGGTGACACTTTGCAGGTGCTGATTGATGCGGCGCCCGGTTTGGGGAGAAAAGGTGGGCAAGGGAGAAGTTATGCCGATGCGCCTGAAATTGATGGTGTTGTGCGCTTGCTGCCACCGCAGAAAATCAGCAAAACGCTGAAAGTGGGGGAGTTCACCAGGGCCAAGGTCGTTTCTATCGAGGGGCACGATCTGGTGGCCCAGCCCATTTGAAAAATACCCGCAGTGCGAGCCTGACCGTGTCCGGGGGCTTGCCGATGTTTTGTAGCCGCGGCGTCCATCTGGTATGGACGCTTTTTTGTTATTTATTGGTAGACGTAAAAAAACCCTGCAATCTTTTGGATTGCAGGGTTTTAAACTTGGTGCCCAAGAGAGGACTCGAACCTCCACGACTCTCATCGCTAGTACCTGAAACTAGTGCGTCTACCAATTCCGCCACCTGGGCTCTTCAGGAAAGACGCTAGTATAGCACCACTTATGCAAGAAAAAAACAACTCTTTGAACGAATTTTCTGGAACCGTTTCCGGGCACCGCGATGGACATGGTTTTGTGACTCGGGATGATGGGGCGTCAGATGTCTATCTGCCACCCAACGAAATGCGAGCTGTCCTGCACCGTGACCGAGTCAAGGTGTTGCTGGTTCGTACCGATCGCCGTGGGCGCACCGAGGGCCGCGTCACGGAAATCATTGAACGCTCCAGCGCCCCCATCATTGGCCGCCTGCTGCAAGAGGGCGGCGTGTGGTTGGTTGCGCCTGAAGACAAGCGCTATGGCCAGGATGTGTTGATTCCCGCCGGGGCGACGGGGCAGGCCAAAGTCGGGCAGGTGGTGGTGGTCGAATTGACCGAGCCGCCTGCGTTGTACGGTCAGCCGGTCGGTCGTGTCAAGGAGGTGCTGGGCGAGGTTGACGACCCTGGCATGGAGATTGAAATCGCCGTGCGCAAATACGGCGTGCCCCACGAGTTTTCAGAGCCAGCCTTGGCCCAGGCGCGCGGGTTACCCGACAAAGTGCGGCCCATCGACACCCTTCAGCGCGTGGATTTGACCGATGTGCCACTGGTCACCATTGATGGTGAGGATGCCAGGGACTTTGACGATGCTGTGTTTGCCCAGCCCTCACGCGTGGGACGCGGCAAAGGTTGGCGTTTGTTGGTGGCAATTGCAGACGTGAGTCATTACGTGGACACGGGATCGGCCATCGATATCGACGCCTATGACCGTGCCACCAGCGTGTATTTCCCCCGTCGGGTCATCCCCATGTTGCCGGAGAAGCTGTCGAACGGTCTGTGTTCGCTGAATCCCGATGTGGAGCGGCTGTGCATGGTGTGTGACATGCTCATCAATGCCTCGGGTGACATCCATGCGTACCAGTTTTACCCCGCAGTCATGTTCAGTCATGCGCGTTTCACCTACACCGAAGTGGCCGCCATTTTGTCCAATACCCGAGGACCAGAGGCCGCTCATCGCAAGGCGTTGGTCCCTCAGTTGGTGGACTTGCATGACGTGTACCGTGCCTTGCTCCAGGCCCGCCAAATGCGAGGTGCCGTGGACTTTGAGACCACGGAAACACAAATTGTGTGTGACGAGTCAGGCCGGATTGAAAAAATAGTGGCCCGCGTTCGCAACGAGGCACACCGTTTGATCGAAGAGGCCATGCTTGCGGCCAACGTGTGCTCGGCTGAGTTCATTGCCCAAGGCAAGCAGCCCGGTTTGTTTCGTGTGCACGAAGGCCCAACCCCTGAGAAGCAAGAAATTCTTCGGGGCTATTTGAAGGTGATGGGGGTGAGCCAAACCATTGGCGACAAACCCACCCCAGGCGATTTCCAGCGCATTGCACAGGCCACCAAAGAGCGGCCTGATGCCCAACAGATTCACACGATGCTGTTGAGGTCTATGCAGCAGGCCATCTACACGCCGATGAACAGCGGTCACTTTGGCCTGGCATTCGATGCCTACACTCACTTCACCAGTCCCATCAGGCGGTACCCGGATTTGTTGGTGCACCGTGTCATCAAGGCTATTTTGCAAGAGCGCAGGTATCAATTGCCCGATTTGCCCACGCCAGGTGAGGCGCATGCCAAGCTGGAGAAGCGGTTGGCCTCGCGGGCGCCCAAGCGCGATGGCGCACCCGTGGCAAAGCCCAGTGCGGACACCTTGGCTTGGCAGGCCGCTGGTTTGCATTGCAGTGCCAACGAGCGCCGCGCAGACGAGGCCAGCCGTGATGTGGAGGCATGGCTCAAATGCAAATACATGCGCGAGCATTTGGGCGAGGAGTTCGCTGGGGTTGTGTCATCGGTGACCAGCTTCGGGGTGTTTGTGACCTTGGACGCCATGTACGTGGAAGGGCTGGTTCACATCACGGAGTTGGGTGGGGAGTACTTCCGCTTTGACGAGGCCAGGCAGGAATTGCGGGGCGAGCGCACAGGCATTCGATATCAGTTGGGCACGCGCGTGCAGGTGCAGGTCAGTCGAGTGGATTTGGATGGGCGACGCATCGACTTCCGCCTGGTGCACCCGGAAGGTGACCCTGCGGCCAAACCCGTGCGAGTCAAAGAGCCATTGGCGGAAGACGGAGATCGCGCCCGAGGGGGGGCTGTATCGCCGGATGGCAAATCAAAACGTCGAGGGGATGGCGCCAAGGCTTCTGCGGGCAGCAAGCCGCGAAAAGCGCTTGGGAAAGGCGATGCATCCCACAAAAGCAAAAAAACACGTCGTTGAGAACTGGGATCGTATGGGTATTGTTATTTTTCTGATTGACACCCTGTTTTTTGTCTTGGTGGCGGCAACGCTGTTGCGTGCTTGGTTGAATGCAGCGCGCATTGCCATGTGGCAGCAGCCAGGCCCCTTTGTTTTGGCTGTGACGGATTGGCTGGTCAAACCGTTGCGTCGGGGGCTGCCAGGGGATTGGCAACGCTCGCGGTGGGATGTCGCCAGTTTGTTGGCTGCTGCGGTGCTGGCTTTGCTGCATGCGTGCGCTTGGGTTGGGTTGGGGGCCTTTGGCGGCGCGGGGCAGGGCATGGGGCCGGCGTTGTTGATGGTCTTGCCTGTGTTGGCTGTGAAGATTCTGCTCAAGGCCGTGCTTCAAACCCTGCTGTACCTGACCTTGGCTTATGCCGTGTTGTCTTGGGTGCAGCCCCATGCGCCCGTGTTGGGCTGGTTGCAGCGGCTGCTGGGACCATTGCTGCAGCCAGTGCGGCGGTTTGTGCCGCTGGTTGGCGGGGTTGATTTGTCAGCACTGGTGTTTGTGATTCTGTTGCAAGTGGGATTGATGCTGCTGGGTTGATCCTGGCCTGTGCTGCCTTCAACGCGTTGCATGGGGCGTGGCCAAGCTCCGGAGCGTTGCTATAATGCAAGGGTTTTTCCTTGGTGATGCGCGTCCTGTGTGTCGCCGAAAAAACAATCGCAAACCAAGCCACCCAGGTGTCAACAGCCCAGCCACAAGGTGTTTGATCAGGCTTGGATTTAAGAACCAACCTTTGAGAGAAATTTCATGTCTATTTCCATGCGCGAAATGTTGGAAGCGGGTGTCCACTTCGGTCACCAAACCCGTTTCTGGAACCCCAAGATGGCACCGTACATCTTCGGCCATCGCAACAAAATTCATATCGTCAACCTTGAAAAAACGTTGCCGATGTTCGAAGACGCTGCCAAGTTTGTGCGCCAGCTGTCTGCCAATCGCGGCACCATTCTGATGGTCGGGACCAAGCGCCAATCACGCGACACAGTGGTGGCTGAAGCCATTCGTGCTGGCGTGCCTTACGTGAGCCAGCGCTGGTTGGGCGGTATGTTGACCAACTTCAAAACCGTCAAGACGTCCATCAAGCGCCTTAAAGACATGCAGACCCAACTCGAAGCGGGCCTGGATCACATGAGCAAGAAAGAGCAGCTCACCTTCACCCGTGAAATGGAAAAGTTGGAAAAAGACATCGGTGGCATTCAAGACATGCCTGCATTGCCTGATGCCATTTTCGTCATCGACGTGGGTTTCCACAAAATTGCCGTGTTGGAGGCCCGGAAATTGGGTATCCCATTGGTGGGGGTTGTTGATACCAACCATTCGCCTGAAGGCATTGACTATGTCATTCCTGGTAACGACGATTCTGCCAAAGCCGTGGAACTGTACGCCCGTGGCATCGCTGATGCCATCTTGGAAGGCCGTGCAAACGCCGTCAGCGATGTTGTCAAGGCTGTTTCCGCTGACAACGCCGACGAGTTTGTGGAAGTGAAAGAAGAAACGGCGGCTTGAGCGCCTTTCACCCAGTACACGGGGGCTCGTAGCCCCCTTTTTTACAACTGAATGGTGGCGCAAGGTCACCGATGTGGAGAAAAAAATGGCAATTACCGCAAGCATGGTCGCAGAACTGCGTGCCAAAACCGACGCCCCCATGATGGAGTGCAAAAAAGCTTTGACCGAAGCCGATGGCAACATGGAGAAAGCTGAAGAAATTTTGCGTGTGAAATTGGGCAGCAAGGCGGGTAAAGCTGCCAGCCGCGTCACGGCGGAGGGCGTGGTTGCCGCGCACGTGGCCGGCAATGTGGGCGCAGTGGTTGAAGTTAACTGCGAAACCGATTTCGTTACCAAAAACGACATCTTTTTGGGTATGTGCAAAAGCATCGCTGAATTGGTCGCCGTTCACAACCCTGCTGATTTGGCCGCTGTGGCAGCGCTGCCTTTGTCCGCAGAAGGTTTTGGCCCTACGGTTGAAGATGTGCGCAAAGGCCTTATCGGCAAAATTGGCGAAAACATGACCATTCGCCGTTTTAAGCGCTACGCTGACGGCGGCAAGTTGACCAGCTACTTGCACGGTACCCGCATTGGGGTTGTGGTTGAGTTTGATGGCGAAGACAACTCTGCCAAAGATGTGGCCATGCACATTGCAGCCATGAAACCAGTGTCGTTGTCCAGTGCCGATGTGCCTGCCGATTTGATTGAAAAAGAGCGCGCAGTGGCTGCTGGTAAAGCCGATGAAGCTAACAAAGAATTGGTAGCGGCGGGCAAACCAGCGCAGAGTCCAGAGATCACTGCCAAGCGTATCGACGGTGCCGTTCAAAAATACTTGAAAGAAGTCAGCCTGTTCAATCAGCCGTTTGTCAAAAATGACAAGCAAACTGTTGAGCAAATGCTGAAGGCCACGAATACCTCGGTCAAAGGTTTCACCATGTTTGTGGTGGGCGAGGGCATTGAAAAGAAAGTGGACGATTTTGCCGCTGAAGTGGCTGCCCAAGTGGCCGCTGCTCAAGCTGCATAATTTCACGATATGGGGTCTTAATCCCCTCCCTTTTTTCAAAGCACCCTCCCCAGTTACCCAATAAGGTCATCCATGCCGGCTTACAAGCGAATTTTGTTGAAACTGTCGGGCGAAGCCCTCATGGGTGATGATGCGTTTGGTATCAACCGAGCCACCATTGTTCGAATGGTTGAAGAGGTGGCTGACGTCACCCGTTTGGGTGTTCAGGTCGCAATGGTCATTGGTGGGGGTAATATTTTCAGAGGCGTTGCGGGTGGGGCCGTGGGCATGGACCGTGCCACGGCTGATTACATGGGCATGCTCGCCACGGTCATGAATTCACTTGCATTGGCGGACTCTATGGATAAAGCGGGCTTGATTGCCCGTGTCATGTCGGCCATTTCAATTGAGCAAGTGGTTGAGCCTTATGTACGTCCCAAGGCATTGCAATACCTGGAAGAAGGCAAAGTAGTGATTTTTGCAGCGGGAACGGGCAATCCCTTTTTCACCACGGACACGGCCGCTGCGTTGCGGGGTGCAGAGGTGGGAGCTGAAATTGTGTTGAAAGCGACGAAAGTGGACGGCATTTACTCTGCTGACCCCAAAAAAGATACCTCCGCCACGCTTTACAAGTCCATCAGTTTTGACGAGGCGATGGCCAAAAATCTTCAGGTCATGGATGCAACGGCTTTTGCATTGTGTCGGGATCAAAAATTGCCTATTAAAGTGTTTAGCATCATGAAGCACGGTGCCTTGAAACGTGTTGTGCTGGGGGGCGATGAAGGCACCTTGGTTCACATCTGATGTGCTGTTGCTTTACTCAAAAAGGATTTGATGAACATGAGCATCGCAGATATTCAAGCCAACACAGAACACAAAATGCAGCAGTCTGTGGAATCATTTCGCCACGGATTGACCAAGATTCGCACTGGGCGCCCAAACCCAGCGATTTTGGATACCGTCCATGTTGATTATTATGGGTCTATGGTGCCCATTTCCCAGGTTGCCAATCTGTCTTTGCTTGATGCTCGGACCATTGGCGTGGCGCCCTGGGAAAAAGGCATGGGTGCCAAAATTGAGAAAGCCATTCGAGACTCTGATTTGGGTTTGAACCCTGCCAGTCAAGGCGACCTGATCCGGGTCCCATTGCCTCCCATGACGGAAGAGCGGCGCAAAGAGTTGACCAAGTTGGTCAAAGGGGAGGGAGAGGGTGCCAAAATTGCGATTCGAAATCTTCGTCGGGATGCCAACGAATCAGTAAAAAAATTGGTCAAAGACAAATTGGCATCAGAAGACGATGAGCGCCGTACACAGGACGATGTTCAGAAAATGACGGATCGATTCATTGCAGAAGTTGATCGTTTGGTCGCGTCTAAAGAGCAAGATATCATGGCTGTTTGAATCGTTTGGACCTTGATCTGTTACCACACATATATTCAAAACGAATGACTGAAGTTGCCATTCCGCATCACGTGGCCGTGGTCATGGATGGCAATGGCCGTTGGGCCAAAAAAAGATTTTTGCCGCGGGTAGCAGGCCACAAAGTAGGGGTTGATGCACTGCGCCGCACGGTACAGGCCTGTCTTGACAGGGGCATTTCTGTGTTGAGCGTCTTTGCTTTCTCTTCTGAAAATTGGAAGAGACCTGAAGAGGAAGTTTCCGGCTTGATGGACTTGCTGGGCATGGCATTGACCCGTGAAGTGCCCAAACTTCACGAACAAGGCGTCCAACTTCATTTCCCAGGTGACAAAAGCAGGTTCTCATTCAAAGTTGCAGAAAAACTTTTGGCCGCTGAGCAGTTCACAGCTCAAAATTCTTGCCTGATCTTGAATATTTGTTTCAATTACGGCGGTCGATGGGACATTTGTCAAGCTGCATGTCAACTGCAGCTCAAAGATCTCCCCATAACGGAGTCCACGTTGGCGGAGCACTTGGCGTTGGCACATGTGACCGATCCTGATCTGTTTATAAGAACCGGGGGGGAGATGCGGGTCAGCAATTTTTTGCTCTGGCAAATGGCGTACTCTGAGTTTTATTTTTCAGATGTGCTTTGGCCGGATTTTGATCTGGCGGAACTCGACAAGGCGATTTCTGCTTATCAAGGGCGCGAACGTCGTTTTGGCCGCACTTCAGACCAACTTCCTGGCGCTGAGCGCCTCAATTCGGAAAACTGAATCCTTGTTAAAACTGCGTGTCATCACCGCCACCGCTTTGTTGGCGGTATTGTTGCCATTGTTGTTTCACGACAATTCCACCCTGTTTGTGGGGGCTGCACTGCTGATGTTGTCCGCTGGTGCGTGGGAATGGGGCCGACTCAATGGATTGTTGTCAAAAACGGCGGTTGCTCTGGGTGTGCTGTTTGGCTGTGGCATGTCTTTGATATGGTGGCGACCGGGTTTGCCGATTCCCAGCATATTTTGGTATGTCACGGCGGGTTTGTGGATGGTTTTGGTTATCTGGGCGATA
>CAYFFJ010000005.1:52548-65211 GCA_964342395.1 uncultured Hydrogenophaga sp.
TTTTGGTTCCTTGGTTGCTCAAACGGGGTGTGGGTGCCTGGGGCTCTGTTCCTCGCGTGCTGCGCCTGTGGGGGGGGGTGATTGCATTGGGGTTGGCTTGGATTGCCATGGCGCAGGCACGCATGGTCGGCATTAACTTTTTGCTTTCGCTGCTTGCCTTGGTCTGGGTGGCTGATATCGCGGCCTACTTCGGGGGCAAGGCCTTTGGTCGCCGTAAGTTGGCTCCATCTGTCAGTCCCGGTAAAAGTTGGGAAGGAGCGGTTACGGGCTGGTTGGGCGTGTTAGGACTGGCCATTGCTTGGATTGGGCTGGACGTCCGGGTGCCAATGGATTCGCCAAGCTTCTACACCCTGCTGTATACCCATCACCCTTGGGCATGTTGGTTTGTCTTTTCTTGTTTGTCGATGGCCAGCGTATTGGGCGATTTGATGGAGTCTTTGGTCAAGAGAAGCGCGGGTTTCAAAGACTCCAGCAATTTGTTGCCAGGGCACGGGGGGATTTTGGATCGGGTCGATGCCTTGTTGCCTGTGTTGCCTTTGGCGATGCTTTTTGTGAATTTTTGATTGCTTTTCATGCAACACATCACGGTATTGGGCTCAACGGGATCCATTGGCACAAGCACTTTGGATGTGGTGGCTCGTCACCCAGATAAATTCAGCGTCTTCGCCTTGACGGCCGCCACGCAGGTGGACGCTATGTTGGGACAGGTGGCTCAATTTTTGCCTGCTTTCGCGGTGATGGCCGACCCCGTGTGTGCATCTTTGTTGGCCGAACGTGTTTCGGCCGAGGGGTTTGCGACGCGGGTGCTTTCGGGGCCCGCTGGCTTGATTGATGTGGCCAGCGATGAGCGCGTAGACAGTGTGATGGCCGCCATTGTTGGGGCCGCAGGTCTGTCGCCATGCATGGCCGCTGCTCGGGCGGGCAAAAAACTGATGCTGGCCAACAAAGAGGCGTTGGTGGTTGGCGGCAACTGTTTCATGGCTGCAGTTGCTCAAGGAGGGGCCGCGTTGTTGCCCATCGACAGCGAGCACTCGGCGATTTTTCAATCACTGCCAGAAGACCGCTCCACGTGGGCGCGGCGGGTTGAGAAAATTGTGCTTACCGCGTCCGGGGGGCCGTTTCGATCAAGGGACATCAACACCTTCTCTCGTATTACCCCAGAGGAGGCTTGCGCTCACCCCAACTGGGTGATGGGTCGAAAAATTTCGGTTGACTCTGCGACCATGATGAACAAAGCGCTGGAGGTGATAGAGGCTTACCACCTGTTTGGACTCGCACCCGAGCAAATTGAGGTGGTGATTCACCCTCAGAGCGTGGTGCATTCCATGGTCCAGTACCAGGACAGCTCTGTGGTTGCTCAGTTGGGTACGCCAGACATGCGGGTGCCCATTGCTTACGGCTTGTCTTGGCCAGAGCGGGTGCAATCGGGTGCTTCTCCTCTTGACTTTTCAAATTTAGGTGCGCTGACCTTCGAGCCGCCCAATATCGAGCGTTTTCCAGGGCTGCAGTTGGCCTGGGAATCGTTGCGCTCCCCCGACGGTACAACGGCGGTGCTCAATGCGGCCAATGAAGTGGCTGTAGAGGCTTTTTTGAATCGGCGTATACGTTTTGACCAAATCCACGAAATGAATGTGGCTGTACTTGAACGGTGCGTGTCCATCAGTGCAGGCAGCGAACTCGATTTGTTGGACACCGATGCCAGCGCAAGGCGGGTTGCCCATGCGCTTCTCTCAGAGATGAATGCTTGAGTTTTCCCACGTGTTGACCGCACTGTCGTTCGTGCTAGGGGTCGGACTGCTGATAGCGGTGCATGAGTATGGTCACTACCGCATGGCGCGTGCATGTGGTGTTCGGGTCATCCGCTTTTCTATCGGTTTTGGCAAACCGTTGGTTCGTTGGCAGTTTCATCCGCAGGGAACGGAGTTTGTGATTGCCCTGATTCCGCTTGGGGGTTTTGTGAAAATGCTGGATGAGAGGGAAGGGCCTGTCGATCCGTCGGATCGGCACTTGGCATTCAACACCCAGCGTTTGCGCCATCGGGCGTCGATTGTGTTTGCGGGGCCGTTGGCCAATTTGCTGTTGGCCGTGGTTATTTACACATGGGTGGGGTGGTGGGGGGTGCCTCAAGCCAAGCCCATTCTGGCCACGCCAGTGGCCGGTTCTGTTGCCGATGTTGCCGGTTTGCGGGCCGGTGACTGGGTGTTGTCTGCTCGTGTGGCTGATGAAGATCCAAAGCCTGTGGTGTCTTTTGACAATCTGAGTTGGGTGTTGACTCAGGCGGTTTTGAGCCGCGACGATGTGGTGCTGTCATTGGCTGACCAGGAAAACGGTCCCGAGCGCAGAACTGCCACGTTGCGGCTGTCTGATTTGAATGCAAGCAACGTGGATGCGGCGCTGTTTCAGCAGATTGGTGTGCTAGGGCCTTTTGCACGACCACTTGTCGGCAAAGTGGTACCGGGAGGGCCCGGTGAAATTGCGGGTTTGCAAGAGGGCGATTTGGTTCGCAAGGTGGGGGAGATGGCGGTGATTGATGCGCAGCACTTGCGCGACGCCATACGCCGGGCAATCCGATCACCTGGTCAACCGGCGAATCAGATGTGGACAGTGGAACGCGATGGCAGCTTGCTGACGCTTCAAGTGTCACCGCAACCCGAGCTGAAAGATGGCGCATGGATTGGGCGTGTGGGCGTTTTTTTGGGTGAACCTCCTGCCATGACCCTTGTCCGCACCAACGGTGTTGAAAGTTTGTCAGACGGCATTTTGAAAACATGGGACATGTCTTGGCTCACCCTCAAAATGATGCTCAAGATGTTGATCGGCGAAGCGTCGATCAAAAATCTCAGTGGCCCCCTTTCCATCGCAGACCACGCAGGTAAATCCGCGAACAGTGGGTTCATCGCATACGCGCTGTTTCTGGCTGTGGTCAGCGTCAGTTTGGGCGTCCTCAACCTGCTCCCCATCCCCGTTTTGGATGGGGGGCACCTGATGTATTATCTTTATGAAGCCATCACTGGCCATGAGCCATCGTCCATTTGGGTGGACAGATTCCAACGTGGTGGCATGACCCTTCTGATGGGCATGATGGCCATTGCCCTGTTCAACGATGTCGCCCGTTATCTGGGCTAGTCCACATTTCATGAAAAATCAAACTTACCGCCTGCGGGCTGCAACCTTGGGTCTGGTTGCTTCATCGGTGCTGGCGGCTTTTCCCGCGTTTGCTGTTGATCCGTTTTCGCTGCGCGACATTCGCGTGGAGGGTTTGCAGCGTGTTGAGCCCGGTACGGTTTTTGGGTCACTGCCCTTTCGAGTGGGAGACACCTACAGCGATGACAAGGGCGCAGCCGCCATTCGATCCTTGTTTTCGTTGGGCTTGTTCAAAGATGTTCGCATTGATGTAAGTGGGGACGTGGTGGTGGTGGTGCTCGAAGAACGCCCCACGGTTTCTGATATCAGCTTCTCTGGGGTCAAGGAGTTTGACAACGAGGTGTTGCGCAAAGCCTTGCGCGATGTGGGACTGACCGATGGGCGTCCTTTTGACAAAGCTTTGGCCGACCGTGCGGAGCAAGAGCTCAAGCGCCAATACTTGAACCGCAGCATGTATGCTGCCCAGGTGGTCACCACCGTCACGCCGGTGGAGCGAAACCGAGTGAACTTGAACTTCAGCGTCGTTGAAGGTGACGTGGCCAAGATCCGTGACATTCGTGTGGTGGGCAGTCGCGCGTTCAACGAAAACACCCTCAAAGATTTGTTTGACTTGGACACAGGCGGTTGGTTGAGTTGGTACACCAAGTCAGACCGCTACTCTCGCCCCAAGCTGGCTGCTGATTTGGAAACACTGAAATCGTTCTACATGACACGCGGCTATTTGGAGTTCAGCATTGACTCCACTCAGGTGGCGCTGTCGCCCAACAAGGACGAGGTCACGTTGACGATCAACATCACAGAAGGCAACCGGTATGTGGTGTCATCAGTCAAACTGGTGGGTGACTTTTTGGGCAAAGAAAATGATTTCAAATCGCTGATTTCAGTTCAGGCGGGCGAGCCTTACAACGCCGATAAGGTCACGGCCACGACCAAGGCCTTTACCGATTATTTTGGTGCGTTCGGTTTCGCTTTTGCCCGTGTCGACGCAGTACCTGATATTGACAGAGCCACGGGACAGGTTGTGTTGACGTTCCAAGCGCAGCCTTCTCGGCGTGCGTACGTTCGTCGTATCAATGTCGCCGGCAACAACCGCACCCGAGACGAGGTGATTCGCCGGGAGTTGCGCCAATTTGAATCCGCTTGGTACGACAGTGATCGCATCAAGTTGTCACGCGACCGTGTTGATCGCCTGGGCTATTTCACGCAGGTGGGTGTTGACACCCAGGAGGTGGCGGGTGCACCCGATCAAGTGGATCTGCAACTGACGGTGGCAGAGAAGCCCACCGGTAACTTGTCGTTGGGTGCGGGCTATTCACAGGCCGAAAAACTGTCGTTTGTGGGCGGTATCAAACAGGAAAACGTGTTTGGCACCGGCAACTATTTGGGCATTGACCTCAACACCAGCAAGTTCAACCGCCAGGTTTCGGTGACCACCACCGATCCGTACTTCACCCAAGACGGTATCTCTCGCACGGTGGATGTGTATTACCGGACCACGCGACCATACACCCAGCAAGGCGGCGACTACCAGTTGATCACGCCAGGGTTCAACGTGCGCTTTGGTATACCGTTCACGGAAACGGACACGGTCTATTTTGGTGGTGGTGCCGAATCCACCAAAATCGTCTCTGGCACCAGCATGCCCGCTGCCTATCTGGAGTTTGCCCGTCAATACGGTCAGCGCAGTGTGTCTGTGCCTTTGACCGTCGGCTGGACCCGAGATGACCGTGACAGCGCTTTGGTTCCCACCAATGGGCGTTTGCAGCGCCTCCAGACTGAATGGGGTGTGGGCGGCGACACTCGCTACCTTCGCGCCAATTACCAGTTTCAGCAATACGTTCCGCTTAACAAGCAGTTCACGCTGGCGTTCAATTCGGATTTGGGATGGGGCAAGGGGTTGGGTGACAGGCCTTTCCCTGTTTTCAAAAACTTCTTTGGCGGTGGCTTGGGGTCGGTCCGCGGCTTTGAGCAGGGCACATTGGGTTCTCGTGACATCACGGGTGCCTTCATCGGTGGCCCCAAAAAGTTGGCTTTGAATGCCGAAATACTGGCACCCTTTCCTGGCGCAGGCAACGACCGGACTCTGAGGGTGTTTGGTTTTGTGGATGCGGGCAATGTGTATGGTGAAACCGACAAACTCGATGCCAGCACCATGCGTGCATCGTTGGGTGTTGGCTTGAGTTGGTTGTCTCCCGTGGGGCCTTTGCGCATTGCCTATGCCAACCCCATTCGCAAATTTGCGGGCGATAAAATCCAAAAAATTCAATTTCAAATCGGAACGTCTTTCTAATGAACGCTTTTTTTCGCCAATCCTTGGTGGTCGTGGCTCTGGGTTTCGTGGGAGCGGCTGCTGTTGCGCAAGATTTTCGAATCGGTTTCGTGAATACCGATCGCATTTTTCGCGAATCGAACCCAGCCAAAGCAGCTCAAACCAAGTTGGAAGCCGAGTTTTCCAAGCGCGAAAAAGAGCTGGCGGACTTGGGTGTCCAGTTGAAGTCCGCCAGTGAAAAATTTGAGCGCGAGGCGCCCACACTGGCCGAAACCCAGCGCGTGAGCCGTCAACGTCAGTTGGTGGAGCAAGACCGCGACTTTGAACGTCGTCGCCGGGAGTTTCAAGAAGATTTGGGCGTGCGCAAAAACGAAGAACTGCAACAGGTTATCGAGCGTGCGAACCGCGTCATCAAACAGGTGGCAGAGGGTGACAAGTACGACTTGGTCATTCAAGAGGCTGTCTACATCAATCCCAAACATGACATCACCGACAAAGTGCTGAAGGTCATCAACGGCGGCAAATAAGCGGCTGCATTGCAGTGGCCCAGTTGTTGAG
Organism: uncultured Hydrogenophaga sp.; assembly: GCA_964342395.1. Taxonomy (GTDB): domain Bacteria; phylum Pseudomonadota; class Gammaproteobacteria; order Burkholderiales; family Burkholderiaceae_C; genus UBA2334. The sequence continues at coordinate 58,520 of CAYFFJ010000005.1, forward strand.
CGCCATCGTGGCGGCCCTGGGCGGGGAGCTCCGGGGCGGAGATTGTTCTATTGAGCGCTTGTCGCCCGTTGAAACCGCGAGCGAGGGGGCATTGGCGTTCATCAGCAATGCCAAGTTTGGCAAACACATTGCCACCACCCAGGCATCCTCATTGTTGGTCGGCCCGGGCTTGGCCGATGCCGCTGCAGCGCGGGGCCCCTGCATCGTGGTGCCTGACGTCTACCACCACTTCGCCAAGTTGACGCAATTCTGGCGGGCCGTGCACACCGTGACACCGCCGCCGTCGATTCACCCCACCGCCGTGATTGACCCCACCGCCCTGGTGGCCGCCGATGCCACAGTTGGCCCCATGGCCTACGTGGGGCCCGGTGCGGTGGTGGGCAGCCAAACCCGTTTGGGAAGCCATGTGGTGCTGGAGGCGGGCGCACAACTGGGGGCCAACTGCCTGGTGCATTCCCGTGTCACGTTGGGGCGGGATTGTGTGGTGGGTGACCGCTGCATTTTTCACCCGGGTGTGGTGGTGGGGGCCGATGGTTTTGGCTTTGCCCCACACGGTGGGGTCTGGGTCAAAATTGAACAGCTGGGTGCCGTGCGCATTGGCAACGACGTGGAATTGGGCGCCAATACCTGCGTGGACCGAGGCGCGTTGGACGACACCGTCATTGAAGACGGCGTGAAGCTCGACAACTTGGTGCAGATCGGGCACAACGTACACATCGGCGCCCACAGTGCCATGGCGGGTTGTGCGGGGGTGGCCGGCAGTGCCGTCATTGGGAAACATTGCACGGTGGGCGGTGGTGCGGTGGTGTTGGGCCATTTGTCGCTGGCCGACCATGTGCACATTTCGGCGGCCAGTGTGGTGACACGCTCCATTCGCCAGGCTGGCCACTACAGCGGCGTGTTTCCCATCGATGACAATGCCGCGTGGGAAAAAAACGCCGCCACACTCAAGCAACTTCACGCCTTGCGTGACCGGATCAAAAAGTTGGAAAACACATGATGGACATTCACCAAATTCTCAAGCAACTGCCTCACCGCTACCCCATTTTGCTGGTGGACCGTGTGCTGGAGATCGAAAAGGGCAAGCGCATCAAGGCACTGAAAAACGTGTCCATCAACGAGCCTTACTTTTTGGGCCATTTCCCCCACCGTCCCGTCATGCCAGGGGTGTTGATGTTGGAGGCTCTGGCCCAGGCAGCTGCCCTGTTGGCGTTTGATACGCAAGGGGTCACGCCGGATGACAAAACGGTGTATTACTTCGCCGGCATTGACGGTGCACGCTTCAAGCGCCCGGTTGAGCCAGGTGACCAGCTGATTCTGGATGTGGAGTTGGAACGCATGCGCGCTGGCATTTTCAAATTCAAGGCGCGCGCCAGTGTGGGGGGGGAAACCGCGACCGAAGCGGAACTGATGTGCACCATGCGCACCATTGCGTGAATGGGTGAACGCCCGTGAGCCTCATACATCCCACCGCGTTGGTTGACCCGTCGGCCGAGTTGGACAGCTCGGTCAGCGTGGGCCCCTACAGCGTCATTGGCCCAAACGTGAAGATCGGGGCGGGCACCACTGTCGGGCCTCACTCGGTGATTGAAGGGCATACCACCATTGGTTGTGACAACCGCATTTTTCAGTTTGTCTCCTTGGGTGCGATCAACCAGGACAAGAAGTACGCGGGTGAGCCCTGCGAACTCATCATTGGGGACCGCAACACCATCCGCGAATTCAGCACTTATCACATTGGCACGGTCCAAGGTGGTGGCGTGACGCGGTTGGGCAACGACAACTGGATGATGGCCTATACCCACCTGGCGCACGATTGCATGGTGGGTAACCACACCATTTTTGCCAACAACACCCAGCTTGCCGGGCATGTGGAGGTGGGTGATTGGGTGATTTTGGGCGGCTTTACCGTGGTGCACCAGTTCGTGCGCATCGGTGCCCACGCCATGACGGCCATGTGTTCCCTGCTGTTTGCCGATGTGCCTCCTTTTGTCATGTGCCAAGGTCAACCTGCTGCCGCACGTTCCATGAATTTCGAAGGGCTGCGCCGCCGCGGCTTCAACGCCGAACGCATTTCCGCTGTGAAGGCCATGCACAAGGCCTTGTACCGGGGGGATTTGACCCTTGTACAAGCGCAGGCAGACATCGCCCGCTTGGCCGATTCCCACCCTGATGCAGAAACTGACGTTGCGCTGATGGGGCAATTCCTGGCTGCGGTTTCGCCCCAGCGCGGCATTGTGCGCTGATTGCGGCAGGGCGTTATGAGCGGTATTGCGCCCATTCTGGGTGCGCCAGACATTGCCTTGGTGGCGGGTGAAACGTCGGGTGACCTGCTGGCTTCCGTGTTGCTTCAGGGTTTGCGGGCTGATATGCCCCATCTCACCACTGCGGGCATCGGCGGGCCACACATGGCCGCACAAGGGTTCCAGGCGTGGTGGCCCAGCGAAAAATTGGCCGTTCGCGGCTATGTGGAGGTGCTGCGCCACTACCGTGAGATTGTGGGTATCCGGCGGCAACTGCAAGACCGTTTGTTGGCTACCCCTCCGAAGTTGTTTGTGGGGGTGGATGCCCCTGACTTCAACCTGGATCTGGAGCGTTCACTCAAAGCGCGTGGTGTGCCCACTGTGCATTTTGTGTGCCCCTCGGTTTGGGCATGGCGTGCCGAGCGCACCCAAAAATTGAAAGACAGCACCGACCACGTGTTGTGCATTTTTCCGTTCGAACCCGAGCTGCTGGCCCAGCACGGTGTGCCCGCCACCTACGTGGGCCACCCATTGGCACCGCACATTCCGGTGACACCCGACCGCTTGGCCGCCCGCACCCGGTTGGGCTTGCCTGCCGATGCGCCGGTGGTGGCACTGTTGCCGGGCAGCCGCCAGGCCGAGATTGACCATTTGGCCCAGCGTTTTTTTGATGCCGCACACTTGATCAAGCGGGCGTTGCCAACCGTCAGGTTTGTGTTGCCTGCCGTGCCCCACTTGAAGCCATGCCTTGACCGGCTTGCCGCAGCCAGTGGCTTGAGCGGTGCATTGCAGGTGTTGCAGGGGCGGTCGCACGAGGCACTGGCGGCTTGCGATGTGACGCTGATTGCCAGCGGCACTGCCACCCTGGAGGCCGCGCTGTTCAAGCGGCCCATGGTCATCGCGTACCACATGAACTGGCTGAGCTGGCAAATCACCCGCAGCAAGAAGCTTCAGCCATGGGTGGGGCTGCCCAACATCCTGTGTCGGGAGTTTGTGGCACCCGAGTTGCTTCAAGAGCAAGCCACACCCGCCGCCTTGGCCCGCGAGGTGTTGAACTGGTTTGAAAACCCCGCGCGCGTGGCCCAGGTGCAAACGCGCTTTCAGCAACTGCACACCGAACTGACCCGCGACACCCTGGGCCTGTCGGTGGGCGTGGTGCGTTCTTTGATAGGACGAGCATGACGCGCCGCCGCTCGACGCTGCCTTTGGCGCAGCAAGTGCCCTTGGAATGGGACGTGGTGGGCCTGGTGGCCGGTGTGGACGAGGCCGGGCGCGGCCCTTTGGCCGGGCCCGTGGTGGCTGCTGCGGTCATCTTGGATGAGCGCCAACCCATTGCGGGTTTGGCCGATTCCAAAAAACTGTCGGCTGCGCAGCGCGAACGCCTGTTCGATGAAATTCGGGCCAAGGCCTTGTGCTGCTCGGTGGCCCAGGCCAGCGTGGCTGAAATCGACAGTGTCAATATCTTGCAAGCCACCCTGTTGGCCATGCGCCGTGCGGTGGATGGGTTGCGCCTGAAGCCTGCCAAGGTGCTGGTCGATGGCAACCGCCTGCCGCCGCTGGACGTGTTGGCCGAGGCCATCGTCAAGGGCGATGACAAGGTGGCTTGCATTTCAGCCGCCTCCATCCTGGCCAAGGTCACACGTGACCGCATGCTGGTCGAACTCGACAAACAACACCCCGAATACGGCTTTGCGGCGCACAAAGGCTACGGCACGGCTGCCCACCTCAGGGCCCTGCAAACACACGGTGCCTTGCCTGAACACCGCCGCTCGTTCGCACCGGTGGCCGCAGCCCCCTTGCGCCAGCGGCCACAATCGCTGTCATGACCGAACCGCAACGCATCACCTCGCGTGACAACCCCTTGCTCAAGCGCTTGCGCTTGCTGGCCCGCGACAACACCGCCCATCGAAAGCTGGGCCAGGTGTGGCTGGAAGGCGATCACCTGTGCCGGGCATTGCTGGCACGGGGCCTGCAACCGGCGTTGGCTGTGTTTTGTGAATCAAATTGGCCTCTGGCGCTTGATGGGTATAGCTTTTCAGCTGCGAAAATTGTCATTATTTCCGATGCGTTGATGCGCGACATCAGCGGCCTGGAATCGGCTGCCAGCATGGGCTTTGTGGTCGATTTGCCCGTGCCTGAAGCCGTGGAGCCATTGGCCCCCACCGTGGTGCTGGACCGCGTGCAAGACGCGGGCAACGTGGGCTCCATCCTGCGCAGCGCGTCTGCCTTCGGCTACACGCAGGTGCTGGCCATCAAGGGCACGGCGGCTTTGTGGAGTGCCAAGGTGTTGCGTGCGGGCATGGGGGCGCATTTCGGTTTGCGGCTGATGGAGGGATTGTCCCCTTCCGACGTGGCCGGTTTGCGGGTGCCCGTGCTGGTCACCAGCTCCCACCAAGGTGAATGGGTGCACCGCGCTGCGCTGCCTTGGCCTTGTGCCTGGGTCATGGGGCACGAAGGGCAGGGCGTTTCCACCGATATTTTGTCTGGTGCTGTGCAGGCCATTCGGATTGCCCAGCCTGGCGGTGAAGAGTCCCTCAACGTGGCCGCTGCCGCCGCCATTTGCCTGCACGCCAGTGCAGCCAAACCCTGATGGTTTGCGCTTTGGTTCGCTTGACGGGGCTGTGTGTTGGCCTCGGCCTGGTGTGGGGGGCACATGCAGCAGTGCCTGCCGCTGCGTCGTTGCGCTTCCAGGTGTCAGACGCTGGTGACGAAGTGACCGACGTGCAGGCCAAACTGGTGTGGCGGCGGTGTGTGGAGGGCATGGCATGGAACGGCTCCACGTGCACCGGCAAAGCCAAGCTGCTCGATCACATGCAGGCACAAGCTGTGGCCAAAGCAGCCTTTGAATCCAGCAAGTTGCCGTGGCGCTTGCCCCACGTGCCCGAGCTCAAGCGCTTGCTCGGCAGTGGCCAGGCTCCAGCGGTAGTGGATCCGGAGCTGTTTCCCCACACCCCCCCGCAATGGCACTGGAGTGCCTCCACCACGGTGGCGGGGAGCGGCACATTCAACCCCTACAACTACGGCAACATTGCCCAGGGCCGCACGTCCTCTGGCATGAATCAAATGGCTTTTTTGCACGGATGGGCAGTCAACTTCAGTCTGGGAGAAGTCCAAGGCGAAATGTCCAAGCGGACGCCCTTGGTGGTGCGGTTGGTGCGTGGCGCACGCTGATGGATTTTTGTCTGCATTGGCCCAGGGCAGGCCGTGCCGCGCCCGTATAATTTAAGGGTTTACCTGCAACTTTTTGCGCGCACGCGGCGGAGTTCTCCGCCCACCCCCCACACCCTGTTCCTGGGCCGCCTGGCCCGAGCTTGAACGCGGCTGCACGGCGGGGCACCCGGTGCGCGCCCAACTGGAGAATACCCGTGCACCCCGTCCATCCAAAAGCCATCCTTGCTCTGGCAGACGGCACGGTCTTTACAGGCAAATCCATCGGCGCTACTGGTCAGACCGTGGGTGAAGTGGTGTTCAACACCGCCATCACCGGCTACCAGGAAATTCTGACCGACCCCAGCTACTGCCAGCAAATCGTCACCCTGACGTACCCGCACATTGGCAACTATGGGGTGAACGACGAAGACGTGGAGGCTTCGCGCGTCCACGCCGCCGGCCTGATCATCAAAGACCTGCCCCTTCTGGCATCCAATTTCCGCAAAACCGTCACGCTGAGCGAATACCTGCAGCGCGAAGGCACCGCGGCCATTGCCGACATCGACACCCGGGCACTGACCCGCCGCCTGCGCACGCACGGCGCACAGAACGGTTGCATCCTGGCGTTGGCCGCTGGCGAAGCCGTGACCGATGCTGTCAAAGCCCGTGCCGTGGCCGCTGCCCAGGCCGCCCCCAACATGTCGGGCCTTGACCTGGCCAAGGTGGTGTCTGCGCAGAGCAGCTACACATGGACCGAGTCCGAGTGGCAACTGGCCCGTGCCGATGGCACCCCCGGCTATGGCCAGCAAACCGCGCCCATGTTCCACGTGGTGGCCTACGACTTTGGCGTGAAGCACAACATCTTGCGCATGTTGGCCGAGCGCGGTTGCCAAGTGACCGTGGTGCCCGCGCAAACGCCCGCGTCGGAAGTGCTGAAGCACCAGCCCGACGGCATTTTCCTGTCCAATGGCCCTGGCGACCCACAGCCGTGCGACTACGCCATTGCCGCTGCCGCCGAACTGATTGAAACCGGTATTCCCACCTTTGGCATTTGCCTGGGACACCAGATCATGGCGCTGGCCAGTGGGGCCAAAACCTTCAAAATGAAGTTCGGCCACCACGGCGCCAACCACCCGGTCAAAGACCTGGACACTGGCCGCGTCAGCATCACCAGCCAGAACCACGGTTTTGCCGTGGACGAAAAAACCCTGCCTGCCAACCTGCGCCCCACACACGTCAGTCTGTTTGACGGCACGCTGCAAGGCCTGGCGCGCACCGACAAGCCCGCGTTTTGCTTCA
>CAYFFJ010000006.1:0-55921 GCA_964342395.1 uncultured Hydrogenophaga sp.
GCGTGCTGGGCATTCGCTGGTTTGACTGCACCGTGACCGGCATGGAAGCCCACGCAGGCCCCACCCCCATGGCCCTGCGCCAAGACGCCATGCAGGTGGCCACCCACCTCATGCAAGAAGTGGTGGCCGCCGCCCACCGCCACCCGCCCCACGGGCGGGGCACCGTGGGCATGGTGCACGTGTTTCCCAACAGCCGCAACGTCATCCCGGGCCGGGTGAAATTCAGCATCGACCTGCGCAACAGCACCGATGCGCTGGTGGACACCATGGTCGATGAAGTGAAGGCGTATGCACACAAACTGGCAGCCGACTCAGGCCTGGGCATCCAGATTGATTTGGTGTCCAGCTACCCGGCGCAAGGGTTTCACCCCGACTGCATCAACGCGGTGGCACGCGCCGCCCAGGCCCTGGGCTACAGCCACATGCCCGCCGTGTCAGGCGCGGGGCATGACGCGGTGTACACCGCCCGGCTGGCACCGAGCGGCATGATTTTCATCCCCTGCAAGGACGGCATCAGCCACAACGAGATTGAAGACGCCAAACCCGAGCATGTGGCGGCGGGGTGCAATGTGCTGCTGCGGGCTATGTTGGAGCGGGCGGGCGTGGTGGGGTGAGGGGCACGTGCAGGGGGTTGGGCAGGGGGTTGTAAATGGCCTCGACAGCGGGGTCGGCCAGCACCCCCCAGACGACGGGTTTCATGCGTGTCAGAGGTAGCTGTTGAGCAGGTTTTCCAGGAATTCCTGGCGCCCGGACACGGGCAGCACATCTTGGTTGCGCGTCAGCACATGAGTGGCCACGTCGTCCAAGTCCATCCGGGCAGCGAGGATGTCCTGCCCCATGGGGGTGGCCCACCCGGCGTAGCGGGCGTCCACATGCTGGCTCAGGCGACCGTCGGTGATCATCTTCTCGGCGATCAGCAGGGCGCGGGCCGACACGTCCATGCCGCCGATGTGGCCGTGGAACATGTCTTCGGGGTCGATGCTCTGGCGGCGCACCTTGGCGTCGAAGTTCAGGCCGCCGGTGGTGAAGCCGCCGCCTTTGAGGATGAGGTACAGCGCCAGCGCGGTCTCGGGGATGTTGTTGGGAAACTGATCCGTGTCCCAGCCGCACTGCATGTCGCCCCGGTTCATGTCGATGGAGCCGAAGATGCCCAGATCGATGGCGGTGGCAATTTCATGCTCGAAGCTGTGGCCCGACAGGGTGGCGTGGTTGGCTTCGATGTTGACCTTGATTTCCTTTTCCAGGCCATAGCGGGTGAGGAAGCCGTAGACGGTGGCGGAGTCGAAGTCGTACTGGTGCTTGCTGGGCTCGCGGGGCTTGGGTTCGATGAGGATGGCGCCCTTGAAACCGATCTTGTGCTTGTACTCCACCACCATGCTGAGGAAGCGGCCCATCTGGTCCAGCTCCTGGCCCATGCGGGTGTTGAGCAGGGTTTCGTAGCCTTCGCGCCCGCCCCACAGCACGTAGTTTTCGCCGCCCAGCTTCAGGGTGGCATCCATGGCTTCTTTCACCTGCAGGGCGGCCATGGCAAAAATGTCGGGGTTGGGGTTGGTGGCCGCGCCCGACATGAAGCGCCGGTGGCTGAACAGGTTGGCCGTGCCCCACAGCAGCTTCATGCCGGTTTCCTGCTGCTTGGCGCCCAGCACGTCGACCATGGCGTGCAGGTTGTTCACGCTGTCACGCGGGGTGGCGCCTTCGGGGGCCACGTCGCGGTCGTGGAAGCAGTAGTAGGGCGCGCCCAGCTTGCTGAAGAATTCAAATGCCACATCGGCCTTGGCCTTGGCGGCGGCCATGGGGTCGGCCATGTGCTGCCAGGGGCGCTGGAAGGTGTCGCCGCCAAACGGGTCCAGCCCGTTCCAGCAGAAGCTGTGCCAGTAGCACACGGCAAAGCGCAGGTGCTCTTCCATGCGCTTGCCCAGCACCAGGCGGTTTTTGTCGTACCACTTGAAGGCCAAGGGGTTGGTGGACTGGGGGCCTTCGCAGGCAATGGGGCCAACGTTGTGGAAGTAGGTGCTCATGTCGTTCTCGGAATGAAGAAAGTCAACGGGGACGGTACAGGTTGCGAAATTGCTGGTAGCGCGGGGCCAACAGCGCTTGCTCATTCGCGTCGGGGAGGAAATGCGCCGCCACGGCAGGGCTTTGGCACACCGCTGACGACTCGCCCCCGGTGGCCAGCCACGCCAAGCGTGCCGCCCCCAGTGCACCGCCCAAAGCGGAGCTGTGGTGGGTGACCACCTCGACCCCCAGGGCACTCGCCAGTTGCTGCGCCCAGAAGGCGCTGCGCGCACCGCCGCCCACCAAAGACAGGCGCTGCACCTGGCTGCCGGCGGCGTTCAGGGCCATCAGCCCGTCTTTCAGGCCAAAGGTCACGCCTTCCATCACGGCATACCCCAGGCGGGCGGCGTCGGTGTCAAAGTCCAGCCCGTGGAAGCTGCCGCGCACTGCGGCATTGTTGTGGGGCGTGCGCTCACCGCTCAAGTACGGCAAGAACAAGGGCGCTGCCGCGCGTGCCGACGCCGACAGTCCGGCAGCCTGCGCGGCCACCGCGCCCGCATCGGGAGCACCCACCAGTTGCGTGACCCATTGCAACGCGCTGGCGGCGGAAAGCATCACGCTCATCTGGTGCCAACGTCCTGGCAGCGAGTGGCAAAACGCGTGGGTGGCACTGGCGGCATTGGGCTGGTAGCTCGGCGTCACCACAAACAGCACCCCACTGGTGCCCAGCGACAAGAAGCCCTGCCCCGCTTCGGTAACGCCCATGCCCACGGCGCTGGCGGCGTTGTCGCCGCCACCACCGGCCACCGGCACACCTGGCTTCAAGCCCAGGTTCCGGGCCACATCGGCCTTCAGGCCTGCGCTGACCGCACTGCCTTCCACCAGCCGCGGCATGTGCGCCTGGGTGAGGCCGGTGAGGGCCAGCAAGGTGTCGGACCACGCCCGCTGCTTCACATCCAGCCACAGGGTGCCGCTGGCGTCCGACAGGTCGGTGACGTGTTCCCCCGTGAGCATCAGCCGCACGTAATCCTTGGGCAGCAGCACCTTGGCCACCTGGGCAAACACCTCGGGCGCATGTGTGGCCACCCAGCGCAGCTTGGGGGCGGTGAAACCGGGCATGGCCAGGCTGCCCGCCAACGCTGGCAATGCCGGGCATTCGGCCATCAGGTCCACACATTCAGCGGCGCAACGGGTGTCGTTCCACAAAATGGCGGGGCGCAACACCCGGTCCTGGGCGTCGAGCAACACCGCGCCGTGCATCTGGCCCGACAGGCCAACGCCCCGCACCGCTGCGTACGCCGTCGGGTGCTGCGCACGCAGTGTGTGCAAGGCTTGTTGTGTGGCCGCCCACCAGTCGGCGGGGTCTTGTTCGCTGTGTCCCGCGTGGGGGCGCGATACCGTGAGCACCACCCTTGAGGAGCCCACCACCGAGTGGTCTTCATCCAGTAGCAGCACCTTGACTTCCGAGGTGCCGATGTCAATACCCAAATGCATGTTGTCTCAATCCGTTTGAAAGCCTGAATGCACGGAGGCCCGTGCGTGCATGGGCCGGAGGTCGTGGTGCCACACCAGCGCCGCCGCCCCCACCGCAGATGCCCACAACCCGTAACGCGCCGGACGCACCTCAGGCGCGGCCATCCCGGCGCGGGCCGCGTAACCCGCCAGCGTGTCTTGCGCCACCTGCACCATGTCGGGGTGGCGCACACAGGACGCGCCGCCCACCACCAAGGCGCTGGGGTTGAAGGTGGTCCAGAGGTTTTGCAGCACCACCCCCAGGTACACCCCGCCCTGTGTCGGCTGGGCCATGCGCGAAAGCGCCTTGGCCCCGAAAAAGGCTTCGGCACACCCCTGGCGACCGCAGGAACACAGGGGGCCGTCGATCTGCAAGATGTTGTGCCCGATTTCCCCGGCCATACCCTGCGCACCGGTGAACAGGCGGTCGTTGAGCACAATGCCCGCGCCCACGCCCACGTCGCAGGTCACGAAAATCAGCGAGCCCTGGGCCTGTTCGTCGGCAAACTCGTATTCACTCAGTGCGGCGGTGTCGGCCTCGTTTTGCACATGCACCGCCACCGGTGGCGTGCCTGCCTGGAGCAAGGCCTGGGTGAGGAGGGGCACAAACGCCACGTTGCGCCAACCCAGGTTGGGGGCAAACCGCACGATGCCGGTGGCCTCGTCAAACGCGCCCGGCAAACCCACCCCCACCCCCGACAGCTGCACGCCTTGTTGCGACAGTTGCCGATGCGCCTGCGCCACCAGCAGGGCCAGCTGCTTGCACACCGCCTGAGGTTGTGCATCGGCCAACGGCTCTTCCCACGAACACAACACCTGCCCTGTGGGCGACACCCCCACCACCCGCAAGACCTCCACGGCCACCTCCACGCCCACAAACGCACGGCGCAGCCCGTCGATGTACAGCGGGGTGGACGGACGCCCCAGGCCCTGGGGCGTGGCCACGGTGCTTTCCGCAATCCAGCCTTCGTCCAGCAGCTCGCGCACCAGCAGGCTCACCGTGGATTTGGTCAACCCGCTTTCCTGCGCCAGCTGTGCCCGAGACAGCCCCCCGCGCTGGCGCAACAAGCGAAGCAGCACGCTGCGGTTGATGCGTTTGACAAGCTGTTGATCGCCAGTGGTTTTCATGGTGGGAGATGTGTTGCGGGGTTATCACCGATGGGGGGATTGAACCTTGCCCTCGGGCTGTTTGCCCGCAATGATCATGCCCAGGACCTCGTCCTCCGTGACGTCGCTGGTGCGGTAAGTGCCCACCAGCTTGCCGTTCTTCATCACCGCCAGTCGGTCGCTGAGGCCAAACACATCGGGCATGTCGTGGGTGATGAGGAAAATGCCCACGCCTTCCGCCTTGAGCTGACGCACCAGGTTGCCCACCATGGCGGTCTCCTCCGGCCCCAGGGCGGCGGTGGGTTCGTCCATGATGAGGATCTTGGCGTTGAAGTAGATGGCCCGCGAGATGGCCACCACCTGACGCTGCCCGCCGGACAAGCGACGCACCGGGGTGTGCACGTTCTTGAAGTTCTTGTTCAGGCGCTGAAACACCTGGCGGGCGTCTGCCCCCATGCGGTGGTCGTCCAGGGTGTTCCAGCGCGTGAGCAGCTCTCGTCCCAAAAACAGGTTGGCCACCGCGTCCAGGTTGTCGGCCAGCGCCAGCGACTGGTAGATGGACTCGATGCCACAGCGCTGCGCATCCACGGGGGTGCGGATGTGGGCGGGTTGGCCCGCAATCAGCACCTCGCCGCTGTCGATGGGGTAGGCCCCCGCCAGCATCTTCATCAACGTGGACTTGCCCGCGCCGTTGTGGCCCAGCAGGGCCACCACCTCGCCCGGGTACAGATTGAGGCTGACATCCTCCACCGCGTGCACACCGCCAAACGACTTGGCGATGTGGCGCATCTCCACCAGCGGCGGAGAAGGGTTGTGTGCGCTCATGCAGCATCTCCCGTCAGGCGGCGATACAGCACGTCGAACACCACCGCCACGATCAACACCTGCCCGATGATGACGTAACGCACCCCGATGGACACATCGAGCAGCAGCATGCCGCTGTCGATGCTTTGCATGATGAGCGCCCCCAGGACCGACCCCAGGATGGACCCGCTGCCCCCGGCCAGCGAGGTGCCGCCGATCACTGCTGCGGCGATCACATACAGCTCCATGCCCGAGCCCAGCGAATTGGTGCCGGCGTTCAGCCGGGCGATGGACACCATGGCGGCGATGGTGATCAACACCCCCATCAAAGCAAACAGCATGAGCGTGACTCGACGCACCGGAATACCCACCAGCGCCGCCGCCTCGGGGTTGCCCCCCATGGCAAACACATAGCGGCCAAAGCGGGTTCGGTGCACGATGAACGACAGCACCAGCGCCACGCCGCCCCAAATCAGCACAGGAATGGGAATGCCTTGCGAAGCGTCCTTGCTGGGAATCTGGTACGCGTTCATGGCGGCCACAAACGCCAGCACCAACGCCATGGGCACCAGGGCCAGCAGGCCATCCAGCCACATTGCGTGGTTGGGCACGCCGTACTTGGCCTTGGCGCGCCGCTGGGCCCAGGTCTTGCCCGCCAGCAGCAGCACCAGCACACCCGCCAGCGCCCAGCTGGCTTCCACGCCAATGGCGCCGTCAAAACCGCCCCCCAGCCGCTGGAAGAAGACGTCGTTCACCGGCTGGGTCTTGCCATCGGCCACCAGGAAGGCCGCCCCGCGAAACGACATCAACCCGCCCAGCGTCACCACAAAGGAGGGAACACCCAGCATGGCGGTCAACGCCCCCTGGTACAGGGACACCGCAATGGCCACGGCCACACCCGCCAGCGAAGCCTCCAGCCAATGCCAGCCCGCCGTGTACATGAGGGTGGCCACCAGCACACCCACAAACCCCATGACCGAGCCCACCGACAGGTCGATGTGCCGCGCCACGATGACCAACACCACCACGGTGGCCACGATGCCCACCACGGCGGTCTGTTGGGCGATGTTGTAGAGGTTCTCGGGCGACAGGAACAGCCCGCCCGACAACACGTTGAACACGATGGCAATGAGGGCCAACACCGTTCCCATCATCACCAGCCGCCAATCAATGGCGGCTTGCTTCAGGGCATTGAAGACCAGGTTCACAAACGCTCTCCAAAGGAACAAAAAGGGGACCGCAGGCAAGCCCATGCCTGCGGTCGCAGGCGTCACTTGCAGGCTGCGGGTGCCTTGGCGGCGTCAACCCCCTTGCAGAGGTCTTCCTTCTTGATCCAGCCTGCCTTGACCACCACGTCCAGGTTCTTGGCGGTGATGGGCACGGGCTTCAGGAATTGCGCTTGCAACGCCACCTTCTTCTCGCCCCCGTTCCAGGTCTGGGCGTTGGCCACCTTCTGGCCCTTGGCCAGGGCCACGGCCGCGGCGGCGGCATCACGCCCCAGGTCACGGGCGTCTTTCCACACCGACACGGTCTGCGTTCTCAACGCCACCCGGTTCAAGGCGGCATGGTCACCGTCCTGGCCCGACACGGGAATGCCCTTGATGCCCTTGGCGGTCAGCGCCGCCACCACACCGCCAGCCGTGCCGTCGTTGGAGGCCACCACCGCATCCACCTTGCCACCGGTCTTGGTGAGAATCTGCTCCATGTTCTTCTGAGCCACTTCGGGCTTCCAGCCCTCGGTGTACTCCTCACCCACGATCTTGATGTCCCCCTTCTTGACCGCAGCGTCAATGATTTCCTGTTGACCGCCCCGCAGGAAGTTGGCATTGGGGTCCGTGGGCGAGCCTTTGATCATCACGTAGTTGCCCTTGGGCTTGGCCTCGAACACAGCCCGTGCCTGCGCGCGCCCCACTTCCACGTTGTCAAAGGTGATGTAGAACACCCCGGGCGCTTCAATCAGGCGGTCATAGGCCACCACTGGGATTTTTTGCTGATTGGCTTTGTTGACTGCGGGCAGGATCGCGTCCTTGTCCATGGCCAGGATGATCAGCGCCTTGGCGCCTTTGGAGATCAGGCTGTCGATGTCGGCCAATTGCTTCTCTGGCGACCCCCCGGCATCCGCGCTGATGTACGTGGCACCATCTTTGGTCAACTGGGCCTTGATGGCCGCCTCGTCCGTCTTCCAACGCTCTTCCTGGAAGTTGGACCAACTCACCCCCACCACCTGAGCGAACGCACCGGCGCTGGCCAAGCTCAGGACCAGGGTGGACAGTGTTGCCTTGAATTTCATACGTGTCTCCAGTTGCTCGGCCTGTTGCAGGCCCTTGGTTATGAATGGACTCGGCAGAGCCATCGCCTTGCCTGATGCATCACCACGCATTTAGTAAGGACGACGAACGAATTATTTATTCATGTTCAGGCATTCAAACACTGGTGCAAACCCGAACTGGAGCGAAAGGCAAAAAGCGCCCCAGCGAAACCTGTTTTCGCCGGATTTGCAGCCCCTGGCGCATCTATGGGGCACGCGGCAGCCGGTACAAGCAATGCAAGCGCAGCGCACTGGCTTCCGGTACTTGAGGGTGCTCACGGGTGATACCAACAAGGGGTTGAGGTGTGCCTGCTCCAGGCAAGCTGCGAACAGCAGCGCAAGGTCAAGGCATGTGGCCAGGCCACCGTCGAGCACCTGTGAAGGACTGCGAACCTTCTGCCCCATGTGTTCAAAACTGGCTGGTGGCAGTGCGTAGTTGAGCTTGCGCTGCAGCACTGCAGCCCAAATACCCGACGCCAGCTCCCATGCCCGTTTTGAGCCATGGGTACAGCCGTCGATTGAACCGGACTTGCCACCGGCCTGCAATGCCAGGGCTGCACCTTTGAGCAGTCGATCAATTGCCGGGGCGTTCGGCTGTACGAACGCCGCCACCATTTCACGCAGGTGATAGCTCTCGCCTGCGCCCACAGATTCCACGTTCATGTCGTCGTGCACCAGCCAGTTGCGCAGGCCGACGGTGGTGTTCCGATGCGCCGAGAACGCGCCCGCCATCAGCACGATGTCGGCCGCAGCCATGCCTGCCTGGCGTGCGGTGTTTTGCCAGCCATCTACCGCTGCGGCCACTTCCTCCACCACGGCTGCGGCGTGGCCGTGTTGCAGGCCGTAGAAAGTGGCGGTGGTAGTGAAAGCGGATTTGCCCCCGGTCATGGCCGCTCCAAGGCCAAGTCTTGCAGTTTGCGCCCCACTTTGTCGTCGGCAGCCAGCGCGCTTATGTCCCCCTCCATGCCCAGCACGGCCAGCACACGCAGGTACGAGCCCAGGGTGGCACCGGGGTCGCCCGCTTCAACCTTGTACAGCGACGAACGCGAAATGCCCGCGCGTTGCGCCACCACCGTGCTGCTGAGTTTGCGGCGCTTGCGCGCGAGCTGGCCGACTGCCACACGCACCGCGCTGCGGCAAAGGCGTGAGCCGCGTCAGTCGGGAGTTGAGTCAAACTTAGCCTGCAACACCTCCAAAAATTCAGCCAGTGGTGGCATTTCATGGTGGCAAGCGCCCGTCTTTGGCAGAGAGGCCCACTGAGCCTTGGAGCCAACAAACAGGCTCGCTGCAAGCTCAATTTGCGCAGGCTCATCCAATATGCCTAACGGCAACCAAGACAGTTTGCCGTCCCCGATGGGGTTGGGCACTGGAGAACCGCATCCGGTGCAAAAGTAAGAGCGGAAACCTGTTGTTCGTTCGTACTTGCCAATCAGATGCTGGCCGCTCTCCCAAATGATGCTCTCCGTTTTGACCAGGGTTGCAGCATTTGACGCGCCCCCGCCTTGCTTGCGACACAGCGAACAATGGCATTGGTAATACCTCGCCGGCAGGGTGGCCAAGCTGAAACGGATTCCGCCGCAAAGACATGATGCATGCATAAACTGGATTCATGTGTGTGGTTAAAGAGGCTGTGCATGAGCTTGCCCCCGTATTTCCGGATCGGTCCTATTCGCAACGTAACGCCATGCCCGTGATGGGCGATAGGCGTGCCTGGGCGGGCTGATGCCACCGACACCCTCTGGGTGACCGCATTTTCAACGACGAGTGCGGATGAACCTCGTTGAAGTGCTCGAAGGCCGCAGTCAACTGCGCCCGCAGCGGCGCTGACGCGCGGTTTGGTGTTTTCGCTGCGTTGTGTCAAACTGCTTTTTCATTCAAATATCCATTCATAAATTCATTCACACCTCATGCCCCCGCACGCCGACCGCATCCGCCTGATCCTGGCCAGAGGCCCCGCAGGCGCGCGTCAACTCCTTGAAAACATGGGCATCAGCCAGCCCACGCTGTCCCGTGCGTTGGCGGGCATGGCCGATGAGGTAGTGCGCATGGGGGCGGCCCGATCCATTCAGTACGCGCTGCACGACCGGGGGCGGGGGGTGAGCAACATCGCCATTCACCGCGTGGGGGCCGATGGCACTGTCAAACCCTTGGGGCAGTTGATACCCGTGCGGCCCGAGGGTTTTGTGATGCAGCAGACCGACGGTGTGGCCTTGCACAGCGACAGCCTGCCCTGGTGGCTGTTGGACATGCGGCCCCAAGGCTTTTTGGGCCGCGCCTGCGTGGCCCAGCATGCGCAAGCCCTGGGCCTGCCGCCCAACCTGTCTGACTGGCGCGATGCCCACGCCCTGCGTGCGCTCATGGCCCACGGCCATGACGCGGTGGGCAACCTGCTGCTGGGTGACGTGGCCCGCGACCTGTTTCTCCACAACCCTGTGCCTGAACCCATCGCACAGGTGGAAAAGGGCGAGTGCTACGCCCGCTTGGCCGAAGCCGCAGCCCGGGGCGACCAGCCGGGTTCGTCCGCCGGGGGCGAACAGCCCAAGTTCACCGCCTATGCCCACACACCCGAAGGGCCACGCCATGTGCTGGTGAAGTTTTCGCTGCCGGATGGCGGTGCAAACAACCCCATCACCCAACGCTGGCGCGACTTGCTGCTGGCCGAACACCATGCCCTGCAAACCCTGGCCGCTGCCGGGGTGCCGGCCGCCCGGACCGCGGTGGTGGATCATGCGGGGCAGCGCTTTCTGGAGGTGGAACGGTTTGACCGGGTGGGTGCGCACGGGCGGTGCGGGGTGTTTTCTTTGAGTGCGGTGGAAGCCGAATTTGTGGGCAATGCCCCCGCGCCGTGGCCCACCCTGGCGGCCCAATTGGCCGACGCAGGGGTGATTGACCGCGCCTCGGCCCAGGGGGCGGCCTTGTTGTATGCCTTTGGCACATTGATCGGCAACACCGACATGCACCACGGCAACCTGTCGTTCACCAGCGAACACGGTCGCCCATATGCCTTGGCCCCAGCCTACGACATGTTGCCCATGGGCTTTGCCCCACGCGCCAGTGGTGCCTTGCCCGCCCAACTGCCCCCAGTCTCGTTGCATGCCCGTGTGGACAACGCCACGTGGCGGCAAGCGCTGGACTTGGCAGGCCAATTTCTGGCGCGCATCGGGGCTGAGCAACGGTGCTCAGTGGGGTTTGCCTGCTGCGTGGGCGGCTTGGCCCAGCACCTGGAAAGCGCACGCACCCAGGTGGCCCGGCTGGGCTGACCGCCCAGGCACCTGGCAACCGTCGCCGCTCAGTGGGTGCGTGGGTAGCTGTGGGGGAACAGCTCGTTGAGTTTTTTGCCGCTGTCGCCACCTGCCACCAGGTCACCGGTGCGGATGGCGTCGTTCAACTCGGCTTTCACTTGCTCGCGGGTTTTGGCGCCGGTGGCCCGCTGCGCTTCGTAACGGCTGGGGAACAGCTCGTTCAGTTTTTTGCCGCTGTCGCCGTTGGCCACGATGTCGCCAGTGCGGATGGCTTCGGCCAGTTCGGCTTTCACTTGCTCGCGGGTTTTGCCCACCGCTGCGTCGTCGGCAGCCAAGGCGTGGCCGGCAGTGAAAGCGGCCAATGTGAGGGCGATCAGGGAAGCGTGTGTGCGTGTCATGGTGAGATTCCTTTGGGTGGTTACAGGGGGTTTGGCAGTTGCCATCGAGGGGTGCGTCTGTGGCATCTCGTCGATGGGATGAACTGTAAAATTTCTTATTCAATAAACAAACAACCAAATATTTCATTCACCGTTTCTAATTAGGAAATAATCCCCCCCCTTGAATCCACACACAAAGGCACCATGGACCGATTGCTTTCAATGCGCGTGTTTGAACGGGTGGTAGCCGAAGGCGGCTTTGCCGCCGCCGCCCGGGCGCTGGACATGTCGGCCCCTGTGGTGACGCGTCTGGTGGCCGACCTGGAAGACCACCTGGGCACCCGGCTGCTGCAACGCACCACCCGGCGGCTGTCTCTGACCGAGGCGGGCCAGAATTACCTGAACCGGGTGCGAAACATCCTGCAAGACATTGACGAGGCGCACGCCGTGGCCAGCGCCCACACCCAAGAGCTGGCCGGGTTGCTGCGTGTGCACGCCCCGCCGGTGCTGGCCACGCACGTGTTGGCCCCGCTGTTGGCGGGTTTTCGGGGGCGTTACCCGAAAATCCAGATTGAAATCGACGTGCAATCGGTGGCCGAACCGCCCATTGAAGACTTCGACGTCACGTTGATGGGCACCGACGACCAGTTCGATGCCGACATCGTGGCGCGCAAAGTGATTGAATCGGCGGCCATTCTGGTGGCATCTCCCGGCTACGTGTTGCGACGTGGCCTGCCCGCCGCCCCCAGCGACCTGGCCCAGCACGACTGCCTGCGGCTGAAGTTGCCCCACGCCCGCACCCGGTTGTGGCGCATGTGGTGCCCCGAAGGCACGGTGGAGCCCATTGAGCTGGACATTGCCCCCGTGCTGCTGGCCAACCACACCGACACGCTGCTGCGTGCCACGCTGGACGGGGCCGGCATCACCTCGGTGTCGGTGGACGTGGTGGCCCCCTACCTCACCCGGGGTGAGTTGGTGCGGGTGTTGTCCCCCTGGATCACCGGGCGGCTGGCGCTGTACGCAGCACTGCCCAGCCGCAAGTTCATTCCGCAACGCACCCGCGTGTTTTTGGACCACTTGGTGGAGCACACCCGGGCTCAGGCCGAACAGGCCCTTCGGGCCTGCACCCAAGGCTGCACCCCAAGCTGAACACCCCTTGGGCCGGGAATGGGTTCAGCGCCGCAAGGCCCAAGCGGTGCTGGGTGGCCGCCCCGGCAGGTTCAGCGCCGCCACCAGCGGTGCGCTGCTGGCCAGCTTCACACCGTTGCGGTACACGGCCAGGCGGTGTGCCCGCAGGCGAAGGGCTTCCACCGGGCTGTGGGCTTGCAGCAGCACAAAGCTGGCCTGTTTGCCGGGGGCAATGCCCCAGTCGTCCAGGCCCAGGATTTGCGCAGGGGCGGTGGTCACGGCTTCGAAGCACTGGTGCATGGCGGCCTGGCTGGTCATTTGGGCCACGTGCAGGCCCATGTGGGCCACTTCCAGCATGTCGCCTTGCCCCAAGCTGTACCAGGGGTCCATGGCGCAGTCGTGGCCAAAGGCCACGGTCAGCCCGGCGGCCAGCAGCTCGGGCACGCGGGTCATGCCCCGGCGTTTGGGGTAGGTGTCGTGCCGGCCTTGCAGGGTGATGTTGATGAGCGGGTTGGCCACCACGTTCAACCGCGCCTCGGCCATCAGCGGTATCAGCTTGCTGACGTAATAGTTGTCCATGCTGTGCATGGACGTGAGGTGCGAGCCCGTCACCCGGCCTTGCAGCCCCAGGCGCCGGGTGTGAAAGGCCAGGGTTTCCACATGGCGCGAGTGCGGGTCGTCAGACTCGTCGCAGTGCATGTCCACCCGGGTGCCCAGCTCGGCGGCCAGCTCGCACAGCAGGCGCACGCTCTCGGCCCCTTGCTCATGAGTTCGCTCGAAATGCGGAATGCCGCCCACCACGTCCACGCCCAGTGCCATGGCGCGTTTCAGGTTGGCCAGCCCGCCGGGGGTGCGCAGCACGCCGTCTTGCGGGAAGGCGACCAGTTGCAGGTCGATGTACGGTGCCACGCGCCGTTTCACTTCCAGCATGGCGCGCACGGGCAGCAGGCTGGGGTCGCTGGTGTCCACGTGGCTGCGGATGGCCAGCAGGCCTTTGGCCACGGCCCAGTCGCAGTAGGCCAGGGCACGCTCCACCAGCGCTTCTTCGGTCAGCAGGGGTTTCAGTTCGCCCCACAGCGCAATGCCTTCCAGCAGCGTGCCACTTTGGTTGACGCGTGGCAGGCCGTAGCTCAGCGTGGCGTCCATGTGGAAGTGGGCATCGACAAAAGGCGTGCTCAGCAACTGGCCCTGGGCGTCCACCACCTCGGCCGCAGGGGCCTGCTCGGGTGACAGGCCCGCCGAGACTTCGACGATGCACCCGTGTTGCACGGCCACGCCCATGTGGGTGCGGCCATCGGGCAAGGTGGCGTTGTGGATGAGCAGGTCAAGCATGGTCTTCGTCCTTGGGCGGGGCCAACCCGCACCCCCGCAGTATCAGGTGGGTCACGTGCCGGGTGGCGCGTGCGTGGTCGGCATCGGTCAGTTCGGCGCGGCCCAGCACGGCGCACACCTGCACGTCAAAGTCGGCATAGGTTTGGGTGGCCGACCAGATGGTGAAAAACAAGTGTGTGCTGTCCACCGGGGCCATGCGGCCCTGGTCCACCCAGTGGTCGATGACGGCGGCCTTGTCTTGCACCAGCCCGCGCAGCGTGGTGGCCAGCAGGTCGGCAATTTCGGTGCCGCCGTGCAGCAGTTCGTTGGCAAACACGCGCGAGGCGTGGGGCCGTTCGCGGCCCTGGCGCATTTTGTCGCGGATGTAGGCGGCCAGGGCGGTGGCGGGGTCGGCATCGGGGGTGATGCCGTGGGTGGGGGCCAGCCAGCTTTGCAGCGTGCGGTCCAGCACGGCGCGGTACAGCTCTTTTTTGCTGCCAAAGTAGTAATGCAGGTTGGCCTTGGGCAGGCCCGCCGCGTCGGCAATGGCGGCCATGGTGGCCCCGCCGAAACCGGCGCTGGCAAACACGCGTTCGGCGGCGGCCAATATGACGGCGGCGTTGGCTTGGCGGATGTGGCCTTTGGGTGCTGTCGGGTTCATGGGCAGAGATGAAAAAGGCCCTGCCACCACCGGGTGGGCAGGGCCTGGGCGTGGGTTGCCCAGCTTACTTGGCAGCGGCTTCCCACACGGCGTGGGAGTAACCGGCCTTGCCGGGGTCTTTCTTGATGACGGGTGACGAGCCACCGCTCATCAGCACCTTCACGGTGCGCTCGTAGGCGGCAGGGTCGAGGTAGCCCACCTTGGGCGTGTTGGCGTTGCTGATGAGTTTGGCCACGTTCTCCATCTGGCGCTGCTGCACCTTGACGGTGGCGCTGCCCGAGGCGTCTTGTGCCACCACGATTTTGGCGGCCTCGGCGGGGTTTTTCACGGCTTCATTCCAACCCTTGAAGCTGGCCTTCAGGAACTTGGCCATTTTGGCGACGAACTTGGGGTCTTTCAGGCTGCTGTCGAGCACGTACAGGCCGTCTTCCAGCGACGCCACGCCTTGCTCTTCATAGAAGAACGGCATCAGGTCGCTTTCTTTCACGCCCGCGTCGATGACTTGCCAATACTCGTTGTAGATCATGGTGGAAATGCACGCTGCCTGGTTTTGCAGCAACGGGTCCACGTTGAAGCCTTGCTTGAGCACCTTGATGTCGCTGTCGGGCTTGTGGCCCAGCTTGGCCATCCAGTTCAGGAAGGGGTATTCGTTGCCGCCGTACCAAACGCCCAGGGTTTTGCCCTTGAAGTCTTTGGGGCTGGCAATGCCGGCCGATTTTTTGCACGTCAGCATCAGGCCCGATTTGTCGAACACCTGCGCGATGTTGACCAGGGGCACACCGGCTTCGCGGGCGGCCAGGGCGTCGGGCATCCAGTTCACGATCACGTCGGCGCTTTTGCCTGCAATCACCTGCACGGGCGAAATGTCGGGGCCACCGGCCTTGATGGTCACGTCCAGCCCGGCCTCTTTGTAAAAGCCCTTGGCCTGCGCCACGTAGTAGCCCGCAAACTGGGCCTGGGGCACCCACTTGAGCTGGATGGTGACCTTTTCTGCCGCGTGGGCCGCCAGACTGCCCAGCACCAGTGCAGCAGCGACCACGGATACCTTGAACGAACGTGCCATGCAAAAACTCCTTGTTGGAAAAAACCAGCCACCTCAGGTGGCCGAACGCACCGATGGGTGCCAGAACGCCACCCGGCGCTCCAGCCGCACAAGCAAGGCATAGGCCACGGAACCCGTGACCGCCGCCACCGCAATCGCCCCCCACACCAGCGGCATGTTCATGCGTGCCGCCTCGGTGGAAATGCGAAACCCCAGGCCAGCCGTGGGTGAGCCAAAAAACTCGGCCACGATGGCCCCGATGAGTGCCAGCGTGGCGTTGACCTTCAGGGCCCCCACCACAAACGGGAACGCGCTGGGCAACCGCAATTCGCGCAGGGTTTGCGCGTAGCTGGCGGCGTAGGTGTGCATCAGCTCGCGCTGCAATGTGTCAGCCGCCTGCAGCCCCGCCAGGGTGGACACCAGCATGGGGAAAAACGTCATCAGCACCACCACAGCGGCTTTGCTGGGCCAGTCGAAACCGAACCACATCACCGCGATGGGGGCCACGCCCACCAGCGGCACGGTGCTGGTCAGCGAGGCCAGCGGCAGCAGGCCGCGCTGCAAAAAGGGCGCGCGGTCGATGGCAATGGCCACGGCAAACCCCAGTCCGCAGCCCAGCACCCAGCCCACCACCACGGCTTTGCCCACGGTCTGCACAAAGTCTTTGCCCAGCGTGGCCGCGTGTTCCCACAGCGCGGTGGCAATGAAGCTGGGGGCGGGCAGCAGCACACGCGGCACACCCAGCCCCAGCGTCAGCACCTGCCAGAACACCAGCAGCCACAGGCCAAACAACGCGGCGGCCACCAGCGCGTCGCCCCGGCGGCCTGCCAGCAACGCCCCGCGCTGCACCGACAACACGGCCAACGCCGCCAGCGACAACACGGGCAACCAGAACCCTGCCGCCCCGTCAGCCTCGCCCAGGGCGGGCGGCAACTGCAACCAGCACAGCGCCGCCAGCAAACTGGTGGTGGCCAACAGCAAGCTGCGCACACGGCCCACGGGCTGCAGCGCCAACACCACCGACACGGCCATCCACACCAGGCCCAAGGCGCCAGCCCCGTGCTGCCAGGCAGCGGGCACCAAGGCGGCACGCTGCCCCTCGGCAGGCAGGGCCAGCCCAAACGCCAGTGACAACACCCCACACGCCAGGGCAAACACCGCCCACAACCCGCCGGGCACGGGTGGTTTGGGCGGGGCAGCCGTTGCCACCTGTTTTTCAAGCTTTTTTGGCATCTGCCGCTTGTCTGTATTCATTTCTTTGCTATTATTTTCCCCTGGCCATGGGTTCATTTCCGTGGCCCCTTGCGCACCACCAGCCGCTCGGCCAGGGCCACCGCTGCGGTCAAGGCCAGCCCCAAAAAGGCCGACATCAGCAGCGCCGACCAGATTTGCACCGTGTTGCCGTAGTAAGAGCCCGTCAGCAGCCGCGCCCCCAGGCCCGCCTGCGCGCCAGTGGGCAACTCGGCCACCATGGCCCCCACCAGCCCGGCGGCAATGGCCACCCGCAGCGCCGGGAACAAAAACGGCAAGGCCGACGGCATGCGCAGCACCCAAAACGCCTGCCAGCGGCTGGCGGCGTAGGTGTGCATCAGCTCGGTTTCAATGCGTTGGGGGCTGCGCAGCCCCTGTACCATGGCCACGGTCACCGGAAAGAAACACAGGTACATGGCAATGACCGCCTTGGGCAACAACCCGCTGAAGCCCAGGCTGCCCAGAATCACCAGCACGATGGGCGCAATGGCCAGCACCGGAATGGTTTGCGACGCCACAATCCACGGCAACAGCGCCCGGTCCAGCGTGCGCGAATGCACGATGAGCGCGGCCAACACCACCCCCAGCACCGTGCCCATGGCAAAACCCACCAGCGTGGCCTCGCCGGTCACGGCCACGTGGAACAGCAGGTTGCGCGGCGAGTCGAGGGGCCAGTCCACCAGGCTGCTCACAAAGTCTTGCACCACCTGGTGGGGCGCGGGCAGCACGGGCCGCTCCAGGGACAGGGTGGTGGCCAGCAAGTCGGACCACCCCCAGGGCTGCCCGCTGGGGGCCAGCACGCGCTCGATGGCCCCGGGCGCGTTCAGCCACCAGGCCCCCAGGTACCACGCCAGCAACACGCCCACGGCCACGGTGGCCACGGGCAGCACAGAGGCCAGCCAGGCCGGACGTTCAGTGGTGGCCATCGGCCAGGGCCTCCCGCACGTCGTGTGCCAGTTGCATGAATGCGGGCGTGTCGCGCAGGCCCAGGTGGCGCTCGGCCGGCAGGGTGGAGTCGATCACCTTCACGATGCGTCCCGGCCTTGGCGACATGACCACGATGCGGGTGGACAGGTACACCGCCTCGGCAATGGAGTGGGTCACGAACACCACGGTGCGTTTTTCGCGCAGCCACAGCTGTTGCAACTGCTCGTTCAGGTGGTCGCGGGTGATTTCGTCGAGCGCGCCAAAGGGCTCGTCCATCATCAGAATGCGCGGCTCGAACGCCAGCGCACGCGCAATGGACACGCGCTGCTGCATGCCGCCCGACAGCTGCCAGGGGAATTTGTTCTCGAAAGTGGCCAGGCCCACGTTGGCCAGTTGCTGGCGGGCAATGGCTTGTGCCTCGCCCTTGGTTTTGCCCTGCAATTGCAGCGGCAGCATGACGTTGCCCATCACCGTGCGCCACGGGAACAGCGCCGGGGCCTGGAACACGTAGCCATAGGCACGGCTCAGGCGTGCGTCGTGCGGCGTTTGCCCGTTCACCTGCACGTCACCGGCGGTGATCGGCTCCAAATCGGCAATCACCCGCAGCAAGGTGGTTTTGCCGCAGCCAGAAGGCCCGATGAGGGACACAAACTCACCCTGCGCAATGGACAGGTTGATGTCTTCCAGTGCGTGAACGGGTGCGTCGGGTGCGGGGTACACCACCTGTGCGTGCGTGACGTGCACCGCAGTGGGGGCCGTGGCTGATGGGCGGAAGATCATGGGGCAATGGCACGGGGCCTTTAACTTAACCAAATGGTCAGGAACGGCACTCTAAAGCAATCCACGTGCCACCTTGCCGGTGGTTTTCCCCCATGGCACCCTCCAGGCATGCACCGCATTGGAGCCCACACGGTGGGCCGCGCGTTTGTCAGTCACCTGAGAGGCCCCCACCTATAATTTGCGGGTTTTTGGCCAATGGCCGAACTCCCCCTGTCCACCCACATCACAGAGAATGCCATGAGCGATAACGCGCACGATTCCCACACCGGGCCCATCAAAACCCCTTCCCAGTTGCTCTGGACATCGTTTTTCTCGTTCGTGGCACCGATTTTCATCATCATCGGTCTGGTGTTCTATGTGACCTCTGGCAACAAGCCCGCTGCCGGTTCAGACACCAGCGAACTGGCCACCGCCGTGCGCATTCAACGCGTGGGCTCGGTGGAATTGCAAACCGGTGAGCGCAAATTGCGCGAAGGCAATCAGGCCTATGCCGCCCAATGCGCAGCCTGCCACGCAAGCGGCCTGGTGGGTGCCCCCAAGTTTGGCGATGCCGCCGCGTGGGCAGCCCGCATCGGCACCGGCTACAACGCCTTGCTGACATCGGCACTGAAAGGCAAAGGCGCCATGGGCCCTCAATCGGGCGGCAGCCTGACCGACTTTGAAGTGGCCCGCGCTCTGGTTCACATGGTGAACGCGTCGGGTGGCAAATTCGAAGCGCCCGCTGCGCCCGCCGCCAAGTAAACCCACGCGGCACCGCTCAAAACCGCCCCCCTGGGAACAGGCCGGGCGGTTTTTTCATGGGGGTGAGGCGGCAGGGCTGACCACGTAGCCATACCGGGCAGGCAGCTCGGCAGCCATCACCTCCACCGGGCACCAAATGCCAGCCTCCACGACAGCGGCGGCCTGCTGCACGTCCAGGCTGTGCACCAGCCCCAGCCCCAGATTGGTGAACAAATACAGTCGCCCCACCTCGTCCAGCAAACATTCCACCACCCGCGCCGCCGCCACACCCGTGTGGGCCAGCACCTGCCCGGTGGTATCCAAGCGCCAAACCCAAGGGGTGCTGGCCAATTCCACAAACACACGCTGGGGGCCATTCTGAAAATACCAGCGACCGGCCTCATCCACCGCATAGTTGCGGCCGATGAACGCGGACAACCCCGCATGCTGCAAACGGCTGCCCTTGGCTGGGTCTGGCAGGGGCGCATGGCATGCGGCCTGAAACGCGCCTGCGGCCTGTGCCGCCACATCGCGCATGTACCAGTCGCCCCGCGTGTCCAACCCCAACCAGCCGCAACAGGCGGGTACATTGGGCCACTTCACCATGGCGGCCAAGACCATGTCATCCATGCGGTTCTCCCCAGTTCACAACGGTTGGCGGTGCGGCAGGTGGCTTTTCAACCAGCTGACCACAGCAGCAGGCATGGCATCAATGTGGCAAGACCAGGGCCGCCCAGCAAAAGTGGCGGGGAACCCCACGTGCCCACCCTGCCCAGGGTGCCACAAATTCACCCACTTCGATACCTCCCTTGCGGTGGGCAGCGATTCGCGAGGCACAAACGGGTCATTGAGCGCGTTCAGCAACACACTGGGCACAGCAACATCCACCAACCCAGGCTTGGCCGACGCCCGAGACCAGTAGTCGTCGGCATCGGCAAAACCATGGACAGGGGCTGTGAACGCATCGTCAAATTCGTACAGGGTTCGGGCCTGAAGCAAGCGCTGGCGGTCAAACAGGCCCGGGTGTTGAACCCACTTCAGCAAGGCCTTGGGCCGCATGGTGTTCAAAAACATCCGGGTGTACACGTGCCGGTTGAACCCACGGCCCAAAGCATGGCCGGATGCCCGCAGATCCAACGGTGAACTGATGGCGGCCACTGCCGCCACCACCGCACCGGCGCTGCTGCCATGCAGCCCCGCCCATCGCATGAGCGCGTTGCCGCCCAGCGACACGCCCACGGCCACCAAAGGCCTGTGAGGAACCTCTGCTTTGAACCGGCGGAGCACCCAATCGATTTCGGCGTGGTCTCCGGAGTGGTAGGCGCGGGGCGCCGTGTTCAGCTCTCCCGAGCACCCCCTGAAATGGGGCAACGCAAACGCAAACCCTTGGTGCGCCGCCATCGCCGCAAAAGACTGGACGTAATGGCTGGCCGCAGAGCCTTCCAGCCCGTGAAACAGCACCAACAGAGGCGCCCCCGACAGCGCCGCCCCGGTGGCCAGATTCGGCACCCGGTCCACGTCCACAAAATCCCCGTCGGGCGCGACCCACCGCTCGCGAAACGCCTGGAACCGTGACCGCCGCCCGCCAAAGCGCAACGCAGGCCAAATGGTTTGCGCGTGGGCATGGGTCAAAAACGGCGGAGGATTTCCCAGATCGCGCCCATCCGAAGCAGCGACCAGATCTGATGTCTTCAACGAATGTGTTCCTCGCATCAGCGCATCAACACACGAAAAAAAACCGACACAAGGTCGGTTTCTCGCAACAGGGCTGTGCCCGCCCCATCACTTTTTCTGGCGGAACTTGCGCAGCGCCGAAATCTGAGCCGCCATCACAGCCAGCTCGGAAGTGGCTTTGGCCAAGTCCAAATCGCTCTTGGCGTTCTTCAGCGCTTCCTCAGCCGCTTTGCGAGCGTCGTTTGCCTTGGCTTCGTCAAGGTCTTTGCCGCGAATGGCTGTGTCGCTGAGCACGGTGATGTGGTGGGGCTGCACTTCCAGAATGCCGCCGGCCACAAACACAAACTCCTCGCTGCCATCGGCCTTTTCAATGCGCACGGCGCCGGGTTTGATGCGCGTGATCAGCGGCACGTGACCGGGCAAAATGCCCAGCTCGCCCGCTTCACCCGGCAATGCCACAAAACGTGCGGGCCCGCTGAAGATCGATTCTTCGGCACTGACCACATCCACTTGGATTGAGCTCATTTGATTGTTCCTTGGGACGGGTGTGCCATGTGAAAACGTGGCACACCCTTGGGCATGTCGTGCTGCAAACCCTTAGGCTGCAATCTTCTTGGCCTTTTCGAAGGCCTCGTCAATGGTGCCCACCATGTAGAACGCTTGCTCGGGCAAGTGATCGCATTCGCCGGCCACGATCATCTTGAAACCACGGATGGTTTCAGACAGGGGCACGTACTTGCCGGGGGAACCGGTGAACACTTCGGCCACGTGGAAAGGCTGGCTCAGGAAACGCTGGATCTTCCGTGCGCGTGCCACGGCCAGCTTGTCGTCAGGCGCCAATTCGTCCATACCCAAGATGGCGATGATGTCGCGCAGCTCTTTGTAGCGCTGCAATGTGCCCTGCACCGCACGGGCGGTGGCGTAGTGGTCTTCGCCCACCACCAGCGGATCCAACTGGCGGCTGGTGGAGTCGAGAGGGTCCACGGCGGGGTAGATACCCAAGGCGGCGATGTCGCGAGACAACACCACGGTGGAATCCAAGTGCGCAAAGGTCGTGGCAGGCGATGGATCGGTCAAGTCGTCCGCAGGCACGTACACGGCCTGAATCGACGTGATCGAGCCCACTTTCGTGGAGGTGATCCGCTCTTGCAGACGACCCATTTCTTCGGCCAGTGTGGGTTGGTAACCCACAGCAGAAGGCATACGGCCCAACAATGCGGACACTTCGGTACCGGCCAATGTGTAGCGGTAGATGTTGTCCACGAAGAACAACACGTCACGGCCTTCGTCACGGAAAGATTCCGCGATGGTCAGCCCGGTCAACGCCACACGCAAACGGTTGCCTGGAGGCTCGTTCATCTGACCGTAAACCATGGCCACCTTGGACTCGCCGAGGTTCTCCAGGTTCACCACGCCGGAATCGGCCATCTCGTGGTAGAAGTCGTTGCCTTCACGGGTGCGCTCACCCACACCGGCAAACACCGACAGACCGGAGTGGGCCTTGGCGATGTTGTTGATCAACTCCATCATGTTCACGGTTTTGCCCACACCGGCACCACCGAACAAGCCCACCTTACCGCCTTTGGCGAACGGACATACCAGGTCAATCACCTTGATACCGGTTTCCAGCAATTCTTGCGAAGGAGACAGTTCGTCGTAAGCCGGCGCTTTGCGGTGGATGGAGGCGGTCAAGCCTTGATCCACAGGACCGCGTTCGTCAATGGGCGCACCCAACACATCCATGATGCGGCCCAAAGTGGCCTTGCCCACGGGCACCATGATGGGTGCTGCGGTGTTTTGCACAATCATGCCGCGGCGCAAACCGTCGGAAGAACCCAGTGCAATGGTGCGGACAACGCCATCACCCAACTGTTGTTGCACTTCGAGGGTCAGCGTGGAGCCGTCCATCTTCAATGCGTCGTAAATTTTCGGCATCTGGTCGCGTGGGAACTCGACGTCCACCACGGCACCAATACACTGAACAATCTTGCCTTGAACTTGAGCCATGATTGAATCCTTTTCTATTCTCTAAATTCGGTGGATGCGGGTCAGACCGCTGCGGCGCCTGCCACGATTTCCGACAATTCTTTGGTGATGGCCGCCTGGCGAGTCTTGTTGTAAACCAACTTCAATTCGCTGATCACGCTGCCCGCGTTGTCGGTGGCGGCCTTCATCGCAACCATTCGTGCAGACTGTTCCGATGCCATGTTCTCGGCAACGGCTTGGAAAATCAGTGCTTCCACGTAGCGCAACAGCAAATCGTCAATGACCGTGGCTGCGTCGGGTTCGTAGATGTAATCCCAGTCGTGCTCCGCCTTGTCGGATTGAAGGCTTGCCGCGCTCAATGGCAACAGTTGCTCCACCACAGGCTCTTGTTTCATCGTGTTGATGAACTTCGTGTAGCAGAGGTACACCGCTGACACACGCCCCTCGGTGTAAGCGTCCAACATCACTTTGACCGGCCCGATGAGCTTGTCGAGGTGAGGCATGTCGCCCAAGCCAACGGTGTGTGCCACCACATCGGCACCCACGCGATTCAGAAAGCCAAAACCCTTGTTGCCAAACGCCACGGTTTTCGCCGTTTTGCCTTGCGCCTGCAGGTCCTTGAGCTGGTTTGTCACCGCACGCAGCACGTTGGTGTTCAAACCGCCACACAAACCTTTGTCGGTGGTGACCACGATGTAGCCCACCGAATTCGCTTCATGGGTTTCCATGAATGGGTGGGTGTACTCGGGGTTGGCCTTGCTCAAATTGCCTGCGATCTGACGCACCTTTTCGCTGTAAGGCCGGGCCGCACGCATGCGGTCCTGCGCCTTGCGCATTTTGGAGGCGGCCACCATTTCCATCGCTTTGGTGATCTTCTTGGTGTTTTCCACCGATTTGATCTTGCCGCGTATTTCCTTGCCTGCTGCCATAGATACTCCTTGGTCTGGTTAGGCCAGACAGATCAGTAAGTACCGTTCTTTTTGAACTCGGCAATGGCGGCCGTCATTTCGGCTTCCGCATCCTTGTCCATGGCTTTGGCCGCTTCCAATTTGGACAACAGCGCCACATGTTTGTCTTTCAGATGGGCATGCAAACCGGCTTCGAACGACAGCACCTTCTTGACATCGATGTCATCCAGGTAGCCTTTGTTCACGGCAAACAGCGTGGCCCCCATCAGGCTGATGGACAAGGGGCTGTATTGCGCCTGCTTCAGCAACTCGGTCACCCGGGCACCGCGATCCAACTGCTTGCGGGTGGCTTCGTCCAAATCAGAAGCAAACTGGGCAAATGCGGCCAGCTCGCGGTACTGAGCCAAGTCGGTACGGATACCACCAGACAAACCTTTGATCAGCTTGGTCTGTGCAGCACCACCCACGCGGGACACGGAGATACCGGCGTTGATCGCAGGACGGATGCCCGCATTGAACAAGCTGGTTTCCAAGAAGATCTGACCGTCGGTGATGGAAATCACGTTGGTTGGCACGAAAGCAGACACGTCACCGGCCTGGGTTTCGATGATGGGCAGAGCAGTCAAAGAACCGGTTTTGCCTTTGACTTCACCCTTGGTGAAGGCTTCCACATAGTCAGCGTTCACGCGAGCTGCGCGCTCCAACAGACGGCTGTGGAGATAGAACACATCGCCAGGGAAGGCTTCGCGGCCTGGTGGGCGGCGCAGCAGCAGAGACACTTGACGGTAAGCCACGGCTTGTTTGGACAAATCGTCGTACACGATCAGGGCATCTTCACCGCGATCACGGAAGTACTCGCCCATGGTGCAGCCAGAATAGGCTGACACATACTGCATGGCAGCTGACTCGGAGGCAGACGCAGCCACCACAATGGTGTATTCCATGGCGCCAGCTTGTTCAAGCGCACGCACCACGTTTTTGATCGACGAGGCCTTCTGACCGATGGCCACGTACACGCAGGTCATGTTCTGACCTTTTTGGTTGATGATCGTGTCGATCGCAACTGCGGTTTTGCCCGTTTGGCGGTCACCAATGATCAATTCGCGCTGGCCACGGCCCACAGGCACCATGGAGTCAATGGATTTCAGACCCGTCTGCATGGGCTGGTCCACCGATTTGCGCGCAATAACGCCAGGCGCCACTTTCTCGATAACGTCCGTCATCTTCGCGTTGATGGGTCCCTTGCCGTCGATGGGCTGACCCAGGGCATTGACCACGCGGCCACGCAGTTCAGGACCCACGGGAACTTCCAGAATGCGACCGGTACACTTGACCGTATCCCCTTCGGAAATGTGCTCGTATTCACCCAGAATCACGGCGCCCACCGAGTCACGCTCCAAGTTCAGGGCCAAGCCATAGGTGGCGACGCCGTCTTTGGTGGCGGGAAACTCGAGCATTTCACCCTGCATCACGTCAGACAGGCCATGCACACGCACGATACCGTCGGTCACGGAAACCACGGTGCCTTGGTTGCGAACGTCTGCGGAAGCAGAAATGCCCTGAATACGGGACTTGATCAGCTCAGAGATTTCAGCTGGATTGAGTTGCATGACTCTTTCCTCTTTCGTTAGTTGTGGAAGGCTGCCGCGGCTCAAGCCGTCAGAGCAACTTTCATTTGTTCAAGACGGGCTTGCACGGAGGTGTCCAACACCTCGTCACCCACAGCAACGCGAATGCCGCCGATCAACTCGGGGGCCAATTGCACCGACAGATTAAGCTGACGGCCAAAGCGCTTCTCCAACAAGCCAGACAGATCGGTCAGCGCAGAGGGTGTGATATCGAAAGCGCTGTAGACAATGGCGTCGGCGGTACCGGTACGGGCGTTTTTCAATGCACGAAACTGGGTTGCAATTTCAGGCAAAGCAGCCAAGCGCCCATTTTCAATCACGAGCCGCAAAAAATTGCCGGCTTCCACAGGCAATGCCGTTTGCACTGCGCCGCTGATGACATCAAATACCTGATCAACAGACACCTTGGGACTGTCTGCAAATTGAAGCAGGGTTTCGTCGCTGGCAAACTGAGCCAACTCGTCCAGCCATTGACTGGCCTGAGAGGCATCCGATGCAACCGACTGAAACAACGCTTCCGCGTAAGGGCGGGCGATGGTGGCAAGTTCAGCCATGGTCTACCTTGTGTGGTCAGAGTTCAGTTTTGAGACGACCGAGCAAATCGGCGTGAACAGCTGCGTTCACTTCCCGGCGCAAAATCTGCTCTGCACCTTTGACCGCCAACACGGCCACGTCTTCGCGAAGTGATTCACGGGCCTTGACCAGCTGTTGCTGTGCGTCGGCGTGTGCAGCCGCCACGATCTTGGATGCCTCTTCGTTGGCACGGAGTTTGGCTTCTTCAATCAGCGATTGGGCACGTCGTTCCGCATCGGCCAAACGGGTGGCAGATTCATTGCGCGACTTGCTCAACTCTTCTTCAACACGCTTATTGGCCACAGACAGTTCGGTCTTGGCTTTTTCCGATGCAGCAAGGCCTTCGGAAATTTTGATAGCACGCTCATCAAG
Organism: uncultured Hydrogenophaga sp.; assembly: GCA_964342395.1. GTDB lineage: Bacteria > Pseudomonadota > Gammaproteobacteria > Burkholderiales > Burkholderiaceae_C > UBA2334. The sequence continues at coordinate 26,307 of CAYFFJ010000006.1, forward strand.
AGCTTTGGCAATGGGAGGCCACACAAATTTCATTGTGAACCACACCAGAATTGCAAAGACGATGGCCTGTGCAAAGAGCGTTGCATTGATATTCACAGCAACACCTTTCTTTGTGTAATCAGGGGTTGTTACGCAAAGGCTGTCCGTGTGGCAGTGTTCAACTCACACACCCGGCACAGCAGCACCGGGGTGAACGTTTACCAAGCCCCAACAGAGACAGCCGGCCAAAAATCAGGCGGCCAGCTGGAATGGGTTTGCGAAGGCGAACAACAGAGCGATAGCCACGCCGATCAGGAAAGCAGCGTCGATCAGACCAGCCAAAATGAACATTTTGGTTTGCAGGTCATTCATCAGTTCGGGTTGACGAGCAGACGATTCGAGGAATTTGCCGCCCATCAGCGCGATACCGATAGAAGCGCCGATGGCACCCAAACCCACAATCAGACCGCAAGCCAGAGCGACGAGACCCAGAACGTTTTCCATGATGACTCCTTTGAGATGACGAAAGTTAAAAAGAAAGAAAAAACAAACCGAAACAGAGGTGCGCGTGTTCAGTGCGCGTCATGTGCTTGACCCAGATAAATCAAGGTCAACATCATGAAAATGAACGCTTGGAGTGTGATCACCAAGATATGGAACAAGGTCCACACGGTGCCAGCAACGATGTGCCCCACGAAGAACAAACCGCCACTCAGGGACATGGCCGCGTAACCACCCAACAGCGCGATCAGCATGAACACCAATTCGCCCGCAAACATGTTGCCGAACAAACGCATGCCGTGAGAAACCGTCTTGGCCAAGAACTCAATCATCTGCATGAGAAAGTTCACCACACCCAACAGCAATGCCCAAATGGGGTTCTTGCTCGTTCCAAAGGGGGCCGAAACCAGCTCATGGGCCCAGCCACCCAAACCTTTGATTTTGATGTTGTAGAACAGGCACATCAGCAAAACAGATGTGGACAAACCCAAGGTAGTGGACAGATCGGCAGAGGGAACCACGCGCAGGTAATCGGGCAAACCCATGGCAGGGCCAGCCTGGTGCCAAACAGCGGGCAACAAATCCACCGGAAGCATGTCCATGAAGTTCATCATGAAAATCCAGACAAACACCACCAGCGCCAGGGGCCCCACCACTTTGCGGCTCTCGGCGTTGTGAATCACAGCTTTGGCCTGGTTGTCCACCAGCTCGAACAACAGTTCGACAGCCGCCTGAAACCGCCCAGGCACACCCGCCGTGGCCTTGCGTGCCGCACAATACAAAGCGAAGCACACCAATGCACCCAAAATGATGTTGACGACTACCGAGTCAAGGTTGATCACGGAAAAGTCAATAATCGATGCCTGCTTGGTGTTTTGGAGGTGCACCAAATGGTGGCGAATGTATTCGCCTGGCGTCAGAACGTGGGCTTCAGCGGACATAGTTCAAATCATCAATCAGTTATTTCTTGATCCTGGAAAGCATCAAAAATGCAAACCAGTACACCTTGAGAACGATCACCAGCCCCGCCAACAAGGCAAGCCAATTCAACTCGCTCACGACGACAGGGGCCAAGGCCAGCAGGGTCACCACCAGAAGAACCTTGACGCCCTCCCAGAACACCACACCGCCCAGCGACCCCGCCGGGAACACCGACAACAAGCGCGCCAGCCGGCTTGAAGTCACACCGTGCGCCATCACCATTGACGGCAACACCACCGAAAAACCACCGTAAGCAGCAGACCATCCAGCAGCCACGCTGCCCACCCACCATGCCGCGCAAAACCCAACCGCACCGGCCACAACAGCCTGGAGCCACACCACGCGCCAAATCGACACATGCCTCTGGGTTTTTCGCCAAGCAGCCGCCTCTGTTGCAGTCAAGGGCTTGAAATCAACTTCATCGGCCTCAACTGGTTCGTCATTGGCCACCAAATTTTGTGTGCTTGGCGACATTGTGTTTGACGGACATTACGACAGGGTTACAGTGGCGTGTCTGACGCTGCAAAGCCGCTGATTATACGTAGAAACCCGATGCACCAGTCAAGTGCTTTTCGGGATGGGTGTGTTTGCCCCCCCGCACCACACCGGTTGACCCTGCAGCCTTTTGACCCCAACAACCGCCTGTAAACCCATGACACAAGACGCGCCCCAGGCCTCCCTGATTGAATACCCCTGCCACTTCCCGATCAAAGTCATGGGGGCTGCAGCAGAGGGTTTTCTGGATGCAATGGTGCAAATCGTTTTGCAGTTTGACCCCTCATTCGACCGCAACACCATCGAACAACGCCCCAGCAAAGGGGGCAACTATTTGGGACTGACGCTTTCCGTCCATGTCACTGGCCGAGAGCAGTTGGACGAGGTGTACCGCACTCTGTCCACCCATCCCATGGTGAAGGTGGTGCTGTGAAGTGGCAGCCTGCCCAACGGAGGGGCGCATGAAAGTCAAACACCTGGGCCAGGTGGACTATGGCACCACGTTCGATGCCATGCGGGCATTCACGGCCGACCGCACCGAGCACACACCCGACGAACTGTGGCTGTGCGAGCACCCCCCCACCTTCACCCAAGGCTTGGCAGGCGGCGCTCACCACATACTGGCCGCAGGCACCATTCCGGTGGTGGCCACTGACCGAGGCGGGCAAGTGACCTACCACGGGCCTGGGCAAGTGATGGCCTACCCCTTGATTGACCTGAAACGTCGGGGCTATTTCGTCAAAGAGTACGTGTACCGACTGGAAGAATCGGTCATTCGCACACTGGCGCACCTGGGCGTGACCGGACACAGAGTGGCGGGCGCACCAGGCATCTATGTCCGAAGAGACAACCCCACGTCCCACGCGCTGCTGCCCAATCGCCCACAAGGCAAGCACGCGCCCAGCGAAAGCACCACACCCGAGGGTCCGTCTTTCACGGGCCTTGGAAAAATCGCGGCACTGGGCATCAAAGTAAGTCGCCACTGCAGCTACCACGGCGCATCGCTCAACGTGGCGATGGACTTGGAGCCCTTTGGCCGAATCAACCCGTGTGGTTATGCGGGCTTGGCCACGGTTGATCTTTTTACAATGGGCGCTACCCCATCGCAGGCGCAAGTGGCTGAACTGTGGTCACAAGAGTTGCAACGGTTGTTGCAACCCTGACGCCCAACGCCACCCGCCTCAACCTCCCCGCGCCACCCGCGCGGCAGACCGCCATGACACACCCCGTCCCAGAAACACCCACCGCTTACGACCCCACCGCCAAACAGAAATCAGCGGCCAAAGTCTCCAAAATTCCCGTCAAGGTGGTCCACAGCGAAACGCTGAAAAAACCCGATTGGATTCGAGTGAAGGCGGGCAGCCCCAGCACGCGTTTTTACGAAATCAAAGACGTGCTGCGCAGCAACAAGCTGGTGACGGTGTGCGAAGAAGCCAGCTGCCCCAACATTGGCGAATGCTTTGGCAAGGGCACCGCCACCTTCATGATCATGGGTGACAAGTGCACCCGCCGCTGCCCGTTTTGTGATGTGGGCCACGGTCGCCCCGACCCGTTGGACGTGAACGAACCCGACAACCTGGCCCGCACCATTGCCCAGCTGAAGCTGAAATACGTGGTCATCACCAGTGTGGACCGCGACGATTTGCGTGACGGCGGTGCCGGGCACTTTGTGGACTGCATCCGCAAAACCCGCGCGTTGTCACCCCAGACCCAAATCGAAGTGCTGGTGCCCGACTTCAGGGGCCGCGATGACCGCGCGCTGGAAATTTTGAAAGCAGCCCCGCCCGATGTCATGAACCACAACATGGAAACGGTGCCCCGGCTCTACAAAGAAGCGCGACCCGGCTCCGACTACACCTTCAGCCTGAACCTGCTGAAAAAATTCAAGGCGCTCTTCCCCGACGTGCCCACCAAAAGCGGCCTGATGGTGGGCTTGGGTGAAACCGACGAGGAGATTCTGGCGGTGATGCGCGACATGCGCGCCCATGGCATCAACATGTTGACCATCGGCCAGTATTTGGCGCCTTCAAGCGCCCACATTCCCGTGCGCCGCTATGTGCACCCCGACACTTTCAAAATGTTCGAAGCCGAGGCCTACGCCATGGGCTTCACCCACGCGGCCGTGGGCGCCATGGTGCGCAGCAGCTACCACGCCGACCAGCAAGCAGGGCATGTGCTGGCCTCGAACACTTAGAATTTCAATAGCAAACTATTGAATACCATTAAGCGGTAAAGGCCATTTTTAATGTGAAAATAGGCTCCATACTGGGAGCAAACCCTCAACCGCCCAAGACCTCTGACGGTTCTTCGGCTGCCAAAGCCGCCTGGGCCAGAATCCTGAGTTTGCCCGTGTCGCTGCGCAGCACCTGCTGTTTGACGGCCAGAATTTGCGACGGGTGCATGGAAAAACTGCGCAGCCCCAAGCCCAGCAGCAACTTGGTCATGCCCACGTCGCCAGCCATTTCGCCACACACGCTGACGGTTTTGCCACCCGCGTGACCCGCTGCGATGGTGCTGGCCATCAACTGCAACACCGCCGGGTGCATGGGGTCGTACAGGTGGGCCACCGACTCGTCCACCCGGTCAATGGCCAGGGTGTACTGAATCAAGTCGTTGGTGCCGATCGACAGGTAGTCGAAATACTTCAAAAACACGTTCACCATCAGCGCAGCGGCGGGCACTTCGATCATGGCCCCCACTTTCACCGGCCCATAGGCCTGGCCCTTGGCGTCCAACTGGCCACGGGCTTTGTCGATAAGTACCAAGGTTTGGCGGATTTCGTGCACATGGGCCAGCATGGGAATCAGCAGGTGTACAGGGCCATGCGCGCCCGCCCTCAAAATGGCCCGAAGTTGCGTCAAGAACATGGTGGGCTCGGCCAGGCTCCAGCGAATGGCGCGCAGACCCAGGGCCGGGTTCAGGTGGTCGTCGACCGAGCGGGCCGAGCGGTCGAGGGGTTTGTCAGCCCCTACGTCCACCGTGCGAATGGTGACCGGCAGCCCTTGCATGCCCGTCACCGCAGCCAAGTAGGCCTTGTATTGCTCTTCTTCTCCTGGCAGGTTGCCTTGGCGGCCCATGAACAAAAACTCGCTGCGAAACAGCCCCACGCCCACAGCGCCCGCTTCCAAAGCCGGCCGGGTGTCGCTGGGCTGTTCGATGTTGGCGAGCAACTCCACTTTTTGACCGTCCAACGTGACCGCTGGCGTGTTGCGCAGCCGGTGCAGACGCTCGCGCTCGACCTGGCTTTGGCGTTGTTTGAAGCCATATTCGGCCAGGATGATGGGTGATGGGTCCACGATGACCACGCCGGCATCACCGTCGATGATCACCCAGTCGTCTTGCTTCACCGTCTGGCTGGCCGAACGGGCACCCACCACGGCGGGAATGTCCATGCTGCGCGCCACGATGGCGGTGTGGGATGTTTTGCCCCCGACGTCGGTCACAAAACCGGCGAACACGCTTTGCTTGAACTGCAGCATGTCGGCAGGTGAAAGGTCGTGTGCCACCAGCACCAGTGGCACGTCAATGGTGTCGTCCAGCAGCAGGTCTTGTTGGGCTTTGCGGCTGGGCGCGGGGGGTTGCACCACGGGTGAGGTGACGCCGCGCATGACACGCAGCAAACGCTCCACCACCTGCTCCAGGTCGGCCTTGCGTTCGCGCAGGTAGGGGTCTTCCATTTCGTCGAACTGGCGCGCCACCAGTTCCAACTGGGTGGTAAGCGCCCACTCGGCGTTGTAGCGGCGCTCAACGATCCAGTGCTTGACGCCGTCGGTCAGTTGCTCGTCTTGCAACATCATCAGGTGCACATCGAGCAGAGCGGCCAACTCCACATGGCCTTCTTTGGCGTTGAGCTCTTGCAAGGACTGTTGCACGCGGCCAATTTCGGCCACCACCGCGTCGCGGGCGCTGCGCACGCGGGTGATTTCAGCCTGCACCTGGTCGGGCTCCACAAAGTAGTGGGCCACGTCCAACCGGCTGGATGCCACCAGCACCGCCCGCCCGATGGCCACGCCACTGGACACCGCAATGCCGTGCACGGCAAAGGTCATTCGCCTTCTCCGAATTTGTCGGCCATCAGCGCCAGCAAGGCGTCCATGGCGGCTTGTTCATCGGCCCCGCTGGTTTCCAGCTCCACGGTGCTGCCCAGCCCGGCCGCCAGCATCATCACGCCCATGATGCTTTTGGCGTTGATGCGGCGCTCACCCCGGCTCATCCAGACTTCACAGGCAAAACTGCCCGCGAGTTTGGTGAGCTTGGCCGAGGCTCGGGCGTGCAAGCCCAGCTTATTGCTGATGGTCGTGGTGGTTTTGATCATGGGCACGTCGGGTTTGGTTTTGCGGGGCGGTCACTGCCACGGGAATGATGCCCTGCGTACCGCCCGCCAAGGCGCGCGACACCAACATGTCCAGCGACTCATGGCGGTAGGTGATGGCACGCAACAACATGGGCAGGTTCACACCGGCCAACAGGCGGGAACGCACCCCATCGACCAACCGCAAAGCCACGTTGCAGGGGGTGGCACCGAACAGATCGGTGAGCACCAGCACATGCTCAGAGCCGAGTTGCTGGACCAGCACACGGGCTTGGGCCAGGGTTTCGTCAGGCGGCTGGTTGGCGGGCACATCCAGTGCGACCACCGCACTTGCGGCATCGGGAAACACGTGCAGCACACACTGGCGCAGTGCGCTGGCCAGCGGGGCATGGGCAATGACAACAATCCCGTTCATGGCGAGCGATTATGGGCTGTCTCGGCCAGTGGGCATCAGGGAATGGACGCAAAACGCATGCCGTCCAACCACGCACTGAGGGCCTCGGGCGGTGGCTCGCCATACACCGCCCACTGGTGCAAGCTGTGTCCTCGCCCCACGGTCACCACGCGAGCGCGCACCGGCTGTCCGTTGTGGCGCACGCCATCGGCCTGCCACCCCGTTTCGGGCCAACCGCTGCGGACGGGCAAAGGCCAATCGCGGGCTTGAGACCCGGGTGCGTTCAGGCTGGACAAAGTGGCGGCTTTCCAGGCCTGTGCGGCATCTGCGGAGGCCACGCCATCGGGCACGCGCAAGGTGGCCACGGCGAACGTGGTGTTGGCCACATCACAACTGGCCATGTGCAGCGTGGTCATATGTCCCTGCAAGGGGACTTGGCGCTCGGCTTGCTCGGGCTTGCAGGGCATCAGTGCCAGCACGGCGGCATTGCCCACCCGCACCTCTCGCCAATTGAACGTGGGGCTGCACCCCGCCAAACCCAGCAGGAACACCGCGCACGCCAGCACCAACCGTTTGATGACCCCCACACCACCTCCTGTGCCGCGTCCGGGACGCGAAATGCAAAACGCTTGGCGCGGCTCATCACCACAGCGACGAGCACACAACGCCAGGCCACCCAAAAACCTTCTCAGGCGGCCCCAGCCCGGCTGCGCTGCATGGTATCCGCGTTATCGACTGTCCTGTGCACCGGCCGAACCCTGGCGCATGCCGGGGTGATGGCACTGTCCCACCCACGCCACGGCGCGGGGTGAACCCGCCTTGCGTGGGGCATGCCTGTCGCGTACCCTAGTCTCTCCCAAGCATCCACATCACATGGCCACATCTGACGCATACGGTCCGTTCGAAAAACTCGACGGTGCCACACGCGCATGAATGCCCGAGACCCGAATGAGCACACACACCGACTCTGCTGCCCCACCCGTTCCGCCATTGCTGCTGCGTCCGGGCGTTGCACTCATGCAACGCATGGGCATGAAGAGCAAACTCTGCCTGATTGCCAGCGTCGTGATCGTGCCGCTTGTGGTCGCTGTGTCCCTGTTGAGCATTCGATTGTGGGATGACATTGTTTTTACCCGGAACGAATTGGCTGGCGTTTCCGCCATCAACCACGTTCACACCCTGATCAACCGGTTGCAATCGCACCGTGCAGACAACAGCCAGTTGGCCGCCGGTGCAACCGCAATGGCGGCATCCGCTCAGCAAGCCGCACAAACCGCCCAAGAAGCACTGCGGCAATTCGATACGTCCGTGACCCACAACAAAGGCTTGGTGGACAAAGCAAAATGGGCTGAAGACCGTGGCGCGTTGGAGAGTTTTTTGGGTCACGCCCCTGCAGCGGCCCCAGATTTGAAGCAATCTGGGTATCACATCCAACGGCTGTTGGATTTGATAGATGAATTGGCTGAACGATCGGGCTTGCTGTTTGACCCCGAAATTGCCACTTATTTCCTGATGGACATGCTGGTCCAACGCGTACCTCAACTGGAAGAAAGCGTGTCCGTGTTGCGCGATCAAGCCATCCACCTGCTGCTGCGCAACCACACCGAAGGGTCTGCGACAGCCACCATGGCGGGGTTGGCCAATGGGTTGGCCGCCCGCTCACAAGACGTAGACCTCAGAACCCTGTCATTGGCCCGCAACGCAGAACCCGAATTTGCGGATTGGGCTGCGGCTCGCCGCAGCATTGCGGCACTGTCAGCAGAAACCCAAAAGGCATTCGGTGAATCACCCATGAGGGCAGACCCCAAAAAATTTGAACAGCTGGCGTCCGGGGTCAAGCAAGAGACGGAGAAACTCCGCGCAGACGTCACCAGAAGGCTTGAAGAAAAGCTGCGTGCCCGCGTGGCCGAGCGCACCACAGAACTGGTGGTTGTCGGCAGCGCTGCCGCCCTGGGTCTGCTGTTTCTTGTGTATGGGTTGTTGAGCTTCGGTATGGCAACTCTGCACGGTTTGGCCCTGCTGCGCCTGTCCATGAACCAAGCCGCTGAAGGCAACCTGTCCACCATTGTTCGCGCAAAGGGATCCGACGAATTGGCGCGCATCGGCCAGGCCTTTGAAAACATGCTGACCAGCTTGTCTATGCTGGTGGCCGACGTGCGCAGCGCTTCAGCCTTGGTGGGCGACGTGGGTACCGCCTTGGTGGCCGACGGCACCCTGCTGGCCGACCGCACCCAATCACAGGCGACAAGCCTGGAAGAAACCACGGCCAATGTGCGGATGGTGGGCGAAATGGTCAATCAAAACGCAGAAGTTGCGCAGAGCGTGAGTGGCATGACTCGCCAGTTGCGTCATCAAACCGACACCGCCAACGACCTGATGAGCAAAACCGTTCATGGCATGGACACGCTCAAAAGCACCTCTCTTCGCATGACCGAGATCATCGGCACCATTGACAGCATCGCGTTTCAAACCAACATTCTGGCCCTCAATGCCGCCGTGGAAGCGGCACGTGCTGGCGAGGCAGGCCGGGGGTTTGCAGTGGTGGCGTCAGAGGTCCGCAACCTGGCGCGGCGCAGCCAAGAGGCCGCGTCGGAGGTCCGCAAGCTCATTGCCGATTCGGCCGCTCGCGTGCAGACTTCTGTGACTGAAATCGACTCCGTCAGCGAGTTGATGAATACCTTGGTCAACAGCATTGGACAAGTCACGACAGGCATGGAAAACATCGCCACGGCCAGCAGCGATCAAAGCAGCTCTCTCAACGAAGTGGTGGTCGCAGTGGGGGACCTGGACTCCGTCACGGCGGAAAACTCTGCCTTGGTCGAACGCACACAGCATCGCTCACATCGGCTGATTGAACGCGCGCACCAGTTGGACCACGCTGTCAGCCACATCCGCCTGCGCCAAGGCACCGCCGATGAAGCCAAAGTGTTGGTGATACGCGCATTGGCACATATCCAGCGGGTGGGCTATGAAAAGGCCGCCCGTGATTTTCACCACAAAGGCGGGGAGTTCGTTGACCGCGATCTGTATGTGTTTGTGCTGGATCGGGAGGGGTTCTACCGCGTGATGGGCTTGGATGAAGCCAAAGTGGGCACACACGTCAGCGCGTCGCCAGGCGTGGACGCCAATCAACTGATTCACGACGCCTGGAAGTGTGCCGACAGCGGTGGTGGCTGGGTGGAATACAACATCATCAACCTGATCACGGGTGATGTGCGGGGAAAATCGTCCTATGTCATGCCACTGGACGGCCAGCGTCTGATCGGTTGCGGGGCTTACCGCAGCGTGGTGAAGACCCAGGACGAGTTACAGAAAACCAACAAAGGACCGTGACCTATTGTGGAATACAGGCAATCGCGTAATTCTGAAAATCCCCAGACTCCAGCGGTTTGCTGAACAAATACCCTTGGTAACTGCGACACCCCAGATCGCGCAAAAAGGCTCTCTGGGCCTCGGTTTCCACGCCTTCGGCAATCACATCCAAGCCCAAGGTCTGCCCCAGCGCCAGCACAGTGCGGGCAATTGCAGCGTCGTTGGGACTGGTTTGCACGTCGCGCACAAACGATTGATCGATTTTCAATTGGTCCAGCGGCAATCGCTTCAAATACGTCAAAGACGAGTAGCCGGTGCCAAAATCGTCCAGGGAGAACAGCACCCCCATCGGGCGAACGGCGTTCATTTTGGCGATGATGTCTTCCACGTCGTGCACCATCAGGCTTTCTGTCAGCTCCAACTTCAGGGTGCGCGGGGGCAGCCCCGCCTGGGTCAACACACGGCCCACATCGGCCACGAAATCGGGACTGCGAAACTGGTGGGCGCTCACGTTCACCGCCAGGGCAAAGCCCTGGCGCAAAGCCCCCATGGCGGGGTTGGCCAGCCAGGTGCGCAGTTGCTGGCAAGCCTCGTGCAACACCCACTGGCCCAAGACCGACATCAGCCCCACCTGCTCAGCCAACGGAATGAAAACAGCAGGTGACATAGGTCCACGTTGAGGGTGCACCCACCGCAACAAAGCTTCCGCCCCTATCAGGCGGCCGGCGTCGTCGTGTTGGGGCTGGTACACCAGACGCAACTGCCCGGCAGCCAAGGCACCGCGCAGGTCTTCGGCCAATTGCATGCGCTCGGCCATTTCGGCCTGGATGGCGGGGTCGTAAAACCTCAGGGTGTTGCGCCCCGCCGCTTTGGCCTGGTACATGGCCACGTCGGCGCGCTTGATCACCTCATCCACCGCCAACCCCTCGTCGGCAAACAGCGCCACACCGATGCTGGGCGTGCTGGTCAGGTGCATGCCCGCCAGCGGGTAGGGACGAGCCAGCGCGGCCACCACATTCAGGCCAATGGTTTCGGCCACACGCACGGGGTTGTCGCCCTCGGCCAATTCCAGACAACTGAGCAACAGCACGAACTCGTCCCCTCCCAGGCGGCACACGGTATCAACCTCTCGCACACAGGCCAGCAACCGCAACGCCACCAGTCGCAGCAGGGCATCACCCTTGTCGTGCCCCAAGGTGTCATTCAAATCTTTGAAATTGTCGAGGTCAATAAACATCAACGCACCATGGGCATGGTCCACGCGGCGCAATTGCAAGGTTTGAGCCAACCGGTCCAGCAGCAAGCGGCGATTCGGCAAACCAGTCAAGGGGTCGTAATAGGCCAGACTGCGGATCTCGGCCTCGGCTTTTTTGCGGGCCGTGATGTCTTGCACCGTGCCCACAATGCGCACCGGCGTGCCCGTGTCGTCAAACTCGAGACGGCCGATGGCCTGCACCCACACCACGCAGTCGTCGGCAGGGCGGCGAATGGCATATTCCACATTGAACCCGGAGCGATTGGCCACAGCCGTTTGATAGGCCTCACGCAGCACGTCTCGGTGTTCGGGCTCCACCAAGTCGGTCCAACCTTTGGCGGTGCGTTCAAAACGGTGGTCAATGCCAAACAAGTGGTCCAACAAGCTGGAACTGGTCCAGGTGCCGTTGGCCACATCCGTGATGAAGTAGCCGAGACGGGCCACTTCCTGGGCTTCCGCCAACAATTGACCGCTTTGCACCAGCGCGTCTTCGGTTTGCTTTTCCTGTGTCCAATCGGCCAGGTAGCCATTCCAGGTGACCGTGCCATCGGGCTGACGCTGGGGCAAGGCTTTGGTCCAGAACCATCGGGTTTGCCCATCCAGCGTGGTCAGGCGGAAATCCGTTTCCAACGGGCTCAGGTTGAGGGCAGAACGCTGCAATGCAACACGTATATCCCGTCGGTCTTTCGGAACGATGTGGGCACGCCATTCGGCGTCGCTTTCGCGCAGAGCCTCCGCAGTAAACCCCGTGAGGGCTTGCACGCCAGGGCTGATGTAGGAAAACCAGGCGTGCCCATCAGGCCGTTGGTGATACTGGTACAAGACACCGGGCACTTGGCTGGCCAACTGGCTGAGGGTGCCACGTGTCAGTCGAATGTTGTTCAGCAGCAAAAACACCAACCCGGCCCCCCCCATGCTGAACAGCGCCCCCCACACCAGTTGCACAGCCAGGGCCAAAGGATCCACCCAGCCGTTGACCGGACTCAATTTGAGTTGCCACTGCTGGTTGTACAGCACCACGGGCAGCACCAGCGGTTGCTCCAACACACGCGAAGGCGCCAGAGAGCTGTGCAGCACCCCCGCATCGGGTCCCAACAACTGGTGGTCGAACCCCAGGGCTTTTAAAGCACCCAGCCGACTGGCGTCGAGCAAACCGGTGAGGTCCACAGAGGTGCTGACCACTCCCCAAAATTGAGGTGGGCCATCACTGTCACTGCCGGACGAAAGATGCACCGGCTGGTAGGCCACCAGTTCCTGTTGCCCGGTTGGCAATGCAACGGGCGCAGATACCACCAGCACCTTGTCGCGCACCGCATTTATCGCATCCAGAGAGGACGATGGCCCGTGGAGCACATTCCGCCCCAGGGTGTGCGCGCGGCGGCTTTCGGGTACCACCTGGGTCACCACGCCACCTGGCAACAACCCCAGGTCACGCACTCGTGGGCGATTGCGCAACAGTTGGGTACCCATTTCACCAAAACGGGGCACGGTCTGCCCCCCTTCTGGGACCAGGGCTGCGGCGATTTCCAGCACCGCGAGGTTGCGCTCCAAAGCGGCTTTCAGCTCCTGTGCCTGGGCTTCACCGACCTGGGTGGCCTGAGCCGTCAAACGGCTGCGGCGATGGCTTTCGCTGTCAAACACCCACAGGGCCGAGGCTGCCAACAACAACACCAACACCGCCACAGCCGACTCCCACAGGGGCAGCTGGCTGCCGTGACGGTGGGTGAAAGCGCCGGGCGTGGTCAACAGCGGCTCAGCGGTCAAACGGTCAAGGGCAAACGCGCGCCACACACCTGGGCTCGGCCGCTGCGCTTGGCTTGGTACAACTGTGCATCGGCCAATGCCAGCAGGTAGGCGGCACGGCTGCCGGTGTCGGCACCGTCCCGGGTGGCCACTCCCAGGCTGACGGTGATCAAGGGGGCCACGTCGGAAAACAGGTGGGTCAAACCCAAGGCTCTCACCGCTCGCAGCATGCGTTCGGCCATGGCCAGAGCGTCATCGTGGCCGGTGTCGGGCAGCAGGCATACGAACTCCTCGCCCCCGTATCGGGCCACCAAGTCGGTAGGGCGGCGCAACTCGGCCTTCAGGGCGGTGGCAATCTGGCGCAGGCAGTCGTCCCCTGCCTGGTGGCCGTAGTGGTCGTTGTAGGCCTTGAAAAAATCCACGTCCAATAACACCAGCGACAAAGCGCTGCCCGACCGCTGCGCACGGCCCCACTCCACGGACAGGCGCTCGTCAAAGTGACGGCGGTTGGACACCCCGGTCAAACCATCCATGAAGGCCATGTCACGCAAGAAATCGGACTGAAACTTCAGCGTGAGATGGGTTTTCACCCGCGCTTTGACGACATTGGGATTGACCGGTTTGGGGATGAAATCCACCGCCCCGGCTTGCAAACACTGGGTTTCAATTTCATCGCCCCCGTGCGCGGTGATGAAAATCACCGGGATATCGGTGGTGTCGGGGTGCATTTTGATGCGTTGCAGCACCTCAAACCCATCCATATGGGGCATGACAACATCCAGCAGCACCAGGTCGGGGTGCTGCTCCTGGCACAAACGCAACGCTTGTTCACCCGAGTTGGCCATGAACATTTGGCAGTCCGCAGACAAGGCTCGGTACAACACCTGCAAATGGATAGGCTGGTCGTCTACCACCAACAGCCGGGCTTTGCGGGTGGGAGTGGCCAGGGGTAACAATTCCACTTTGGGGTGCGATGCCAAAGTGCCTTGCAACATTTCTGAAGCCTGGGTGGGCAGAAAGTCAGTCACGGTGTGGTCAGCTTTCTTGCAAGAGGCTCTGCGCGGCGGCAAGTGCCTGCTCAAAATCGAGCACCTCCATGGCAGCGTGCAGGGACTGCCAATCAGGGGCCGCAGCCAGCGTGACATCTTGCAACATTTCGTCGTGCAATTCCAGCGCCTGCATATCAGAAGTTTTCAGCAACCCTACCAGCACTTGCAGGTGAGACGTCCAAGTCTGACGCCAGTCCCACCCCGTCGGGGTCGAAACCGCCGAAGCATCGGGTGGCTGCATGGCGGCGAGCACTTGGCGCAGGGCCGTTTCAGTCAGCGCCATTTCAGCTTTCAGGGCGTCCCATCCCATGGTGGGAGGGTCGGCTTGGCCCAGGCGCTCTTTGACCGTGCGCTCGGTGTCAGCTGCCAACTCGGCCAAACGGAAAGCCCCTACCGTGCTGGAAGTGCCTTTGAGCGTGTGCAAGGCTGCCACCAATTCAGCCACCGGCCCCTGGGCCATCAACTCAGCCAGCCGGGCGGATTGCGGGGGCAGATCGGTGCAGAAGTTGCGCACGATGCGTTGGTAAAACGCGGGGTCACCCCCGAGCCGGTACAGCGCGGCCGTGACCTCCACCCGGTCTGCAGCGGGCCACTCGATCAATTCTTGTGCAGAATTTGAATCTTTTTGGCATCTATCGCTTACCTCAATTTGATTGTTTGCTATTATTTTTTTATCTCCCTGTGGCACAGGATCAACGGGTTTCACAGCCCCACCCGCCCAACGCAACAAGGTACGCACCAGGTGCTGCAACTCAAAGGGTTTGCCGACGTGGTCGTTCATGCCGGCGGCCAGGCAGGCTTCACGGTCGCTGGCCATGGCGTTGGCAGTCATGGCGACAATGGGCAAATCGAACAAATGCAGCTTTTGCCGAATGGCGTGGGTGGCCTGCAAGCCATCGAGCACGGGCATCTGCATGTCCATCAACACCAGATCAAAGCCCTGCGGGTTCTGGCGCAACTGGTCCACAGCCATTTGCCCGTTGTCGGCCAGGCGCACCACGGCGCCCTCACGGCTCAGCAACTCTTCGGCCACTTGCTGGTTGATCAGGTTGTCTTCTGCCACCAAGAGGCGCATGCCGTTGAGCAGACGCTGACCGGGGGGAGCAGCGGTGATGCGGGGAGGCTCACCCGCCTGGACAGCAGAAGCGTCGACCACCGCGTCATACAGCATAGAGCCCGTGACAGGCTTGACCAGAAACCCATCCAGCAAATCGCGTTGGGCTTGGGCCGTGCCCAGCAACAACTCACGCCCGCTGGCCGTGACCATGATCATCAACGGTCGAGGGCCGTTGCCAAACAAGGCGTGCAACTCAGCGGCCAAGTGCATGCCGTCCATGCCCGGCATGTCCCAGTCCAGAAAGATCACGTCAAACGGTTTGGGGGAGTGTGCGAGTCCCGCTTGCACCAAAACCAAGGCATCTTCAGACCCCTCGGCGGTGGTGGCTGACCAGCCCATGCCCTGCAACACACCGGTCATGATTTGTTGGGCCACCAGGTTGTCGTCCACCACCAGGACTTTGAGTGAACCCAGGGCTGTGCGTGACACCTCGGCAAAGTCAGCGGGCACCGCAGCGGGTACGCGCATGTTCAAAGTGAAATAGAACGTACTGCCCTCTCCCAAACTGCTGCTGAGCTGCAGTTCGCCCCCCATCAGGCGCACCAGGCGCTGGCTGATGGCGAGGCCCAGACCAGTGCCCCCGTACTTGCGCGCGGTGGAGCTTTCGGCCTGCGAGAAGCCGCTGAAAATTTTGGCTTGTGCCTCTGGCGAAATGCCAATACCGCTGTCGTGCACCTCAAACAGCAGCGCCACCTCGTCGAACGGGTTGTCAGGGGTGCCAGCCTGGCGGCGTTCTTGCAATTGCACCTTCAGCAGCACCTCACCTTGCGAGGTGAATTTGATGGCGTTGCCCCCAAGGTTGATGAGCACCTGCTGCAGCCGCAAGGCATCGCCAATCAGCACATGGGGAATGCGCTGGTCAATGTCAAACAGCAGCTCCAACTGCTTAGCTTTCAGGTTGCTGGAGTAGATGGTGGCCAGGTCGCGCACCAGCTTGTCAAAGGCAAAGGGCTCGGGGTCGAGTTCCATCTTGCCTGCCTCGACCTTGGAAAAATCCAGGATGTCGTTGAGGATGCCCAGCAAACTCTTGGCCGCGCTTTCG
Source organism: uncultured Hydrogenophaga sp. (assembly GCA_964342395.1). Classification (GTDB taxonomy): domain Bacteria; phylum Pseudomonadota; class Gammaproteobacteria; order Burkholderiales; family Burkholderiaceae_C; genus UBA2334. The sequence goes on from CAYFFJ010000006.1 coordinate 42,487, forward strand.
CTTTTCTGGGCGTAGTCTTTCTGGCGGGTGGTCAGATCGGTGGTTTGCAACAAATGCAACATGCCCAAAATCGCGTTCATGGGCGTGCGGATTTCGTGGCTCATGTTGGCCACAAACTGGCTCTTGGCCTGCGATGCAGCCTCCGCCTCTTCGCGGGCGTGCACCAGCTCGGTGATGTCGGTGCGAATCCCTACGCTGTAGCCATCAGGGGTGCGACGCTCGGTCACTTGCAGCAGGGCGCCGGCGGACAAACGGGTCTGCCCGTCGAATTGGTCCTGCCGGTGATGGGCCAACCGGGTTGCTATCCAGGCGTCCAATGCGTCAGCAGGTACATCAATGCCCCCACGGGCGGCCATTGCACGGACGAATGTTTCGAAGGGGGTCCCCGGTGTCATGACGTCTGCCGCGTGCAAATGCATTTGCCGAAAGCGCTCATTCACCAGCACCATCTCGTCGTTGCGGTCGAACAGCACAAACCCACTGTCAAGGACATCGATGGCGTTGCGAAGCAGCCTTTCTTTTTCAGCGGCCGCTTCACGGGCTGAAACGATCTCGGTCACATCAATGCGAAAGCCCACGCGGTAACCATCGACCGTGCTGCGTTCCAGAATGCGTAACACACGGCCCGACGAGACTTTTTGCACAAAATCCAGCACAGGTTGGCGATGCTGTGCCAGGCGTTCAGCCACCCACTCGTCCACCCGGCCCACGGCAGAGGGTATCTCGCCGCTTTCAGCGCCCGTGCGAATGATCTCTTCAAACCGTGCCCCCACCCGGATAGTGCCTGCCGTTTTGGGCCGTAACTGCCGATACTGCTCGTTGCACATCACCAGCCGGTCCTGGGGATCGAACAACACAAACCCTTGATCAAGCGCCTCGATAGCACTGCGCAAAATGCGCTCACTTTCGGCGGCGGCAGCCTCCGCCATCTTGAGCCCACTGATGTCTATGTGGGTGCCATACATCATCAGGGGCTGGCCGTCTGCCGCCCGCGACACCACACGCCCTCGCGTCTGTACCCACACCCAATGGCCATCCCGATGCTGCAAACGGATCACGTCCTCGTAATAGGGAGACTCGCCACCGATGTGCTGGGCCAGCAGCTTCTGCGACCGGTCCTGGTCAGCGGGATGGCACAAACGCTCCCAGAACGCCGGGGTGACCGGCGAGGCATCCGCCAAGGTGTAGCCCACCATGTCGACCCAGTGGTCGTTCACAGTTGTTAGCAACGTTTGGAGGTTCAAGGCCCAGGTGGCAGCACGGGTGCCTTCAATGGTGCTTTCCAAACGTTGGCGTCCGTCCACAAGTTCCAACTCGCGCTGTTTGTGCTCGGTGATGTCTTGGAAGGTGCCATATAACCGCACACACACGCCACCTTCGCGCTCCGAGGCCCCAATGGCCCGCACCCAGCGCAAATGTCCCAGGTGGGTTTGGATTTGCAACTCGACATCGAAACCCTCCCCCACTTCAACCGCATGCTGCACCAAACGGCTGATGGTATTTCTGTTGTGCCCTTCCGGATAAAAAGCCACAGCGCCCTCAAAATCGGGCACAAAATCGGCAGGCACCTCGTGGATGTCACGCGTCACAGCGGACCAATGCACTCGCTTGTGCACCCACTCCAGCTCCCACGTCCCGATGCGGGCAGCCTGGTTGGACATGTCCAAGATGCGACGGGTGTGCTCCAACTCCAGTTGCGCCTGCTTTCGTGCCGTGATGTCGGTACGGATCGACACATAGCGCTCAACGCCACCGGCCTCGGTCAGAAACGGCGCCACCAAGCTGTCCACCCAATACAAACGCCCATCTTTCGCACGGTTGCACACCTCTCCATGCCAGGGTTTACCCGCCAAAATGGTGGCCCACATGGCAACCCAGAAATCCGGGGGATGCACACCTGAATTGATGATGCGGTGGCTGGCACCCAACAGCTCTGACTCGGCGTAGCCGCTGATGTCCACAAACGCCTGGTTGACGTCGGTGATGACGCCATGTGCATCCGTTTGCGACACGATGGCATGCGTCTTGATGGTATTCATCAAGGCGTGGCTCTCCCGCAAGGCGGCCGTCATCTGCTCGCGGGCCCGCTTCTCGGCCGTGATGTCTGTCTCCACCGAAATAAAGCCCGTCAGCGCGCCTGCGGCGTTGTAAGTGGGCTGGATGTCCACCCGAGTCCAATACTCAATGCCTTGTTTGGAACGGTTCAACACTTCGGGCTTGGTGGTGCGTGCCTCCCCAAGGCCCGCCGCAAGCTGCTCATGGGTGGTCCAGTCCGATCGCTCGAAACTCAGCAACTCGCTGGCCAAACGGCCCACTGCATCCGCCAGCGTGTACCCCGATTTGCGGACAAAAGCATCGTTCACCCAGGTGATGCGGCCCACCGTATCGGTGATGCTCACAAGGTTCAACGTGTTGCGCGCCACCAGGGCAAGGTGCTGGTTGTCTATGGTCAGCTTCAAGAGGTTGCGCTGGTCAGCACTTCGGCGCCGGACCAACACATACACGCCCCAAGCCAGCACCAGGCTGAGCAGTCCGCCCACCAAGCCCACGGCCAGGGAGATGCTGCGATCGATGTGCTTTTCAAACGCGGACGTGGATTGCGCGCTCAACTCAACCTGACGGGTACCCCAAAAAAACTGCTCGTGGTGCGAGATGTGGGGCACCTGGCGTGAGAGATCGCGTTTGCCGTGGTCGTACAGCACCACGCCCAGGTTGTCTCCATCGGGCTGCTGAGCCAAGGCATCACTGATGCGAAAGTCAATGCTGATGTTGAGCCCGCTCAACGCGTTCTTGATCAATCGATCCGTCTCAAACGACAACAAGGCAAAGCCTTGCAGGTAGGTTGCACGGTCAGCAGCCCCATAGGGCACATAGCCCGTGGCATACACCGGCAGGTAGTACACAAATGACGGCTTGTTTTCCTTGGCCGTGGCCCGTAGCACCGGGGCGGTAAGGATCGCAGCGCCCGAGCGGGCAGCCCGCTCCATGGCCGCCCATCGATCGATATTGCTCGACACCTCAAGACCCAACGCGGAGCGAGAAGCGACAGGCTGCACCATGTCGACCACATAGTGGTCCATATGGACTCGGCTGGCAGACGGGTTCATGTACCTGAATTTGAAGCCCCGATCCGCTTCATGGCGGCGTTCAACATAGTCCTCAATGTCAGCAAACGGCACTCGCTTGACATAGGCAACAGCGGCGACGGCGGGAAACCGCCCCGCCAGATCGAGCGAATGGACAAACTGTTCGAACTCCTCCGTTCGCACCTCCTGTGAGACAGCAAACACGCTTCGAACCGCTGTCAGCAGCAACGCTTGTTTGTTCAGTTCGTTCTGCAGCGAACCCTTGATACGTTCGACCTCGCTCCCAAACAAAAGCTGGGCTTTCTCATCTATTGAACGTTGAACGGTCTGTGCCGTCATGGCCGTCAGAAAAAAGCCCAGCAGCAGCGCCGCCCCTGCGAAGAAAACTGGAAAGCGTTGGTGCTCGTTGGATGGCATGCCGTCAACCCTCACCCTCAGGCGCCCAATACACGGCGAAGCTCCGTTTCCAGCGCTGCGCGATCCAAAGGCTTGGCCAAGTAGCCATCTGCCCCGGCAGCCAGGAACCGGACTCGATCGCTGGGCATGTCAAACGCGGTGACCATGATCACCAGTGTGCGGCGTGCCCCTTGTTTTTCGCGTTTGCGGATTTCGGCCACCGTGGAAACCCCGTCCAGCAGCGGCATGGTCACGTCCATCAATGCCACGTCAAAAGCCTGCGCCTCCAGGGCCTTCAGGGCTTTTTCACCGTCAGTGACCAACACGCCACTGTGGCCCATGTCTCGCAACACACGGGTGGCGACCCGCAAGTTGACAGGGTTGTCGTCGGCAACGAGGACGCGCAATGCGCGGTTGGCCAATGGGTCTGAACTCATGGGTGGGCGGCTCACAACGCGCCAAACACTTTCTTCAGCAATGCACTGCCCGCTTGCGCAGGGTTCTGGCGTATTTTTCGCTCTTCCTCACCGATCATTTGGTAGAGGCCCGCCAGGGTGCGGGCCGTGACATAACCCGGCAAGTCGGCGTCCTCGGGTTTGATCAGTCCCAATTGAGCAGCACGGCCCGCCACCGCCTGGTATTTGTCGGCCAATTGCACCTGATCGATGCTGCGCTTGACCACCGGCAGAAACTGCGCGGTGAGGGATGCGCGGGTCTTGTCGACAAAGAATTCCGTTACCGAGGTGTCGCCGCCGGTCAAAATGCGGCGGGCGTCTCCCACCGACAGGTGCTGAATGGCCTGCACCAGCAAATCACCGGCCAGAGGCACCGCTCGTTCGGCCGCTTCGTTCATGGCCAACACCAACACATCCAAACGCTTGCCCTGGCCTGTGGCTTTCAGCACCGGGGCAACACCGTCCAACACACCAGGCAAACCGATGCGAACTTTTGGATTGTTCAGGAATCCACCCGTCTGACCCAGTTGCGACACAGCAGCCCGAGCCCCTTGGAGCAAGGCATCGCGGACACCCCCCAGTGCATCCGTGCTGGACAGCGCACCCGAGTCTTGTGCAGCGGCGTGACCCGCCAGACCCCATGCAAGCAAAGCACCCATGCACGCTGCATGGTTAAATTCACGTCGCCGCATGGATGCCGCCTTCGGATAGGTTGATTTGTTTGATTTTTGCGCCCATTGTGGCCCCTCCCCACCATGAAATACCTGCTCCGCACCGCCCTGTTGTCAACCACCTTGGCTTTCGCCTTGGGAATGACCGCCTGCTCCAGTTCGGATCAGGCGCCCCCCTCCACTTTCGTGCTGCTGGACGGCAGCAAATCTACCACCACAGACCTGAAGGGCAAGGTGATGTTGGTGAATTTTTGGGCAACCACTTGCGTGAGTTGCGTCAAAGAGATGCCCGAATTGGCAGCCACCCACAACAAGTTCAAAGCGCGAGGCTTTGAAACCGTGGCCGTGGCCATGAGCTATGACCCACCCAGCTACGTGGTGAACTTTGCACAAACACGACAGCTGCCATTCAAGGTGGCCATCGACAACACCGGGGCCGTGGCCCGCGCCTGGGGCGACGTCAAGATCACGCCCACCACGTTCATCGTGAACAAACAAGGCCAGATTGTGAAACGCTACGTCGGCGAACCCGATTTCGCAGCCTTGCACCAGTTGCTGGACAAACTGTTGTCTGAAACTTGATTGACAGCAGTTCAATGCGAAAGGGGCTGATTTTCAAATGAAATCAGCCCCTTTCGCTTGTCTACATTGAATTCTCAGCTACACAATTACTTGGCTTTGTAATTGTCGTGGCAAGCCTTGCAAGTGGCGGCGGTGTCGGCAAACGCGGTTTTCAAAGCGTCCAAGTTGCCCATTTTTGCGGCAGCGGCCAGCTTGGTCGCCTCACCGCGCATCTTCTCTGCCCCTTGGTCGAACTTGGCTTTTTCGGTCCATATTTCAGCCTTGGCGTTCGACTTGATGGCCTCGGTGCCCGGCATAAAACCTGCCCAGGGCAACTTGCTGAGGGTTTCCACAAGCGTCGCATTCTCGGCCGCGGCTTTGGCGTCAAACGGCACTTTGCCGTTGGCCATGGCACCCAGACGGCCAAAGTGCTGCCCCATCACATAAAGGCTGCTCTGGCGGTATTTCACCGCATCCTCAGGCTTCTGAAACTGAGCGGCAGCGGGAATCGCTGCAGCTGCAGCGGCAAGGGCAATGACGGCGTGGGAAATTTTTTTCATGCGAACTCCATGGATTGAGACCGTGCAGACTGAACTGTCTGCGTTGAAGGGTGTCGTAACACCTTGCCTGCGTGGCAGGCGGCCTGTATGACATCACGTCCCTCTTTGGGTTCCCGTTTTGGAGTTTTTGATGGTGAAAATTCGCGTTTGGGATTTACCCACCCGGCTGTTTCATGGGTTCCTGGCACTGGCCGTGTTGGGTTTGATCGTCACCGGCAGCGTGGGAGGCGCCTGGATGAACTGGCACATGCGCCTGGGCTACGGGGTGTTCGCCCTGGTGCTGTTCCGATTGGCCTGGGGCGTGTGGGGCGGGCGGTGGTCCCGGTTTGTTCACTTCGTCCCCACCCCCAGGCAGCTTTGGGCCTACATGCGCGGTTCAAAAAGCACGCATGCGGTGGGTCACAACCCCATGGGGGCGTTATCGGTGCTGGCGTTGCTGTCCGTGTTGCTGTTGCAGGTGGGCACTGGGCTGGTCAGTGATGACGAAATCGCGTTCACCGGCCCTCTGACACCGCTGGTATCCGCAGACACCATCAGTTGGGCAACGGGCTACCACGCCGACCTGGGCAAATGGCTGTTGCTGGGCCTGATCGCCCTTCACTTGCTGGCCATTGCCTACCACCGTGTGGTCAAAAAGCACCGTTTGGTCAAAGCCATGCTGACCGGCGACCAAGAGGCCCAGCCGCCAGCCCCGCTGGAATCACGCGACAACCTGGCCACAAGGCTGCTGGCCTTGGTTGTGTTGTGTATCTGCATCGCAGTGGTTTACTGGGTAATTGGCTTGGCAACGCCTTGACAGATCGGCAGCCCACGTCTCAGCGCGGGCGCTTCAATCAACTCTTGGCTTGTGCCAGCAGGGTGTCGGCATCGCTGACTTCAAATTTGCCAGGACCTTCGACATTCAATGCCGTCACCACGCCGTCTTTCACCAACATCGAATAACGGTTGCTGCGCAGACCCATGCCACGTGCCGTGAGGTCCAGCGTCAAACCGGTGGCCTTGGTGAAATCGGCTGAACCATCACCCAACATACGTACTTTGCCTGCCGTGCCCTGGTCTTTGGCCCAAGCCCCCATCACAAAGGCATCGTTCACGCTGACGCACCAAATTTCATCCACACCAGCCGCCTTGAAGGCGTCCGCTTGTGCCACAAATCCTGGCACGTGTTTGGCTGAACAGGTGGGGGTGTAGGCACCCGGCAAGGCAAACAAGGCAATGGTCTTGCCCGCTGTGGCGGTCAAGGTGTCCACTGGGGCTGGACCCATGGGACAACCTTCGGTTTCCACGGCATTGAATTCCATCAGCGTGGCTGCGGGCAACTTGTCGCCTACTTTGATCATGAGTGCTCCTGTGAATGTTGGAAAAAGAAACGGAAATAAAAAAAGCGACTGAATTGTCAGTCGCTTTTTGATACGGCGCACAAGGCGCGGCGAACAAGCTTACACGGCTTCGGCTTTTTGAACCAGGCGAGTTGCCACCCAGTTCTTGGTGCGAGACAGTGGACGGCTTTCGGTGATTTCCACCACGTCACCTGTCTTGTACTCACCGGCTTCGTCATGCGCGTGGTACTTGCTGGAGCGCACCACGATCTTGCCGTAGAGCGCGTGCTTCACGCTGCGCTCAACCATCACGGTGACGGTTTTGGCACGTTTGTCGCTGACCACCTTGCCAATCAAGGTGCGCTTGAGGGATGTTTTAGCTTCCGTCATGGTCACTCCTTATTGGGCTTGCTTCTTCTCGGCAAGAATGGTCTTGACGCGAGCGATGGCACGGCGCGTGATACGCAGCGTGTTCGTGTTATTGAGCTGTTGCGTGGCCTTTTGCATACGAAGACCAAAGTGTGCTTTTTGCAGGGACTTGATCTCAGTTTCCAGACCGGCGACGTCTTTTTGGCGCAGTTCAGCAGTTTTCATGTGTTCTCTCCTGATCACTGACCCAATTGACGAGCCACGAACGTGGTGCGCAAAGGCAACTTGGCGGCGGCAAGCGCGAACGCTTCACGGGCCAGTTGCTCAGGCACGCCAACGATCTCGTACAGCACTTTACCTGGCTGGATTTCAGCCACGTAGTACTCAACGCTGCCCTTGCCGTTGCCCATACGGACTTCAGCAGGCTTGTTGGAAATCGGCTTGTCGGGGAACACACGGATCCAAATACGACCACCACGTTTGACGTGGCGGGAAATGGCACGGCGTGCGGACTCGATCTGGCGGGCCGTCAGGCGACCGCGGTCGGTGGACTTCAGACCGAAGTCACCGAACGCAACCGTTGCCCCACGGGTGGCAACACCCGTGTTGCGGCCTTTTTGTTCTTTACGGAACTTGCGGCGAGCTGGTTGCAGCATGTTTATTCTCCTTTGCCGTCCGCGGCTGAAGCGGGCGCGGCTTTGCGTACGCGCTTAACGGCAGCATTTGCATTGGCACCAGCCTCTGCGGGTTTGTCACTGCCATCGGCAGGTGCAGCGTTGACACCTGCTGGGCGGCGGGCACCACGGGGTGCTGGACGATCAGAGCCAGGGCGCGCACCGTCACGGCGGGGGCCGCGAGGACGACGCTCTTCTTCGGGACGTGGGGTGCTGTCCAGCGAGGGCGCATCGTTGCGGCCCAGCGTGTCACCTTTGTAGACCCACACCTTGACACCAATGATGCCGTAGGTGGTTTTGGCTTCAGACGTGCCGTAATCGATATCAGCGCGCAGGGTATGCAAAGGCACGCGGCCTTCACGGTACCACTCGGTGCGGGCAATTTCGATACCGTTCAAGCGACCGGCAGACATGATCTTGATGCCCTGAGCCCCCATGCGCATGGCGTTTTGCATGGCGCGCTTCATGGCACGGCGGAACATGATCCGCTTCTCAAGCTGCTGCGTGATGCTGTCGGCAATCAACTTGGCATCGATTTCGGGCTTGCGCACTTCTTCGATGTTGACAGCGACGGGCACGCCCAATTTGGCGGCCAGGTCTTTCTTCAGCTTTTCGATGTCTTCGCCTTTTTTACCAATCACGACACCAGGGCGTGCGGAAAAAATGGTGATACGAGCGTTCTTGGCAGGACGCTCGATCAACACGCGTGACACCGAAGCGTTCTTCAGTTTGGCTTTCAGGTACTCACGAACCTTGATGTCTTCGGCCAACATGCCGGCGAAATCACGGTTGCTTGCGTACCAGCGGCTGGCCCAGTTACGGGAAACAGCCAGGCGAAAGCCGGTTGGGTGGATTTTTTGTCCCATGGTCTGTCTTCCTCAGTTGCCAACCGTCACGTAAATGTGACAAGTGGGTTTGCTGATGCGGTTGCCACGGCCTTTGGCGCGGGCCGAGAAACGCTTGAGCGTGGTGCCTTGCTCAACGTAGATGGTCTTGACCGTCAATTCGTCGATATCGGCGCCGTCGTTGTGCTCGGCGTTGGCGATGGCGGATTCAAGCGCCTTCTGCACAATGCCAGCCGCTTTTTTCTGCGTGAAAGCCAGAATGTTGAGCGCTTGGTCCACCTTTTTGCCGCGAATCAAATCGGCAACCAGACGGCCTTTGTCAACAGACAGACGAACACCGCGAACAATTGCTTTTGTTTCCATGCTGTGTCCTTACTTCTTGGCTTTTTTGTCAGCCGGGTGACCCTTGAAGGTACGGGTCAAGGCGAATTCGCCCAGCTTGTGACCCACCATCTGGTCGGTGATGTACACAGGCACGTGCTGCTTGCCGTTGTGCACGGCGATGGTCAAGCCGATGAAATCGGGCAGGATCATGGAGCGACGCGACCAGGTTTTCACTGGCTTCTTGTCCTTGGTGGCAACAGCCTTTTCAACTTTGGCCATCAGGTGATGGTCAACGAACGGGCCTTTTTTGAGTGAACGAGTCATACCGTTACCCCTTTATTTCTTGCTCTTGCGACGCGAGACAATCATGCCCTGCGTACGGCGGTTGTTGCGGGTACGGTAGCCCTTGGTCAGGTTACCCCATGGATCCACTGGAGCCATGCCTTCACCCGTACGACCTTCACCACCACCGTGTGGGTGGTCGATTGGGTTCATGGCGGTGCCACGCACGGTGGGTCGAATACCCATCCAGCGCTTGACACCGGCCTTGCCCAACTGGCGCAGGCTGTGTTCGGTGTTGGACACTTCACCGATGGTGGCACGGCAATCCACGTGGATTTTGCGCACTTCACCGGAGCGCATGCGCACCTGAGCGTAGACACCTTCACGCGCCATCAGCACCGCAGAAGCGCCAGCCGAACGTGCGATCTGCGCGCCCTTGCCGATTTGCAACTCAATACAGTGAATGGTGGAACCCACTGGAATATTGCGAATAGGCAGGGTATTGCCAACGCGGATCGGGGCTTCCGAACCACTCAACAGCGTTGCGCCAGCCTCAACACCACGGGGGGCGATGATGTAGCGGCGCTCGCCATCGGCGTAGCACAACAGAGCAATGTGGGCCGTGCGGTTGGGGTCATACTCCACGCGCTCGACTTTTGCAGGAATACCGTCTTTGTTGCGACGGAAATCCACCACTCGGTAGTGGTGCTTGTGACCACCGCCTTTGTGGCGAACCGTGATGTGACCGTTGTTGTTGCGGCCCGCATTTTGCATTTGCGGCTCGAGCAACGGAGCGTGCGGAGCACCTTTGTACAGGTGGTCGCGCGTCACCTTCACCACAGCACGGCGGCCGGGGGAAGTGGGTTTCATCTTAACGACAGCCATGATTACGCAGCCTCCCCGCCGATGTTGAGCTCTTGACCGGGCATCAAGGTCACGAATGCCTTGCGCACATGGTCACGCCGACCAATCGACTTGCCAAAACGTTTGGTTTTGCCTTTTTGATTGAGAACGGACACGCCTTTGACCTGGACCTTGAACATCAACTCCACCGCAGCCTTGATTTCAGGCTTGGTGGCGTCGCGCAGGACCTTGAACATGACGGCATTGGATTTCTCCGCAACCAAGGTGGCTTTTTCAGACACGATGGGCGCGACCAGAACCGCCATCAAACGACCTTCGTCGAACTGTTGGGTGCTCATGCGTACATCTCCTTGAGCTTGTCAATCGCGCCCTTGGTCACGATCACCTTTTTGTAGTGAACAAGTGAAACTGGGTCAGCGTAACGAGGCTCAACAACCAACACATTGGGCAGGTTGCGTGAAGCCAGGTACAGGTTTTCATCAACCTCTTCGGAAATCAGCAGCACCGATTTCAGGTTCATGGCCTTGAATTTGTCTGCCAGTTGCTTGGTTTTGGGGGAGTCCAACTTGATGGAATCAACCACAGCCAAGCGGCCTTCACGCACCAACTGCGACAGGATGGACGCCATACCCACGCGGAACATTTTTTTGTTCAGCTTCTGGGTGAAGTTTTCATCGGGGCTGTTGGGGAAGGTGCGACCGCCTCCGCGCCACAAAGGCGAAGAAGTCATACCGGCACGTGCACGACCAGTGCCTTTTTGACGGAAAGGCTTTTTGGTCGAGTGCTTGACCATTTCGCGGTCTTTTTGAGCGCGAGTGCCTTGGCGGGCGTTGGCCTGATAAGCCACAACGAGTTGATGGATCAACGATTCGTTGTAGTCACGACCAAACACGGTATCAGGCACATCCACATTGGATGCGGCTTGACCTTGTTCGTTCAGGAGTTCAACTTGCATCAGTTAGCTCCTTTGCTGGATTTGGCTTTGACAGCGGGACGCACAGTCACGAAGCCGCCGTTGGAACCCGGGACGGCGCCCTTGATCATCAACAGCTGACGGGCTTCATCCACGCGAACCACGTCCAGGTTCTGGGTGGTGACGGTTTCGTCGCCCATGTGACCGGACATTTTCTTGCCAGGAAACACACGACCGGGATCTTGCGCCATCGAGATTGAGCCGGGCACGTTGTGCGAACGGCTGTTACCGTGAGAAGCGCGCTGCGAACTGAAGTTGTGACGCTTGATGGTGCCAGCGAAGCCTTTACCAATGGAAGTGCCTTGCACATCCACCTTCTGGCCTGCAGCGAACACTGCTGCCGCAGCGATCAGGCCACCAGCCTGATACTGAGCAGCCACATCGGCCGCCACACGGAATTCCTTGAGGATTTCCCCAGCTTCAACACCTGCTTTGGCCAAATGGCCTGCTTCGGGCTTGGTCACGCGTGAAGCGCGGCGCTTGCCAAAAGCGACTTGCAAGGCGTCATAGCCATCGTTTGCTTGGGTTTTGACCTGAGCCACGCGGTTGTCGGACACATCGACCACCGTGACTGGGATTGCATCCCCGTCATCGGTGAACAGACGCATCATGCCCACCTTGCGACCCAACAACCCGAGGGAGTTGCTAAGACTCATTGTTTTCTCCGTTCCCGACTTCAATTGGCCGGGGCTGATAACGTGCTCATTGAGAGCACAGAAAAAGGCCGCCACACCCGATTCCCAGGTGCAACAGCCATTACTTTTCAATGCCGCCCATTTTTTGGACAGCCGCGCATTCTAGCCAATATCGACAAACGATGCAAGGCCTTTCAGCGCATCAAGACGCTTCACTGCAACTTGATTTCAACGTCCACACCGGCTGGCAAGTCGAGCTTCATCAAAGCGTCCACTGTTTTGTCGGTGGGGTCGACGATATCCATCAAACGCTGGTGCGTGCGGATTTCAAACTGATCGCGGCTGGTTTTGTTGACGTGCGGTGAACGCAGAATGTCAAAACGCTTCATGCGGGTTGGCAGGGGCACGGGGCCCTTGACAATCGCACCAGTGCGCTTGGCGGTGTCAACGATTTCAGCTGCGGAGGTGTCGATCAACTTGTAATCGAATGCCTTCAGGCGAATGCGGATTTTTTGTTTTTGCATGGTCTGTTCCAAGAGGTTTCAGCTTTGTGAGCGTTGAAAGTGCCGGCCATCAGAGACTGGCACCCTCGCGGAATCAAGCCAGAATGGTGGCCACGACGCCAGCGCCGACGGTACGGCCGCCTTCGCGGATGGCGAAGCGCAAGCCTTCTTCCATGGCGATGGGGGCAATCAGTTTGACGGTGATGGACACGTTGTCACCAGGCATGACCATTTCCTTGCCTTCGGGCAGCTCGATGGAGCCGGTCACGTCGGTCGTGCGGAAATAGAACTGAGGACGGTAGTTGTTGAAGAAGGGGGTGTGGCGGCCGCCTTCGTCTTTGGACAACACGTAGATTTCGCCGGTGAAGTGCGTGTGTGGCTTGATGGAGCCGGGCTTGCACAGCACTTGGCCGCGCTGCACGTCTTCGCGCTTGGTGCCGCGCAGCAGGATACCGACGTTGTCGCCAGCCTGGCCTTGGTCCAGCAGCTTGCGGAACATTTCCACGCCGGTGCAGGTGGTCTTGACGGTGTCTTTGATACCGACGATTTCGATTTCTTCGCCGACTTTGACGATACCGCGCTCGATACGACCGGTCACCACGGTGCCGCGACCAGAGATGGAGAACACGTCTTCCACGGGCATCAGGAAGGCACCGTCCACAGCGCGCTCGGGCGTGGGGATGTAGGTGTCCAGGGCTTCGGCCAGGCGCATGATGGCTTCCTCACCCAGGTTGCCTTTGTCGCCTTCGAGGGCGAGTTTGGCGGAGCCGTGGATGATGGGGGTCTTGTCGCCGGGGAAGTCGTATTTGTCGAGGAGTTCGCGCACTTCCATTTCGACGAGTTCGAGCAGCTCGGCGTCGTCGACCATGTCGCACTTGTTCAGGAACACGATGATGTAGGGCACGCCCACCTGACGAG
>CAYFFJ010000007.1:0-52428 GCA_964342395.1 uncultured Hydrogenophaga sp.
GGTCAAGGTACAGCCCATCGGGCTGGGCCACTTGCCAGGCGAGTGTCGTTTTGCCCACCTGGCGTGGCCCCAGGACCACCACCGCTGGCGCACGCCGCAGGGCTTGTTGCAGTTCGATCAGTTTGCAGCGGGTAAACATCCTTGCATTTTATGCATCGTGATGTGCTTTTTACAAGGTTAACAGCCTCATCCCCCACCCCCTGGGGGTCACTGCCCGTGTTTGCCGAGCCCAGGGTCCATCATTTCGCCGCGCAGCAAAGCCAAGGGAGCCTTGTGGTACAGCTGGATGTCGTGAAACGGGTCGGTGATGATTTTGGTGGCCCACACCACGCCCGTGCGCAAGTCTTTCAACACCCACAGCTGCAGCACCCGGAACACCAGGCCGCCCACACCCACGGTCAGCCACATCCAACCCACGTGGCGGGCAAAGCCATACAGGTCGGCGTGTGCGTCCACCAGACCCAGCAGCGTGGGCTGCCACACCAGCAACAGGGGCGACGCGGCCCAGATGGCCATCAGCACCACTTTGCGCTGCAGGTTGTAGCCCACCTTGATGTCCTCCTTGTGCGCGTGGGTGGCCTGGTTCAGGTGGTCGTAGCCTTTGGGTTCAAAGAAAAAGTGCCCGGACTGGCGGCTGACCATGGACACCAGCCACGCCACGAGAGCGGCCAGGGCGGGGTCCACAAACAACAGGCCATAGGCCACCACAAAGCTGATGGCACTGACCAGATGCAAGCACTGGTTGATGGTGCTGTGGTGGTAGTAACGGTGGTCGTCCCAGCGCTGCTCGCGCAAAGAGGCGGCGAAAGAAGTCATGGCAAGTCTTTCCGGTTGAACAAAGAAGACGCCCATGGTGGGCACGGTGTGTGAAAAAGCGGTGACACGCACACCGGTGACACAAAAACTTCGCGCAGGCTTCACACATTTGAGATGTGCCGTGACCACCATGGCCCCATGAACCCCACCCACACCCTTGGCCTGTTGAACGACCACCTGCAGGTGGAGCACCTGCCTGCCGCCCGCCCCTCGTTGCGCGTGGGCCTGGTGACCGAGACCTACCCGCCCGAAATCAACGGCGTCGCCCTGACCTTGGCCAAGCTGGTGCAAGCCTTGCAGGCGCGTGGGCACCACATCCAGCTGGTGCGCCCGCGCCAGGGGCCCGACACCGCAGAGCCCGCCAACCCCCATCCCCTGGAGCAGGTGCTGGTGCGGGGGTTGCCCATACCCAAGTACCCCCACCTGCGCATGGGGTTGCCAGCCAAAAAAGCGCTCATCAAACTCTGGACGCTGCACCGGCCCGACCTGGTGCACATCGCCACCGAGGGGCCGCTGGGGTGGTCAGCCCTGCAAGCCGCCCGAAAACTGAAGCTGCCCATCAGCACCGACTTCCGCACCAACTTCGACGCCTACAGCCGCCACTACGGCTTGAGCTGGCTGCAAAAGCCCATTGCCGCCTACTTGCGCAAGTTCCACAACCTGGCGGACTGCACCACCGTGCCCACAGCAGCCCTGCAAGCCACGCTGGCGGCCAACCGTTTTGAGCGCCTGCACGTGGTGGCGCGTGGCGTGGACGTGGCCCGCTTCCAGCCCGAGCGGCGCAGCCCTGCCCTGCGCGCGCACTGGGGCGTGGCCGACCACGGCCAGGTGGCCTTGTACGTGGGCCGCCTGGCCCCCGAAAAGAACTTGGGGCTGCTGGCCCGCACCTTCAACGCCATGAAGGCCGCCCACCCGGACCTGACCCTGGTGGTGGTGGGCGACGGCCCCGGCCGCGCCGAGCTGCAAGCCGCCTGCCCCCAGGCGCTGCTGGTGGGCAGCCAAACCGGGGACGCGCTGGCGGCCCACTACGCCAGCGCCGATTGTTTTGTGTTCCCCAGCCTGACCGAAACCTATGGCAACGTCACGCCCGAGGCGCTGGCCAGCGGCCTGGCCGTGTTGGCCTTTGACCACGCCGCCGCCAGCGACCTGGTGCGCCACGGCCACAACGGCCTGCTGGCCCCGGCGGGCGATGCCGATGCGTTTGTGCGCCACGCCGTGACGCTGGCCACCACCCCGGCGCTGGTGCACAAGCTGCGCGAACAGGCCCCGTCCTCGGTGGCAGCGCGCGATTGGTCGCACATTGCCAGCCAGGTCGAGGGCATTTGGAGCGGTTTGTTACACCGCCACCCCAGCGCTCACCAGGCGGTGCTGCCCCACCTGGGCACGCACCCCCCCTGACGCCAAGGCCAACACGCCCAACGCGTTGCGGCGGCCAATGCCGTGGTAGGCCACCCCCAATTCTTGCAGCGTGGCGGGGTCGTACAGGTTGCGCCCGTCCAGCACCAGCGCCCTGTCCAGCCGCTGGGCCATGGCGCGGAAGTCGGGGTTGTGAAAACACTTCCACTCGGTGACGATGAGCAGGGCATGGGCCCCGTCCAGCGCCTCCAGCGGCGAGGCCACCATGTGCAGGCGGTGCAGCTCGCGCCAGGGTTGGTCCAGGTCGTCGGCCAAGGCTTCCTGGGCCTCGCTGGTGGCCACGGGGTCGTGCATCACCAGGGTGGCGCCGCGCCGGTACAGCTCGGCCACGATGTGGCGGCTGGGCGCTTCGCGCATGTCGTTGGTGTTGGGCTTGAAGGCCAGGCCCCACACGGCCAGGCGCACGCCGCCCAGGTCTGGGCCAAAGGCGCGCAGCACCATGTCCACCAGCGTGTGTTTTTGCAAGGCGTTCACCCGCTCCACGGCGGCCACCACCTGCATGTCGCGGCCGTGCTGGGCGGCGGCGTGCACCAGGGCGCGCGTGTCTTTGGGGAAACAGCTGCCGCCGTAACCCGTGCCGGCGTACAGGAAGCCATGGCCAATGCGCGGGTCCAGCCCCATGCCCCGGCGCACGCTGTCCACGTCGGCCCCCAGGCGGTCGGCCAACAAGGCCACCTCGTTCATGAACGAAATGCGGGTGGCCAACATGGCGTTGGCCGCGTATTTGGTCAGCTCCGCGCTGGGCACATCCATCCACACGGTGCGGTCGTGGTGGCGGTTGAAAGGGGCATACAGGCGGGCCATGCATTGGCGTGCACGCTCGCCCGCCGGGCTGTTGTCCACCCCCACCACAATGCGGTCGGGGCGCATGAAATCTTCAATAGCTGCGCCCTCTTTCAAAAACTCGGGGTTGGACACCACCACCACCTCGGCGCCGTGGCCGTTGCGCAAGGCCAATCGCTGGGCCACCACGGCGCCCACCTGGGCGGCCGTGCCCACCGGCACGGTGGACTTGTTCACCACCACCTTGAAGCCGGTGGCGTGGTCGCCAATCTGGCGCGCCACGGCCAGCACGTGCTGCAAATCGGCCGAACCGTCTTCGTTGGGCGGTGTGCCCACGGCGATGAACACCACCTCGGCCCCGGCCAAGGCCTGCGCCATGGACGTGGTGAACGTGAGCCGGCCAGCGCCCTGGTTGCGCACCACCAGCTCGTCCAAACCGGGCTCAAAAATGGGAATGCCACCGGCTTGCAGCAGCGCCACCCGCGCCGGGTCGTGGTCCACCCCCACCACCCGGTTGCCCGATTCGGCCAGGCACGCCGCCGTGACCAAGCCCACATAACCCGCACCCACTACCACAACGTTCATGGCAACTCCTTGAAAAGTTGCCGGTCATCGTGGGCACGCCCCGTGAAACCTCCGTGGCAAAACCGTGACGGTTTGTTGACCTGTGGCACCCGATGGCTGGGTCACAAAAACTTCATGGAAATGCCGTGAAACCGACACCCCCGCCCCCGAGCATGGTGCAAACCAACTTGCCCCAACCGCCATGTGGAACGCGCCGTCTTTTGCCCCCCCGCCACACGCACGCGGCGCTGCTGCCCCTGCTGCGTTCCGCGCGTTTGCCGATTTGCAGTCCAACGGGGCAGTGCCCCACGGCACACCCACCCCTGAAGCGGACGATGCCCCCCCGCCCGGCGGCCAGCGGGTGCGCACACTGTTCATTTCAGACCTGCACCTGGGCACCCCCGGCTGCCAGGCCGAGGCCCTGCTCGACTTCCTGAAGGCCTACCCCAGCGAACGCCTGTATTTGCTGGGCGACATCATCGATGGCTGGCAACTGCGCCGCCGCTGGTACTGGCCCCAAAGCCACAACGACGTGGTGCAAAAAATTCTCAAACGCGCCCGCAAGGGCTGCAAAGTGGTGTTTGTGCCGGGCAACCACGACGAGTTCGCCCGCCACTTCACCGACCACCACTTCGGGGGCGTTGAGGTGTTGCACGACACGGTGCACACCACCTTGCAAGGCAAACGGCTGTGGCTGATCCACGGCGACCATTTCGACGGCGTGATCCAGTACGCCAAGTGGCTGGCCTACGTGGGCGACAACCTGTATGAGCTGACCCTGCGGCTGAACACCCATTTCAATTCGCTGCGCGCCAAGCTGGGGCTGCCGTATTGGTCGCTCTCGCAATACCTGAAGCACAAGGTGAAAACCGCCGTCAGCTATGTCAACCAGTTTGAAAAGGCGGTGGCCGCCGAGGCCCGCCAGCGTGGGCACGATGGGGTGGTGTGTGGCCACATCCACCACGCCGAAATGCGCATGATCGACGGCACCCTGTACTGCAACGACGGCGACTGGGTGGAAAGCCTCAGCGCCCTGGTGGAGCACACCGACGGGCGGCTGGAGGTGGTGCACTGGGCCCATGCCCAGGGTGCGCCCGTGGCCACGCCCACACCGGTGGCCGCCTCATCCCAAGCACCCGCCAGGACCTGAAAACCTGGATGGCCCCGGCATGGGGTTGGCGGTGATGCACCGAATGGTTTAAACTGTACAAACGGTATAAATCATTTAAAGGAGCCACCCATGCCCAAAACCAAGCCCCCTGTCACCCCCGAAGCCGCCACGGACACACCCGTCGCGGCTGCCGCAACAACCACAACGGCCGCCCCCGTGACCCCAACCAAGGCGACGCCAGCGGCAAAAGCGCCCGTGAAAACCACCGCCAAAACCACAGCCAAAACGGCCCCGAAGACCCCCAAAACCGCCAAGCCCCCAAAGGCACAGCCCGCACCCAAGGCCCCCAAGGCACAGCCAGCACCCAAAGCCGCCAAACCCGTGAAACACAAACTGGTGCGCGACAGCTTCACGTTCCCAGAACCTGAGTACCTGACCCTGGTGGCCCTGAAGAAGCGCTTGCTGGCCGCAGGCACCGAAGTCAAAAAGGGCGAACTGGTGCGCGCAGGCCTGGCGCTGCTGTGCACGCTGGACGGTGCCGCCCTGAGCGCCGCCGTGGGACGGGTGGAAAAGCTCAAGACAGGCCGCCCCGCCAAGTGACGCGGGCCGCAGCATGAAGGCCATCGCGGTGATGAACCCCAAGGGCGGATCGGGCAAATCCACCCTGTCCACCAACCTGGCGGGTTACTTTGCCCGCCACGGCACGGGGGCCATGCTGGGCGACATTGACCGGCAACAGTCCAGCCGCGAATGGCTGGCCCTGCGACCAGACAGTGCACCGCACATCGCCACCTGGGAGATCGGGCCCGACCACCTGGCCCGTCCGCCCAAAGGCCTGTCGCACGTCGTGCTGGACACCCCGGCCGGGCTGACGGGCAAGGCCTTGGAAAAAGTGGTGAAGGTGGCGTCCAAAATTGTGGTGCCGGTGCAGGCCTCGCCTTTTGACATGTGGGCCGTTGAAGCTTTTCTGAAAGAACTGAAAACCCTCAAGGGCGTCACCAAGGGCAAGGCCGATGTGGCCCTGGTGGGCATGCGGGTGGACCCGCGCACCCGCTCGGCCGAAACCCTGCGCCAGTTCATGGCCGCCATGGAGGTCCGCGTGCTCACCTGCCTGCGTCCCACCCAGCTGTATGTGCAGGCGGCGGCATCGGGGTTGACGCTGTTCGACTTGCCCGAAAGCCGCGTGCAAAAAGACCTGGCCGAGTGGCAACCCCTGCTGAATTGGGTCGAACACGGGGATTGAGCCCCCCGTGGGCAGGCAAATGGCCGTTCACACGCCTGTCACACCGCAGGGATAGGGTGGTGCACTCCTTGCACCCCCTGGGCTCACCGGCCCCACTGCCCATGATCGACCAAGACACCCTGATGGACCGCATCCACGCCGAGCTGATGGACGGCTACGACGAGGAGCTGGAACTGGAAATCGAAGACCAGTTTGTGGACGAACTGGCCGCCCCCGACGAGGCCACCCGGGCCCGGTTGCGCGAAGACCGCCGCACCTACTTCCGCGAGCTGTTCCGCCTGCAGGCCGAGCTGGTCAAGCTGCAAGACTGGGTGGTGGCCTCGGGCCAGAAGGTGGTGATTCTGTTCGAAGGCCGCGACGCGGCGGGCAAGGGCGGGGGCATCAAACGCATCACCCAGCGCCTCAACCCCCGCGTGTGCCGCACGGTGGCCCTGCCCGCCCCCAACGACCGCGAGCGCACGCAGTGGTACTTCCAGCGCTACGTGCCCCACCTGCCAGCGGCCGGTGAAATCGTGCTGTTTGACCGCAGCTGGTACAACCGCGCCGGGGTGGAAAAGGTGATGGGCTTTTGCTCGGACGGCGATTACGAAGAGTTTTTCCGCACCGTGCCCGAGTTTGAAAAAATGCTGCTGCGCTCGGGCATTCAACTCATCAAATACTGGTTCAGCATTTCAGACGAGGAGCAGCACCAGCGCTTCATGGCCCGCATCCACGACCCGCTCAAGCAATGGAAGCTCAGCCCCATGGACCTGGAAAGCCGCCGCCGCTGGGAGCACTACACCAAGGTGAAAGAGGTGATGCTGGAGCGCACCCACACGCCCGAGTCACCCTGGTGGGTGGTGCAGGCCAACGACAAGAAAAAGGCCCGCCTCAATTGCATGGCCCACCTGCTCGATTTGATTCCCCACCAGGACGTGGAACGCCCCGGCATCACCCTGCCCGAGCGCGAACGCCACGAAGACTATGTGCGCCAGGACGTGCCTGCGGACTTGCGCGTACCTGAACGGTATTGAACCCGCAGGCAAGCGGAAACAGCACTTTTCAATCAAATACCTGCCCGGAGCTGGCCCTGCGGGGCGTTCTTGTGGAGCAACGCGGTCAGCTCGCCCACCAGCCCACGGCGGAACACCAGCACACACACCACAAACATGCTGCCCATGATGACGGTGACCCACGGGCCCACCTTGTCGGCCAGCAGGTTTTCCAGCCCGACGATGGTGACGGCACCGGCCACGGGGCCCAGCACCGTGCCCAGGCCGCCCAGCAGGGTCATCAGCACCACCTCGCCCGAGGTGTGCCAGTGCACATCGCCCAGCGACGCGAGCTGGAACACCAGCGCCTTGGTGGACCCGGCCACACCGGCCAGCGAGGCCGAAATGACGAACGCCAGCAGCTTGAACCGGGCCACGTCGTAGCCCAGCGAGGTGGCGCGCGCCTCGTTGTCGCGGATGGCCTTCAGGATTTGCCCGAAGGGCGAGTGGATGGTGCGGTACACCAGCCAGAACCCGGCCATGAACACCGCAAACACGAAGAAGTACATGGCGATGTTGTCCGACAGGTCAAACACCCCCAGCAAATGGCCGCGCGGGATGCCCTGCATGCCGTCTTCCCCGCCGGTGAACTGCATTTGCATGGCCAGAAAGAACACCAGCTGGGCCAGGCCCAGGGTGATCATGGCGAAGTAGATGCCCGCGCGGCGGATGGCCACCCAGCCAAACAGCCCGCCCAGCAGGCCGCTGAACACGCCACCGGCCAACACGCCCAGTTCAGGCGTCAGCCCCAAGTCGCGGCACAGGTAGCCGGTGATGTAGGCCGAGCCGCCAAAAAACGCCGCGTGCCCGAAAGACAGCAGGCCCGAGAACCCCAGCAGCAGGTTGAACGCACAGGCAAACAGGGCGAAGCACAGCAGCTTCATCAAAAAAGTGGGGTACAGCAGGAAGGGGGCCACCGAGCCCACCACCACCATGGCCACGAACATCAGCACCACGCGGTTGTTGTTCATCTCGAATCCTTCACGCTTGCTTGCCAAACAGGCCAGCGGGTTTGACCAGCAGCACCAGCACCATGATCAGGAAAATGACCACGGCCGACGCTTCGGGGTAGAACACCTTGGTCAGGCCTTCCACCATGCCCAGCCCCAGCCCGGTGACGATGGCCCCCAGGATGGAGCCCATGCCCCCGATCACCACCACGGCAAACACCACGATGATCAGGTTGGACCCCATGACCGGGTTCACCTGCTGAATGGGCGCGGCCAGCACACCGGCAAACGCGGCCAGCGCGGCCCCGGTGGCGTAGGTGGCCGTGACCAGCACCGGCACGTTGATGCCCAACGCCTGCACCAGGTCGGGCCGCTGGGTGGCAGCTCGCAGGGTGGCGCCCAGGCTGGTGCGCTCGATCACGTACCAGGCCATGGCGCACACGCTCAGCGCGGCCACCACCACCCAGGCACGGTAAATGGGCAGGAACATGAAGCCCAGGTGCACGCCACCCTGCAAGATTTCAGGCGCTTCGTACGATTCACCCGACACGCCAAAGAAGTTTTTGAACACGCCTTCGGCAATCAGCGCCAGCCCGAAGGTCAGCAGCAGGCCATACAGGTGGTCCAGCTTGTACAGGTGGCGCAGCATCGTGCGCTCGATCACCACCGCCAGCAGCCCCACGGCCAGCGGCGCCAGCACCAGCGCAGCCCAGTAGTTGATGCCCAGCCAGTTCAGCCCCAGCAAGGCGGCAAACGCGCCCAGCATGTACTGCGCGCCGTGGGCGAAGTTGATGATGTTGAGCAAGCCAAAAATGATGGCCAGCCCCAGGCTGAGGACCGCGTAAAACGACCCGTTGATCAACCCCAGCAGCAGCTGGCCAAAAAAGGCCTGCGAGGGGATGCCGAAAATGTCCATGACCCGATTCCTTTGTTCCGAGACGCGCACCCGCCCCGGCCCACCGGGGGCCGGGGCTTCATCGCATCAGTGGCTTACTTCTTGACCAGCGCGCAGCGCGATTCGGCCAGCGGCTGGAACGCCTCGGCCGCCGGGATGGTGGCCTTCACGTGGTAGTAGTCCCAGGGGGTTTTGGACTCGGCGGGCTTTTTGACCTGCAGCAGGTACATGTCGTGCACCATGCGGCCGTCGTCGCGGATCTTGCCGTTCTTGGCAAAGAAGTCGTTGACGGGTGTTTTCTTCATCTGCGCCATGACCTTGGTGGTGTCATCGCTGTTGAGGGCTTTCACGGCCTTCAGGTAGTGCATGACCGACGAGTACTGGCCCGCCTGGATCATGGTGGGCATGCGCTTGTGGGTGGCAAAGAAGCGTTTGGACCAGGCACGGGTTTCGTCATTCAGGTCCCAGTAGAAACCTTCGGTCAGGTACATGGCTTGTGTGGTTTTCAGGCCCAGCGAGTGCACGTCGGTGATAAACATCAGCAAACCCGCCAGCGACTGCTTGGGCGTCACGCCAAACTCGGCGGCTTGCTTGATGGCGTTGATGGTGTCGCCCCCCGCGTTGGCCAGGCCAATGACCTGTGCGCCAGACGATTGCGCCTTCAGGAGGAACGACGAAAAATCGGTGCCGGGGAAGGGGTGGCGCACAGCGCCCATCACCTCGCCGCCGTTGGCCTTGACCACGGCGCTGGCGTCTTTTTCAAGGGCGTGGCCAAAGGCGTAGTCGGCGGTCATGAAGAACCACTTTTTGCCACCGCCTTGTGTCACGGCCTTGGCCGTGCCGTTGGCCACGGCGTAGGTGTCGTAGGTCCAGTGCACGGTCACGTCGTTGCAGTTTTCGTTGGTGACGGCGGTGGATGCCGCACCCGACACCAGCACCACGCGGTTTTTCTCTTTGGCGATTTTTTGCACCGCCAGGGCCACCGAGGTGGTGACCAGCTCGGTGGCCACGTCCACCTTGTCTTTCTCGAACCACTCGCGGGCCTTGTTGGCGGCAATGTCGCCTTTGTTCTGGTGGTCGGCAGACACCAGTTCCACCTTGAAGCTGGGCTTTTCGGCGGCCACAAAGTCTTCAATGGCCATTTGGGTGGCCACCACGGTGCCGGAGCCGGCCACGTCGGCGTACACGCCAGACAGGTCGGTCAGCACGCCGATCTTGACCACGCCGTCCGACACCTGGGCCTGTGCGGTACCGGCCAGCGCAAAGAGGGCAAGGCCAGCGGCCTGGGCAATGTGTGTGAGTTTCATGGGGTGTCTCCGTTGTGGGTGGGTAAAAAAAAGTGAAGCTACAAACCCAATAGCATCAAGCGATAGATGCCAAAAAGGCTTGA
Organism: uncultured Hydrogenophaga sp.; assembly: GCA_964342395.1. GTDB lineage: Bacteria > Pseudomonadota > Gammaproteobacteria > Burkholderiales > Burkholderiaceae_C > UBA2334. The sequence goes on from CAYFFJ010000007.1 coordinate 10,200, forward strand.
AAATTTGGCTCACACGCCCAGCAGGTCGTGCAGCTCTCCGGTGCGGGCTTCGAGTTCGGCTTTGGGCACCGTCATCACCACATGGCCGTGCTCCAGCACGTAGTGGCGGTCGGCCAGCGGGGCAGCAAAGCGGAAGTTCTGCTCCACCAAAATGATGGTGTAGCCCCGGTTTTTCAGCAGGCGGATGACTTCGCCCAGCTTCTTGACGATGACGGGGGCCAGCCCCTCGGTGATCTCGTCCAGCAGCAACACCTTGGCACCGGTGCGCAGCACGCGCGCCATGGCCAGCATCTGCTGCTCGCCACCCGACAGGCAGGTGCCGGGGCTGTGGCGCCGCTCCAGCAGGTTGGGGAAGACGGTGTAAATCTCGTCCAGCGTCATGCCGCCGCTGGCCACCACGGGGGCCAGCATCAGGTTCTCTTCGGTGCTCAGGCCCGCGAAGATGCCGCGCTCTTCCGGGCAGTAGCCAATCCCCAGCCGCGCAATGGTGTGCGGCTGCAGGCGGGTGACCTCGTTGCCGTTGAACATGATGGAGCCGGTGCGCCGCCCCACCAGGCCCAGAATGGCTTTGAGCGTGGTCGAACGGCCCGAGCCGTTGCGGCCCAGCAGCGTCACCAGCTCGCCCCGGTTCACCTGCAGGTCGATGCCGTGCAGGATGTGCGACTCGCCGTAGAACGCGTGCAGGTCGGTCACGCGCAGCATTTCGCCGCTGGGTTTGAATGCGCTGCTCATGCGTCCACCCCCACATACGCTTCCAGCACACGGGGGTCTTTCGACACCGTGGCGTAATTCCCTTCGGCCAGCACCGAGCCGCGTTGCAGCACGGTGAGGGTGTGGCACAGCGTTTCCACCACCGACAGGTTGTGCTCCACCATCAGAATGGTGCGGTTGGCCGACACTTTTTGAATGAGCTCCACCACCCGGCCCACGTCTTCGTGGCCCATGCCCTGGGTGGGCTCGTCCAGCAACATCAGCTCGGGGTTCAGCGCCAGCGTGGTGGCAATTTCGAGTGCGCGTTTGCGGCCATAGGGCATTTCCACCGTCACGGTGTCGGCAAAGCTGGCCAGGTCCACCTCGGTCAGCAGTTCCATGGCACGGTCGTTCAGCACGTTGAGCTTGCGCTCGGACGACCAGAAGTTGAACGAATCGGCGCGGTTGCGCTGCAACGCCACGCGCACGTTCTCCAGCACGGTCAGGTGGCTGAAGGTGGCCGAAATCTGGAACGAGCGGATCATGCCGCGCCGCGCCACCTGCACCTGGTTGTCGCGGGTGATGTCGGCGCCGTTGAACAAAATTTGCCCCGCAGTGGGCGGGTGGTACTTGGTCAGCAGGTTGAACACCGTGGTTTTGCCCGCACCGTTGGGGCCAATGAGCGCGTGGATGGTGCCGCGCTTGACCTTCAGGTTCACGTCGGACACGGCGTTGAAGCCCAGAAACTCTTTCGAGAGCCCCCGGGTTTCCAGAATCAAGTCTTGAGTCATGGGTGGTTCCGGGGGGGTTACTCGATGGCCGAGGCCGACTTGACCTGGTTGCGCAGCACAAACTTCTGAATCTTGCCGGTCGAGGTTTTGGGCAAGCCCACGAACACCACACGCTTGGGCACCTTGAAGCGGGCCAGGTGGGTGCGGCAGAAGGCGACGATGTCGGCCTCGGTGGCCGTGGCACCGGGCTTCAGCTCCACGAACGCGCACGGCACCTCGCCCCACTTGTCGTCGGGCTGGGCCACCACGGCGGCCAGCATCACGGCGGGGTGGCGGCACAGGGTGTCTTCCACCTCGATGGAGCTGATGTTTTCGCCGCCGGAAATGATGATGTCTTTGCTGCGGTCTTTGATCTTCACGTAGCCGTCGGGGTACAGCACGGCCAGGTCGCCGGTGTGGAACCAGCCGCCCGCAAAGGCCTCTTCGGTGGCGGCGGGGTTCTTCAGGTAACCCTTCATCACCACGTTGCCCCGGAAGAAGATTTCACCCATGGTTTCGCCGTCGGCGGGCACGGGTTGCAGGGTCAGGGGGTCGAGCACCGTCACGTCTTCTTGCAAGGGGTAGGGCACGCCCTGGCGGCCATTGAGCTGGGCGCGTTCTTCCATGCTCAGGCTGGCCCAGCTGTCTTGCTTGGCGCACACGGCTGCCGGGCCATACACCTCGGTCAGGCCGTACACGTGGGTCAGCTCGATGCCAGCGGCCTCGCAGCCTTCAATCACGGCTGCGGGCGGCGCGGCCCCGGCAATCAGCCCGTGCACGGTGTGTTCAATGCCTTGGCGCAGCTCGGCAGAAGCATGGATGAGCATGCTGTACACGATGGGCGCACCGCACAGGTGGGTGACGTGGTGCTGGCGGATCAGCGGGTAAATCAGCGCCGGGTCCACCCGGCGCAGGCACACGCTGGTGCCCGCCACCAGCGCCAGGGTCCACGGGAAGCACCAGCCGTTGCAGTGGAACATGGGCAAGGTCCACAAATAGGTGGCGTGGTGCGGCAGCTGCCACGAAATGGCGTTGCTGGCCGCGTTCAAGTACGCGCCCCGGTGGTGCGTCACCACGCCTTTGGGGTTGCCGGTGGTGCCGCTGGTGTAGTTCAGCGCGATGGCATCCCACTCGTCAGCCGGGCGGTGCCACACAAAAGCGGGGTTGCCCTCGGCCAGCAGGGCTTCGTAGCTGAGCTGGCCCAGGTGCTCGCCTGCGGGGGCTTCGTCGTCTTCCACTTCAATCACCAGCGGGGCATCGCTGCCCAGCATGGCCAGTGCGGGCGCCACCCCCTTGGCAAATTCGCGGTCGGTCAGCAGCACCTTGGCCTCGCCATGGCGCAGCATGAAGGCAATGGCCTCGGCATCGAGCCGGGTGTTCAGGGTGTTGAGCACCGCACCGGCCATGGGCACGCCAAAGTGCGCTTCCAGCATGGCGGGCACGTTGGGCAGCATCACGGCCACGGTGTCGCCCACGCCCACGCCACGTTGGGTCAGGGCACTGGCCAACTGGCGGCAGCGGGTGTAGGTGTGGCCCCAGGTCTGGCGGAGTTCGCCGTAGAGGATGGCCGTGCGCTGGGGGTAGATGCGTGCGGTGCGCTCGATGAAGCTGAGCGGTGACAGCGCCACAAAGTTGGCGGCGTTCTTCTCCAGCCCCTCGGAAAAGGGATTGATGCGATCCATGCTTGTCTCCGTGTGTGCCGGTGTGTGGGGCGCATCATCGAAGAGCATGTTTGCAGCAATCCGTGCCGAATGTGACGAATGTTTGCAAGCCAGGGCCGGGCCCAACCCCGGTCCTAAAATCGGCTCACTCGGTTGTGGTCGACCGCCAGGAGACAACGTGACACGCACGACCCCACAGGCAAATCAAGCCGATGGCAGGCGCCAAGGTTCGCTGCAAGCGGCACTGGATTTGATTGACCAGGGCTTCACCCTGATCGACGAAAACCTGCACCTCGTGGCCTGGAACCAAACGTTTCTGAGGCTGCTGGGGTTCCCCCAAGAGATGGGTTACGAAGGGGCTCCGTTCGAGAGCTTCATGCGCTACAACGCCGAGCGTGGCGAGTACGGCGAGGGCGACCCGGAGGTCCAGATACGCGAGCGGGTGGAAGCCGCCAAAGCATTTCGCACCCACGACATCGAACGCACCCGCCCCAACGGCACGGTGCTGCGGGTACAAGGGGCGCCTGTGCCGGGCCACGGGTTTGTGACCCTGTATTCGGACGTGACCCAGCAACGGCATGCCGAGCAACTGATCCGTGAACAAAACGCCTTGCTGGAGTCGCGCGTGGCCGAGCGCACCGCCGAACTGCTGGCCACCAACGGCCAGCTGCGCGAGGCCCTGCGGCTGAACCGCCAATTTGCCAACTCGTTGGAGCGCAGCGAAGCACAAATGCGGCTCATCACCGACTCGATCCCGGCGCTGGTGGCCTATTTCGATGCAAACCTGGTGTACCGCTACATCAACCGCGGCTACCGCGACTGGTTTGCCCTGGACCCCGCCCACCCCGAGCGGGTGAGTGCACGCGAGTTTTTGGGGCTGGGCACCTATTCGCTCATCAGGCCCTACATCCGCCAGGCGCTGCGAGGCGGTGCGGTGACGTTTGAATATGAAATGACCACCGTGGGCGGGGTGCGGCGGCTGGCCCGCACCTCTTTGATTCCCGAGGTGGCTGAGAGTGGCCGTGCGATAGGCTGCTTTGAGCTGACGTTCGACATCACCCAGGAGCGGCGCTCGCACGACATGCTGGTGCAGGCACAAAAAATGGAAGCGCTGGGACAACTGACCAGCGGCCTGTCGCACGACTTCAACAACATCCTGACCGTGGTGCTGGGCAACCTGGCGGCCCTGCGGGAGCAGCCCGGCGTGCACCGCCACGTGGATGAATACATCGTACCGGCCATCGAGGCGGCCCGCCGGGGGTCTGACCTGATCAAAGGGCTGCTGTCATTCTCGCGGCAACACCCCATGCACACGGCGGTGGTGGACCTGGACACCTGTGTGAGTGAAATAGACAAGCTGGTGCGGCACACCCTGCCCGACACCTTGAGCTTGTCGTTTGCCCTGGACACAGCCGCCGCGCAGTGCCGGCTGGACGCACACCAGCTCCAGAACGCGGTGCTCAATCTCGTCCTGAACGCCCGCGATGCCACCGAATCCCGGGGCCGCATCACCGTGGCCACAGAGGTGCACACATTGGCCTCTGACGACGCCGAACGCCTGCACCTGTCGCCCGGCGTGTTTGCAGGTGTGTCGATCCAGGATGACGGCTGTGGCATGGACGCCGTGACCCTGCAACGCGTGTTCGAGCCGTTTTTCACCACCAAACGCGCGGGCAAGGGCTCTGGCCTGGGCCTGTCGATGGTGTACGGCTTTGCCCGCCAGTCGGGCGGTGCGGTGGACATCCACAGCGAGCCCGGTGTGGGCACACGGGTCACCTTGTGGCTCCCCTTGGCCACCGATGCCACCGCCACCGCGTCAACCAACCCCGCCCCTGCCTGTGAAGCAACCGAGGCCGACACCGCCCACAGCGGCCTGGCCTTGCTGGTGGACGACGATGCGGGGGTTCGCCAAGTGGTCCGGCGGCATTTGCTGGACCTGGGTTATGCCGTGCTGGAAGCTGAAACGGGGCAGGAGGCCCTGGACATCCTGGCGCAGACGCCCAACCTTGAACTGGTGCTGTCCGACTTTGTGATGCCGGGCGAGGTGGATGGCCAGCAAGTCACCCGACACGCCAGCCAGTTGGGCGGCATTCCCAAGGTGGTGTTGATGAGTGGATTCCCACCGTCCAGCCAAACACCGCCCACGGTGCCGTTCATTCAAAAACCGTTCACCAAGGCGCAGTTGGGCCATATTCTCCAAGCCCCCTGACCTGAACGCCATGCCCAACACCCCGCACCACGCCGCTGCGCGAAACCTGATTTACCTGGTGGAAGACGACGAAAACGTCGCCCGCGTGGTGATGCGTGCGCTGGGGGAGTTCGACTTCCCGGTGGAGTGGTTCCGCGACGGCTCGTCGGTGTTGCGCCAGCTGAAGGTCGAGCGGCCCGACCTGTGCATCCTGGACCTGGGCCTGCCCGACATGGACGGGGTGGGCCTGATCGCCCAGATCAGCCAACACGGGCTGTGCGGCGTGCTGGTGCTGACAGGGCGTGCCCACCCGTTTGACCGGGTCATGGGGCTGGAAATGGGCAGCGATGACTACATGGTCAAGCCCTTCGAGCCGCGCGAACTGGTGGCGCGTGTGCGCAGCATTCTGCGGCGCACATCGGTGGCGGGGCGTGAACACGCACCACGCATGCGGCGCTACGCCACGTTCCTGGGCTGGACGCTGGACTGCGCCGCCAACACCTTGACCGCCCCCAACGGTGAGGCGCATTTGCTGGGCACGGCCGAAACCCAGGTGCTGCGCGAATTCGTGGCGCGCCCGCACCAGATATTGACCCGGGAGCAACTGATGGGCCAGCGCGATCTGTCGCCACTGGACCGGAGCATTGACGTCCGCATTTCACGCATCCGCCGCAAGATCGAGGCGGACGCGCAGCACCCCCGCATCATCAAAACCGTGTACGGCGCGGGCTACCTGTTCACCGCCAGCGTCACCTGGGCCTGAACCGGCCCAGTGACGGCCTTCAGAACGGCAAGCCCACGTAGTTTTCAGCCAGCGACTGCTGCGCCGCTTCGGAGGAAAACAAGTACTTCAGATCGGTCTGCTGCAGTTTCTGGTCGTAGGCAATGGCCTCGGGGAAGGTGTGCAGCATGCTCGTCATCCACCACGAAAAGCGCTGGGCCTTCCACACCCGGGCCAGTGCTTTGGCAGAGTAGTTGTCCAGGCCGGTGCTGTCGCCCTGCTGGTAGTGGGCCACCATGGCGTGGTACAGGTAATAAATGTCAGACGCCGCACTGTTGAGCCCCCGCGCACCCGTGGGCGGCACGATGTGGGCCGCGTCACCCGCCAGGAACAGGTTACCGTAACGCATGGGCTCAGCCACAAACGAGCGCAGCGGCGCGATGGATTTTTCAATGGACGGACCCGTCACCAGTTTCTCGGCAATTTCGGCCGGCAGGCGGCGCTTGAGTTCGTCCCAGAAGGCCTCGTCGGACCAATCTTCCACACGATCGCTCAGCGGCACCTGGATGTAATAGCGGCTCAGCACCTGCGAGCGAAGAGAGCACAACGCAAACCCGCGCTCGTGTTTGGCGTACACCAGCTCGGGCGACACGGGCTGAGTGCGCGACAAAACGCCCAACCAGCCAAACGGGTAAACCTTTTCATACTCCTTCAGCACGTTGGCTGGAATGGACTTGCGGCTGACCCCGTGAAAACCGTCAGCCCCGATGACAAAGTCGCAATCGATGCGCACCACATCGTCGCCGCTGCGGTAAGTCACATAGGGGGTGGCGCTGGTCAATTCATGCGGTGTCACGTCCTCGGCGTTGTGGATCACCACGCCTTTCATGCGGTCGCGGGCTTCGTAAAGGTCGCGGGTGAGTTCGGTCTGGCCGTACACCACCACCGAGCTGCCGCCGCTGTGTTTGTGCAAGTCCACGCGGTCCAGTTGGCCATCGTGGGCGATCAAAAACCCGTCGTGGATTTCACCTTCACGGTCCATGCGCTCACCGCACTGGGCTTCGCGCATCAGCTTGGCAAAGCCATGCTCCAACACACCGGCCCGGATGCGGCCCAACACGTATTCGCGGCTCTGGCGCTCCAGCACGATGGTATCGATACCTTTGAGGTGCAAAAGCTGGGAAAGCAGCAAGCCGGAAGGCCCCCCGCCAATGATGCAAACCTGGGTTTTCATGGTTGTCTCCAATGCGCATGTCAAAAGAACTTCGGCCGATGCCGTGGCACGAAAGATACGCAGTTACGGCGCAGGGTGGAATGCCGAAATTCATCCAACACTTGTACATTTCGAACATGGAAAACCCCGCTGAATCCATACAGTCCTACAGTCTGTTTGGCGAATTTGCTCACCTGCCCGATGTGCTGCACTGCGAGACGATTGCCGACCGCTCCGTGCTCCACGGCTGGGAATTCACACCCCACCGCCACACCCGGCTTCACCAGCTGCTGCTGATCGAGTCCGGCGGTGGCGTGGCGCACTTGAACGCCAACACCCTGGTGCTGTCACCCGGTTCGCTGCTCAACGTGCCCCCCGGACATGTGCACGCCTTTCGCTTCACGCCAGGCACGCAAGGGTTGGTACTGACCCTGGCAGACGAGTTGCTGAACGACCTGTTGGTAGGGGTGGGCGATGTGCGCGGTGCCCTCGCCTGCGCCAAATTGACCCGATCAGACGAACAGATGCGCCTGACCTTGCGGCAAATATGGCGAGAGTTTCTGGGCCGCGACAAAGCCCGGGCCTTGGTGCTTCGCGGGCTCAGTGCCACCTTGTTGGGTTGGGTTGCGCGGTCGATGGACACCCCCGGAGACGGAGATGCCCAGGACACGCGAAAGTCGCCCGTGGTACACCGGTTCCAGGCATTGATAGACACCCATTTTCGCGAGCACTGGCAGGTGGCAGACTACGCCAAGGCCCTGAACCTGTCGCCCACACACCTGAGCCGTCTGAGCAAAGCGGCAACAGGTGCGAATGCCTCCAGTCTGATCGAGGCCCGCACGGTGCTGGAAGCCCGGCGCCAATTGGCTTACACCAATCTCAGCGTGACCACCATTTCCTACGCCTTGGGCTACGCGGACCCTGCCCACTTCACACGGGTGTTCACACGAGACACGGGCCTGTCACCCAGGGCCTTCCGGGCCCAACTGGCGGGCCATCAACCGCCGTCAGTCCCCCAAACGCCCGCCCGGCCAATGACCGCTTCAGACGCAAAATAAAAGACAATCGCCGAAACACATGACCCCCGCTCCACCCGATCTTTCGCCGATTGCGCCCCTGCGGCAACCCGTGTTTCGCATGCTTTGGTTGACCTGGCTGATCGCCAACGTCTGCATGTGGATGAACGACGTGGCCGCCGCCTGGATGATGACCGCGCTGACCACAACGCCCGTGTGGGTTGCGCTGGTTCAAACAGCAGCCACCCTGCCGGTGTTCCTGCTGGGCTTGCCCAGCGGCGCACTGGCCGACAGCCTGGACAGAAAACGCTACTTTCTCAGCACCCAGCTGTGGATTGCCGTGGTGGCAGCACTGCTGTGTGGGGTGGTTTTTCTGGACAAGGCCACCCCCGCCGTCTTGCTGGCACTGACGTTTGCCAACGGCATTGGACTGGCCATGCGGTGGCCAGTGTTTGCCGCGATCGTCCCAGAACTCGTGCCCCGGGTCCAGTTGCCCGCCGCTCTGGCTCTGAACGGCGTGTCGATGAACGCCTCCCGAATTCTGGGTCCGCTGATAGCAGGGGCCCTCATTGCCAGCGTCGGAAGCGCCTGGGTGTTTCTGTTGAACGCGGTGTTGTCGGTCCTGGCTGCGGTCGTCATTTCCCGGTGGCAACGAGAACACCAGCCCAACCCACTGGGCAAAGAGAAGCTGACCACCGCCATGCGGGTGGGTTTGCAATACGTGTTCCAGTCCACCCAGTTAAAGGGCGTGCTGTTGCGCATAGGGCTCTTTTTCCTTCACTCCACTGCACTCATGGCACTGATGGCATTGGTCGCCAAAGGGTTCGACGGGGGAGGTGCCGGAACGTTCACCCTGCTGTTGGCGTCCATGGGGGCTGGCGCAATTGCCTCCTCCGCGGTGTTGCCCACGCTGCGGGCCCGCTACACGCGCGACCAATTGGTGCAGCGAGGCTCCGCGATGCATGCCCTGACAACGGCGGCCATGGCGTTCGTTCACGTGGAATGGCTGGCCGTGCCCGTGATGTTCCTGGGCGGTGCGTCCTGGCTCACCACCGCCAACAGCCTGAGTCTGGCCATGCAAACGGGGTTGCCCGACTGGGTTCGGGCCCGGGGCATGTCCATTTACCAAATGGCCATCATGGGTGGCAGCGCCATGGGCGCCGCCCTGTGGGGACAGGTGGCCACCTGGACCTCAGTGTCCACAAGCCTTGCCATTGCCGCTGTTTCTGCACTGCTGACCATGTGGTTGGCCATCTGGCGCCGCCCTGACACCGAACAGGTGCAAGACCTCTCACCTCAGCGTGTGTTGACCGTTCCCGCCACAGACTCGCCGCTGCCTGTCGGGCACATCTTGGTCACCATCGAGTACCAGGTATCCGCCGAGAGGGCAGATGATTTTCGGGCGCTGATGTTCACGGAAGGGCGCAGCAGCCGCTTGCGAAATGGCGCACTTTCATGGGAGCTTTTGCACGACGTGAACGAACCCAGCCGCTTCGTTGAAACGATCGTGGACGTGTCGTGGAACGAACACCTGCGGCGGTTCGACCGTTTTTCCGTCTCAGATTTGCAGCTGAGGGATCGGCGGTTGGCGTTTCACACCGGCGCAACGCCACCCAAGGTGAGGCGGCATCTGATGGAAAGCACGGTGCGGGCAACCGAGCGCACGCAAAACCTGCCTTGACTGCAGTTGTCGATTCAAGATGGGTTTACCGGAACTTGCAAGTTTGCACACTGCGGCCGCCGCACCATGCTGGGTGCACCCAAAACAAAAAGGCCCTCAATTTGAGGGCCTTTTAACAAGCCAGAGGCTTGATTTTATTGGTTGCGCGGGCAAGATTTGAACTTGCGACCTTTGGGTTATGAGCCCAACGAGCTACCAGGCTGCTCCACCGCGCGTCAAGAAAGTTATTCTATCACGCTTTTGCGTCTTCCGTTGCAACAGCCACCGCTTCTTCTGCGCGGTCCACAAGTTCCACCAACGCCATAGGGGCGTTGTCACCCACGCGGAAACCCATCTTCAAAATACGGGTATAGCCACCAGGACGTGCCTTGAAGCGGGGACCCAATTCATTGAAGAGCTTCACAACCACGTCACGATCACGCAAGCGGTCAAATGCCAGGCGGCGGTTGGCCAGCGTGGGTTCCTTGGCAAGGGTGATCATGGGCTCAACCACGCGACGCAGCTCTTTTGCTTTGGGCAGCGTGGTTTTGATGACTTCATGCGTCAGCAATGAATTCATCATGTTGCGCAGCATCGCCAAACGGTGAGAGCTGGTGCGGTTCAGTTTTCTAAGTCCATGTCCGTGGCGCATGATATTTCCTTTGTTTGAGTGATGCTCTCAGCCGTGTCAGGTACTGAGAGATGGCCGTCAAGCGGCCTGATGATAAAAATCAGTGTTTGTCCAGCCCAACTGGGGGCCAGTTCTCGAGCTTCATGCCCAGCGTCAGTCCACGAGATGCCAACACTTCTTTGATTTCGTTCAAAGATTTGCGACCCAGGTTCGGGGTCTTCAACAACTCGTTTTCGGTGCGTTGAATCAAATCACCGATGTAGTAAATGTTTTCAGCCTTCAGGCAGTTGGCGGAACGAACCGTCAATTCCAACTCGTCCACAGGCCGCAACAGAATAGGATCGAACTGTTGGGCGGCGCGTTGCGTGGGCGCATCGAATGCGCTCAGCTCTACACCTTCCAACTGTGCAAACACCGCCAACTGTTCGACCAAAATCTTGGCAGATGAGCGGACTGCTTCCTCTGGGCCGATGGCACCATTGGTTTCGATGTCCAACACCAATTTATCGAGGTCCGTGCGTTGCTCGACACGAGCACTTTCCACGGTGTAGCTCACGCGACGAACGGGCGAAAAGGATGCATCCAACACGATGCGCCCAATAGAACGCATTTGGTCTTCGTTGCGACGGAAGTTACCCGACACATACCCGCGGCCTTTTTCAACCTTGATTTGCATGTCGAGCTTTGCCCCTGGGGACAAAGTGGCAATCGCATGACCGGGGTTGACGATTTCGACATCGTGAGGGGTTTGAATATCCCCTGCGGTCACCACGCCTTCACCGTCCTTGCGCAGGCTCAGTGTGACTTCATCGCGGTTGTGGAGTTTGAAAACCACACCCTTCAGATTCAGGAGAATGTTGACCACATCCTCTTGAACGCCGTCGATGGATGAGTATTCGTGCAAAACACCAGCGATGGTGACTTCCGTGGGGGCATGGCCCACCATGGAAGACAACAACACACGGCGCAAGGCATTGCCCAAGGTGTGGCCGTAGCCGCGCTCGAAGGGCTCCAACGTGACTTTTGCACGGTTGGTCGTCAATTGCTCGACGTTGATGGTCTTGGGCTTTAACAAATTCGTAAGCATTCAAACTTCCCTCAATACCCTCGGCTCGTTACACCGATAAGGCCGATGAAGCAACCCCACCGCACACCGGCGATGGGGAACGGATTAACGAGAATACAGTTCGACGATCAACGATTCGTTGATGTCTGCAGCGAATTCGTCGCGGTCAGGGCTCTTCTTGAAAGTGCCTTCCGCCTTGTCAGCTGCTACTTCAACCCAGGCAGGGAAGCCAATTTGCTTGGCCAACTCCAACGCCTCGATCACACGGGCCTGCTTCTTGGATTTTTCGCGAACAGCGACCACATCACCGGATTTAACCAAGTAGGAAGGGATGTTGACGGATGCGCCGTTCACCGTGACTGCCTTGTGGGACACCATTTGACGCGCTTCGGCACGGGTGGAGGCGAATCCCATGCGAAACACCACGTTGTCGAGGCGCGACTCCAGCAGAAACAGCAAATTGGAGCCCGTGTTGCCGCGGCGACGGTCCGCTTCTTCGAAGTAGCGACGGAACTGGCGCTCCAACACGCCGTACATGCGTTTGACCTTTTGCTTCTCACGCAATTGCAAACCGAAGTCGGACGTGCGGGCACCGGAGGTGCGGCCATGCTGACCTGGTTTGGAATCGAATTTTGCCTTGTCGCTGATGGAGCGACGAGCGCTTTTGAGCAGCAGATCGGTGCCTTCACGGCGGGAAAGTTTGGCCTTGGGGCCGAGGTAACGTGCCACGTTTGTGTCCTTGATTGAATTCTTCTGCGTTTAGAAACGCAGGAGCCACGGTGGAAAAACCGTGGCGGTGGGCTTAATGCTGCCTTGAAGCAGCGAAAAATCAGATACGGCGGCGCTTTTGTGGGCGGCAACCGTTGTGCGGCACTGGCGTCACGTCCGCAATCGAAACGATGCGGATGCCCAATGCGCCCAATGCGCGGACAGAAGACTCGCGGCCAGGGCCAGGGCCTTTAATTTCGACGTCAAGGTTTTTGATACCTTGTTCGATGGCGGCGCGGCCAGCCACTTCCGATGCCACCTGTGCAGCAAAAGGCGTGGACTTGCGCGAACCTTTGAAACCTTGACCACCCGAAGAGGCCCAGGACAAAGCGTTGCCTTGACGATCAGTGATCGTGATGATCGTGTTGTTGAAAGAGGCATGAACGTGTGCAATACCGTCCGCAATGTTTTTGCGGACTTTCTTGCGCACGCGCGCTGCGGCGGAATTGGAAGGCGACTTAGCCATGGTGAGCTTTCAGTTCAGATTATTTTTTCAACGCCAAGGCGGCTTTGCGTGGGCCCTTGCGGGTCCGGGCATTCGTCTTGGTGCGCTGACCACGCATGGGCAAACCACGGCGATGGCGGAAGCCACGGTAGCAACCGATGTCCATCAAGCGCTTGATGTTCATGGTGGTTTCGCGGCGCAGGTCACCCTCGATTGTAAACAAACCGACTTGGTCACGAACTTTTTCGAGTTCAGCGTCGGACAACTCCTTGATTTTCTTGGAGTATTCGATGCCACAGGCTTCGCAAATTTTGCGAGCGCGCGTGCGGCCAATACCGAAAATAGCGGTCAAGCCAATTTCAGCATGTTTGTGGGGAGGGATGTTGATACCTGCAATACGAGCCATGATGGTCCTCTGAAACTCAATCAGCCTTGACGCTGTTTGTGGCGGGGGTCGGTGCAAATGACGCGCACGACACCCTTGCGACGAATAATTTTACAGTTGCGGCACATTTTTTTGACCGAAGCCGAAACTCTCATAGTTTTCTCCTAGAAATCAATTTGATTCAACTTGCACGACAGGGGTGCAACCAACGAGTTTTTCAATGTGCCTCACGCACCACCTGCGCCCTTGAAGTTGGCCTTCTTGAGCAAGGATTCATACTGCTGAGACATCATGAAGTTCTGGACCTGGGCCATGAAGTCCATGGTCACAACCACAATGATCAACAGCGACGTCCCACCAAAATAGAAGGGAACGTTGTATTTCAGGATAAGAAATTCGGGCAGCAAACACACCAGTGTGATGTAAACCGCGCCAGCAAGTGTCAAACGAGACAAAATTTTGTCAATGTGCTTGGCCGTTTGCTCACCAGGACGAATGCCGGGAATAAAAGCACCGCTCTTTTTCAGGTTGTCCGCAGTTTCCCGGCTATTGAACACCAAAGCGGTGTAAAAGAAACAGAAGAAAACAATAGCAGCTCCGTAAAGCGCCACATAAATAGGCTGTCCTGGGGTCAACGCGCTGGAAATATCTTTCAACCACCGCATGGAATCACCGGTGCTGAACCACCCCACCACCGTGGCGGGCAACAAAATAATTGAAGAAGCGAAGATAGCGGGTATCACGCCAGCCATGTTCAATTTCAAAGGCAAATGTGAAGATTGGCCACCATAAACCTTGTTACCAACCTGCCGACGGGCATAGTTAACCAAGATCTTGCGTTGTCCACGCTCGACAAACACCACAAAATACGTCACCCCGACCACCAAAACCATGATGAACAACGAGGCCAAAATATTCATGGCACCGGTGCGCACCAGCTCGAACAGACCCGCCATGGCACTGGGCAATCCCGCAGCAATACTGGCAAAGATCAATATGGATATGCCATTACCCAAGCCGCGCTCGGTGATCTGCTCGCCCAGCCACATCAAAAACAGGGTGCCAGCCGTCAAACTCACAACGGTTGTCAAACGGAAACCGAATCCGGGGTCTACCACCAAATTGGGGGTGCCTTCCAACGCCAAGGCAATGCCCAACGACTGGAACAATGCCAAGCCCACCGTCCCATAGCGGGTGTACTGGGTAATTTTGCGCCGCCCGGCTTCGCCTTCTTTCTTCAGCTGTTCAAATGCGGGGAGTACATAACCCGCCAGCTGCATGATGATCGAAGCAGAGATATAGGGCATGATGCCCAAAGCAAATACAGCAAAACGCGACAAAGCCCCACCGGAGAACATATTGAACAAACTCAATATGCCGCCCTCCTGAGTTTTAAACAACTGGGTCAGTTGAACAGGATCGATACCAGGCACGGGAATGTGCGCACCGATCCGATAAACCACAAGCGCCAGCATCAGGAACACAAGCCGACGACGCAAATCGCCGTACTTGTCGCCTTTTGCCAAGGATGGATTGACTGTTGCCACGTTTTGATAAGCAGTTATCAGGCGACAGAGCCGCCAGCCGCCTCAATGGCAGCTTTGGCACCCGCAGTCGCGAGAATGTTCTTCAGATTGACGGCTTTCGCCAGCGCACCCGTGTTGACCACTTTGGCTTTGCGAATCATTTCGCCAACCAAACCAGCCTGCTTCAAAGTCAGCAAATCAACATCGGAAGCATCCAGCGCAGCCAGATCCGTCAGCGTCACCTCACCGGTGAACTGCAACAAGTGAGACTTGAAACCACGCTTGGGCAAACGGCGCTGCAAAGGCATTTGACCGCCTTCAAAACCCACTTTGTGGTAGCCCCCTGCGCGCGATTTTTGACCTTTGTGACCACGGCCTGCGGTTTTACCCAGGCCAGAGCCAATGCCACGGCCCACGCGCCGCTTGGCGTGCTTCGCACCCTGACCGGGTTTGATGGTATTGAGTTCCATGGTATCCCTTGATTACAGAACCTGAAGCAGGTAGCTGATCTTGTTGATCATGCCGCGCACTGCGGGCGTGTCTTGCAACTCGCTCACGCTGTTCATCTTGCGCAGCCCCAAACCGCGCACGGTGGCACGGTGAGAGACCTTGCAACCGATGGGGCTGCGAACCAGTTTCACTTTGATCATGTTTTGTGTGGACATGTGAATGCGCCTTAACCCAGGATCTCTTCAACCGATTTGCCGCGTTTGGCGGCAATCGCAGAAGGAGTGGTGGAGTTGTTCAATGCATCCAAGGTTGCACGAACCAGGTTGTAAGGGTTGCTGGAGCCGTGGCTCTTGGCAACCACATCGGTGATGCCCAGCACTTCAAACACAGCGCGCATGGGGCCACCAGCGATGATGCCAGTACCTTTAGAGGCTGGCAGCATCATGACGTTGGCGGCACCGTGCTCGCCGTACACGCTGTGATGGATGGAGCCGTTTTTCAACGACACCTTGATCATGTTGCGACGCGCCTGCTCCATGGCCTTCTGGACAGCAACCGGCACTTCACGCGCCTTGCCTTTGCCCATGCCCACTTTGCCATCGCCATCGCCAACCACGGTCAATGCAGCAAAACCCAAAATGCGACCGCCCTTGACCACTTTGGTCACGCGGTTGATCGCAATCATCTTTTCGCGCAGACCGTCTTCCGGTGCATCACCCTGCGCTTTAGCCTGAAACTTAGCCATTTCTACGTTTCCTTGTGATCAGAACTGGAGACCGGCTTCCCGGGCTGCGTCAGCGAGGGCCTTGACACGGCCGTGGTAGGCAAAGCCTGCACGGTCGAAGGCGACTTTTTCCACACCGGCAGCTTTTGCTTTTTCAGCAATGCGCTTGCCGATCAGCTCGGCAGCGGCTTTGTTGCCGCCCTTGCCAGCCGCACCGATTTGGGCGCGAACTTCCGATTCTGCTGTGGAAGCAGATGCCAACACACGGGCACCGTCGCCGGAAATCACGGTGGCGTAGATGTGCAGGTTGGTGCGGTTGACCGTCAAACGCACGGCGGATTGCTGGGCAATACGCACGCGGGTTTGGCGGGCACGACGGAGACGTTGCTCTTTTTTGGTCAACATGATCCCAGTCCTTATTTCTTCTTGGTTTCTTTGATCGCAACTTTTTCGTCCGCGTAGCGGATGCCCTTGCCTTTGTAAGGCTCTGGCGGACGAACTGCGCGAACTTCAGCAGCGATTTGACCCACACGCTGACGGTCGAAACCTTTGATCAACACCTCTGTGGGCGTGGGCGTTTCCACCTTGACGCCAGCAGGCATTTCGATCACCACAGGGTGTGAATACCCTACGGTCAGATTCAACTTGGTGCCCTGGGCTTGGGCTTTGTAGCCCACGCCAATCAGGCTCAGCTTGCGCTCAAAGCCCTTGCTCACACCCGTGACCATGTTGTTCACCAGCTGACGCAAAGTGCCAGCCATGGCATCTGCTTCGCGGGAGTCGTTGGCAGGCTCAAAAGACAGTGCAGCACCGTCTTGTGCAACTTTTACCAGGCTGTTTTGGCCCAGCTCAAGAGAGCCCAAAGCCCCCTTGACAGCAATCATTTCAGGCTTCATCGCCACTTCCACACCTTGGGGAAGCTTGACGGCCATTTTCGCGACACGTGACATTCAGTGTTCTCCTCAATGCCCGCCGTTAGGCGACGTAACACAGGACTTCGCCACCGACGCCTTCAGCCCGGGCCTTGCGGTCGGTCATGACGCCACGGGGCGTGGTCACGATGGCAACGCCCAAGCCGTTCATGACTTGAGGAATGCCGTCGCGGCCTTTGTACACACGCAAGCCAGGACGGCTCACGCGCTCGATGCGCTCAATCACGGCGCGACCGGCGTAGTACTTCAGTGCAATTTCCAACTCGGACTTGCCGCCGTCGGTGGAAACTTTGAATCCATCGATGTAACCCTCGTCCTTCAGGACTTGGGCGATGGCCACTTTGACTTTGGATGCCGGCAGGGACACGGATGGCTTTTGAACCATCTGTGCGTTGCGAATGCGGGTCAGCATATCGGCGATAGGATCACTCATGCTCATTTGTGGTTCTCCTAGGGCTTACCAGCTGGCCTTGGTGATGCCGGGGATGTCCCCGGCAAAAGCCATTTCACGGACTTTGGCACGCGCCAGACCAAACTGGCGGAACGTGCCACGGGGACGACCGGTGATTTCGCAACGGTTGCGCTGACGGGTGGGGTTGGCATTGCGCGGGAGCTTTTGAAGTCCCAGGCGCGCTGCGTCGCGTTCTTCGTCGGAAAGCTTCACATCCTTGGATGCTGCCTTCAGTTCGGCGTATTTTTTGGCGAACTTGGCTGCCAGATTGGCACGCTTCAGTTCACGCTGGAGAAGAGCTTGTTTTGCCACACGCCACCTCAGTTCTTGAAGGGAAAACGGAAACCAGCCAACAGAGCCTTGCACTCATCGTCGGTTTTGGCGGTTGTCGTGATGCTGATGTTCAGGCCACGCAGTGCATCCACCTTGTCGTATTCGATTTCGGGGAAAATGATCTGCTCTTTGACGCCAACGTTGTAGTTGCCACGACCATCGAAGGAGCGGCCAGAGATACCACGGAAGTCACGAACACGGGGCAGTGCCACGGTCACGAAACGGTCCAGGAATTCGTACATTTGCGCGCCGCGCAGCGTGACCATGCAACCGATGGCCTGGCCTTCGCGGATTTTGAAACCAGCGATGGCCTTGCGGGCCTTGGTGACCACGGGCTTCTGACCCGCAATCTTGGTCAGGTCGCTCACAGCGTTGTCCATGACTTTCTTGTCAGCAACCGCTTCGCTCACACCCATGTTCAGGGTGATTTTGGTCAGGCGAGGCACTTCCATCACGGACTTGTAGCCGAACTTTTCCACCAAGCTGGGCGCGATGGTGGCGCGGAATTGATCTTGCAAACGTGCCATGTTCATGCCACCTTGATTTCTTCGCCGCTGGACTTGAAGACGCGAACCTTCTTGCCATCGGCCAGTTGCTTGATGCCCACGCGATCGGCCTTGCCAGTGGCGGCATTGAAAATGGCCACATTGGACTGGTGAATAGGCATGGTCTTGTCGATGATGCCGCCGGTCACACCCTTCATGGGGTTGGGTTTGGCGTGCTTCTTGACGACGTTGATGCCTTCAACGACCACATGGTCTTCCGAGCTGCGAAGCACGACCGTGCCGCGCTTGCCCTTGTCCCGGCCTGTGATGACGATGACTTCGTCACCTTTAACGATTTTGTTCATGTCGAAACCCTCAAAGAACTTCAGGTGCCAGGGACACGATCTTCATGAACTTTTCGGTGCGCAGTTCACGCGTCACGGGGCCAAAAATGCGGGTGCCGATAGGCTCCAGCTTGGCATTCAGCAGCACGGCGGCGTTGCCATCAAACTTGATGAGCGCACCATCGCCGCGGCGAATGCCTTTGGCGGTACGGACCACCACAGCGCTGTACACCTCGCCTTTTTTGACGCGGCCACGGGGAGCAGCTTCTTTGATGCTGACTTTGATGATGTCGCCCACGCTGGCGTACCGGCGCTTGGAACCACCGAGCACCTTGATGCACATCACGGACTTGGCACCCGTGTTGTCAGCAACATCGAGTCGAGATTGCGTTTGGATCATTTGAGTTAAGTCCCAACTTGAATCCCCGCATCCACCACGGACACAGGCGATCAGTCTTGGGCCCGTCGTTGCCAGTGTGCTTACGCGAATTCGTGAAGCACCCCAGCGTCGGTGGGCAGATACCCTGCAGAAAAGCAGAGCCGCGTATTATCACCTTTTGTTTTAACCCGCGTCAACATCTTTTTTAAGGTTTTCGCACATGACCGACACACATCCCTCCATTGCATTCATCGGCGGCGGCAACATGGCCAGCGCCATCATCGGTGGCTTGCTGCGCCAGGGCTGGGCGCCAGCACACATTCAAGTGGTGGAGCCCTGGGCCGAACAACGCGAGCGCCTGGCGCAGCAGTTCGGACTGCACGCCCTGGCCGAACCCAGCCTGGCCTTGCAAGGCAGCCCCATGGTGGTATGGGCCGTGAAACCCCAAACTTTCAAAGAGGCGGCGCAGCAGTGCGGTGCCTGGCTGACGGGCAGCCTGCACCTGAGTGTGGCCGCAGGCATTCGCAGCGACAGCATGGCCGACTGGCTGAACACCCAACGCATCGTGCGCGCCATGCCCAACACCCCCGCGCTGGTGGGCCAGGGCATGACCGGTTTGTTTGCCCGCAGCGCCGTGACCGCGGATGACCGCGAGCGCGTGCAAGCCGTGCTGGCACCCACTGGCGAACTGCTGTGGCTGGACGGCGAACAGCAGCTGGACGCCGTCACCGCGCTGTCGGGCTCGGGCCCTGCGTATGTGTTTTATTTCCTGGAAGCCATGGCGCAAGCCGGGGTTGACCTGGGACTGTCCCGGGCCGACGCCCACAAGCTGGCGGTGGGCACATTTGTGGGCGCATCGGCTTTGGCCCAGGCATCGGACGAGCCTCCGGAAATTTTGCGCCAGCGCGTCACCTCCAAAGGGGGCACGACCTACGCGGCGCTTACCCACATGGAGAACGCCAGCATCAAAGCCCAATTCGTGCAAGCCATGCACGCGGCCGCCCAACGGGCGCAAGAGCTGGGCGACGAGTTCGGGCGCTGAAGGGGCAGGCTGGGGCAGCCTCTCTCACGCCAATGCCTGGGCCAGCGCCAGACCGGCAAAGAGCGTGGCGCCCAGCCAGTGGTTGGCGCGAAAGGCTTTGAAGCAGCCCTCGCGCGTGCGGTGGCGGATCAGGCTCACGTGCCACACCACTTGGGCCATCCCCGCCACACTGAATACCAAATAAATAGCAAACAAATCAATATGGTAAAGCGCCAATGACCAAATTGATACAAAAAGCACATAGAAGATGGCCACGGCCACCACATCCCAGCGTCCCAGGGTGATGGCCGAGGTTTTCATGCCGATCTTCAGGTCGTCGTCCCGGTCCACCATGGCGTATTCGGTGTCGAAGGCCAACACCCAAAACAGGTTGCCCGCGAACAAGGCCCACGCACGCCAGGGGATGTCGTGCCAAGCTTGCCACACCGCCGCTCGATCGAACGCTGTCAGCCCTTCGGCCCACAATTGCCCGGCGGGCCCCGCGTTGACCGCCGTGAACGCCATGGGAATGCCAAAGCTGAACGCCACGCCCAACACCGCCTGGGGCATGGCCACCACGCGTTTGGCGTAGGGGTAGAGCAGCGTCACCCCCAGTGCGGGCAGCGCCCACGCCACGGTGGCCGCGTTGGTGGTCAGCACCAGCACCAGGGCCACCAGCGCCAGCACGGCCCCCACCGCCAGGGCCTCGCGCACGCTGACTCGGCCGGAGGTGACTGGGCGCTGCGCCGTGCGTTTCACGTGCTGGTCAAACTGGCGGTCGGCCACGTCGTTGATGCAGCAGCCCGCGCTGCGCATGAGCACCGTACCCGCCACAAACACGGCCAGCAAATGCCAGCCTGGCCAGCCCCCTGCCGCCAACCACAACGCAGCCAGCGTGGGCCACAGCAGCAGCAACCAACCGGCGGGCCGGTCCCAACGGATGAGTTGCAAATACAGCGCCAGCCTGTGGCGCAGCCCGCCGCTCACGACAACCGCCCAACGCCCGGCAACTCGCAGGCATAAATGGCATTGCGCAACGCGGCGATCGCCTCGTAGCGCGTGAAGCTGCGCCGCCACGCCAACACCACACGGCGCATGGGCGGTTCGCCTGCAAACGGCAGGTAACGCACGTGGGTGAACTCCAGGCTGGTGCCCGCGCCACTGCCTGGCTGGTCGGCGACAGGCGCGGTGGCCGTCTTTTTTTTGCCGCTCAGGGCGGCAGAGGGCACGCTCAGGCGCGGCACCAGGGTCACGCCCATGCCGGCGGCCACCATGTGTTTGATGGTTTCCAGCGAGGAGCCTTCGAAACTCTTGCGGATGCCCTCGGCATCGTTGGAAAACCGCGCGAACTCGGGGCACACCTCCAGCACATGGTCGCGAAAGCAATGGCCGTTGCCCAGCAGCAGCATGGTTTCTTGCTTCATTTCCTCGGCGGTGATGCTGTCGCGCCCGGCCAGCGGGTGGTTCACCGGGAATGCGGCCACAAAGGGCTCGTCGTACAGCGGGGCAATGGCCAAGTTGGTGTCGGGAAACGGCTCTGCCAGGATGGCCGCGTCAATCTCGCCCAGGCGCAGTTGCTCCAGCAGCTTCACGGTGAAGTTTTCTTGCAGCATCAGCGGCATTTGCGGCGTGCGGGCAATGACCTGGCGCACGAGGTCGGGCAGCAGGTAGGGGCCAATGGTGTAGATCACGCCCAGCTTGAGCGGCCCGGCCAATGGGTCTTTGCCGCGTTTGGCAATTTCGCGGATGGCGGCGGCCTGCTCCAGCACGGTTTGTGCCTGGCGCACCACCTCTTCGCCCAGCGGGGTGACGGTGACTTCGTTGGCGTTGCGCTCGAACAGCTTCAGTTCCAGCTCTTCTTCCAATTTTTTGATGGCCACCGACAACGTGGGCTGCGACACGTGGCAGGCGTCTGCCGCCTTGCCGAAATGCCTTTCGCGGGCCACGGCAACGATGTATTTGAGTTCGGTCAGGGTCATGCGCTCAGGCTTTCAGATAGTCCGATTTTCCACCCAGCCAGCGCTGCATGTGCTGGCGGGCAAGGCCGGGGTGGCCGTCGAGCAAACGCGGCGCGGTGGCCTGGGCCCAGGCCAGCAGGTCGGCATCGGTGTCGAGACTGGCAAACCGCAGCAGTGCGTCGCCCGACTGGCGTGCGCCCAGAAACTCGCCGGGGCCGCGCAGCGCCAGGTCGATGCGGGCGATTTCAAACCCGTCAGCCGTTTGCGCCATGGCCTTGAGCCGTTCGCGCCCGTGGGGGCTGAGCGGTGCGGTGTACAACAGCACACAGGCCGATGCCGCAGCCCCCCGCCCCACCCGCCCGCGCAGCTGGTGCAACTGGCTCAGGCCAAAGCGCTCGGCGTGTTCAATCACCATCAGGCTGGCGTTGGGCACGTCCACCCCCACCTCGATGACCGTGGTGCTGACCAGCACGCCCACCTGGCCGCTGGCAAACGCGTCCATCACGGCCTGTTTCTCGGCCGTGGGCAAGCGGGAGTGCAGCAGCGCCACAGCCACGCCCGGCAAGGCTTCGCACAGCTCGGCGTGGGTGGCGGTGACGTTGCGCAGCAGTTGGGCTTCTTTGCCCGCGCCCTTCCCGCCCTGGGGCAACAAGCTGCCATCGTCAGGCACCACGGCCCCCTCGGCCTGTTCGTCGATCAGCGGGCACACCCAGTACACCTGCCGCCCCTGCGCCACCTGCGCGCCGATGCGGGCCATCACCTCCTCGCGCCGCTCGTCGCTCACCACCTTGGTGACGATGGGGGTGCGCCCGGGGGGCAGTTCGTCGAGGGTGGACACGTCCAGGTCGGCGTAATAGCTCATGGCCAGGGTGCGCGGAATGGGCGTGGCGGTCATCATCAGCAGGTGGGGTTCGGTGAGTTCTCCGGCCAGCTTGCCCCGCAGGGCCAGGCGCTGGGCCACGCCGAAACGGTGTTGCTCGTCAATGATGGCCAGCCCCAGGCGGGCGAACACCACGCGGTCTTGTATCAAGGCGTGTGTGCCCACCACCAACCCGGCCTCGCCACTGGCCACTTTGGCCAGCATGGCGGTGCGCTCTTTTTTCTTCTGGCTGCCGGTGAGCCAGGCCACGCCCAGGCCCCGGGGGGCCAGCAGGGGTTCCAGCCAGGCCACCAGCTTGGCAAAGTGCTGGGTGGCCAGAATTTCGGTGGGGGCCATCAGCGCACATTGCCACCCGGCTTGCATGCACACACAGGCGGCCAGCGCAGCCACCACGGTTTTGCCCGCGCCCACGTCGCCCTGCAACAAGCGGTGCATGGGCACGGTGCGGGCCAGGTCAGCCGCCAGCTCGGCCACCACGCGCTGCTGGGCATTCGTCAGCCCAAACGGCAGGGCAGCCAGCAGGGCCTGGGGCAGCTCGGTGGCGGGGCCAGGGAAACCGCCCGCCCCCAGCGCCGGGGCCTGGAAGCGCAGGCGTTCGCGCCGGGCCACCAGTTGCGACAGTTGCTGCGCCAGCAGCTCTTCGGCTTTCAGCCGCGTCCAGGCGGGGTGGGTGCGGTCTTCCAGCTCGGCCACCGACACGCTGGGCGTGGGATGGTGCAAAAACCGCAGTGAAGAACCCATATCCATCAAGCGCGAGGAGCCAATTTCATTTAAAAATTTGGCCGGCACGGTGTCGGTGAGTCGGGTTTGGCCGGGTGGGGCCACCCGCGCCAGCGCCGTGGACACCGCTTTGCGCAGGTAGGCCTGGGCCAACCCGGCGCTGCTGGGGTACACGGGCGTGAGCGCCGTGGGCAGCGGCCCGCCGGCCGGGCGCACGGTGGGGTGCACCATCTCACGGCCCCACAGCCCACCGCGCAGCTCGCCACGCACACGCACGCGCTGCCCCACGGCCAGCGCTTTTTGCTGGGCGGGGTAGAACACCAGAAAACGAAGCACGCAGGTGTCGGTGCCGTCGTCCACCGTCACGCGCAACTGGCGGCGGCCCCCCAGGCTGACCTCGGCGTGGGTCACGGTGGCTTCAAACTGCACGGTGCTGCCGTCGCGCGCATCGGCCAATGCCGTGAGCCGGGTTTCGTCTTCGTAGCGCAGGGGAATGTGCAGCGCCAGGTCCCAGTCGCTGCGCAGACCCAGCTTGCGCAGGGCCAGCTGCTGCGGGCTGGGGGGTTTGCTGGGCGGATTCTCGGGCGCGGGTGCGGCGAACGGCATGGCGCGCATTGTGGAGCAGGCCCCAGCGCGAGGGAATGAGCGAAAAGAGGGTTGGTGGGACAATCTCGGCCCTTTTCTTTCCTTCACCTTGGCACGGGCCCGTTCGGCCCTCAAGCGCACCATGACTTTGCACCCCGACGGCCGCCCCTTCACCCTGTCCGATTTCGACTTCACCCTGCCGCCCGAGCGGGTGGCCCAGCACCCCGCCGCCGAACGCACCGGCTCGCGCCTGCTGGATGGCAGCGGCCCCACCCCGGTGGACCGCACCTTCAAAGACCTGCCCGGCCTGCTGCGCGCCGGTGACCTGCTGGTGTTCAACGACACACAGGTCATCAAAGCCCGCCTGTTTGGCGAAAAAGCCAGCGGCGGCAAGCTGGAACTGCTGGTGGAGCGCGTGCTGCCGGGCAACGAGGTGGTGGCCCACATGAAGGTCAGCAAAAAACCGCTGGCGGGCGCCAGGCTGTACATGGCGGGCGGCACGCGCGGCGGGGGTTTTGTGGCCACGCTGCTGGGCCGCTGGCCCGACGAACAAGGTGCGCTGTTTCGTCTGGGATTGTCCGACGAGCCCCACGCGCTGATGGCCCGCCACGGCCACGTGCCCCTGCCGCCCTACATAGCCCACACCGACACGGCCGAGGACGAGCGCCGCTACCAAACCGTGTTTGCCAAACACCCCGGTGCCGTGGCAGCCCCCACCGCCGCCTTGCACTTCGACGAAGCCTTGCTGGCCGAGCTGGAAGCACGCGGTGTGCACCGCGCGGCCGTCACGCTGCACGTGGGTGCGGGCACGTTTTCGCCGGTGAAAACCGAAAACCTGGCCGAACACGCCATGCACCGCGAGTGGTATGACGTGCCCGCCGCCACCCAGCAGGCGATTGCCGACTGCCGCGCCCGTGGCGGGCGTGTGGTGGCCGTGGGCACCACCACCGTGCGCACGCTGGAGAGCTGGGCGCAAAGCGGCCAAACCACCGGCGACACGCAGATATTCATCACACCCGGGTTTGAATTCCGCGTGGTGGACGCGCTCATCACCAACTTCCACCTGCCCAAAAGCACGCTCATGATGCTGGTCAGTGCGCTGGCCGGCTACACCCGCATCCAGGGGCTTTACACCCACGCCATTGCACAAAAATACCGTTTCTTCAGTTATGGCGACGCCATGTGGCTGCAACGGGTGGGCACCGCCGCCGCGCGGTGATAGAGTGGTTCAACCCAATTTCTTGGCAAACACCATGGATCGACGACGCTTTCAACTGGCCGCTCTTTTTCTGCCTTTCACCGCCCTGCACATCAACGCGGCGCTGGCCAAAGGCACGCCCAGCAGCGGCGCCACCGAGTTGGACGCCCGGACCTCAACCGATCCGACCATCGAACACGCGGTCATGGGCATGCGTTCACTTTTGGAAGTGTGCACCCGCCTGGCCACAGAAGCGCCGCCCAGCCTCGGCCTTTTGTTCTGGAAGGAACGCCTGCAATCGGCTTGGGGCGAAGGCGATTGGCTGCATCTGCGGGTGGGCAAAACCCACCCGGGGTTTGCCTTGCCGACCTTCGCGCACTTCGAAGCCTCTGCCAACGAGGCCATGGCCCGGTGCTGGCCACAAGCAGGCCCAAGGTTGATGTTGCTGGTCCACAGCCTTGACCAGCACGACCTGTACCGGGTGATCAAAAACACCCTGTCAGCCCCCCTCCATACGCGCTGGGCCACGCTTCAATTCGAACGAAGGACCGGCGAACGGCTGTACACACATTTGCTGGCAACCGTCATCGAAGTCGAACTGGAATGGCTCAAAACGCACGCAAACCGCTTCCCCAACAAGCCAGCCCCCGAGAACGCCCAACTCGAAGCGGCTCACCTGGAAGTCTGTCAACGCATCGCCCGGGCCATTGTCGAGTCCGTTTTCCTTGCCATCGCCTTGCAAGAAAACCAAATCCGACAAACCCCGTTGGAAGAACTGAACGGGTTCAACCACACCACCACCATCGTGGCGGCGCTGGGTGAAGTGCCTGTGGAACTGCCGTTTCCCGTCCGAGAGCGCCCTTTCCTGGCCTCCACCGCGCCCGCGGCGGAGAGCCCACTCGCTCGGAAATCGAAGAAAAAGAAAAACAGCCGGACCTGACGCATGCTGAACTTTGAAATCCTGGCCACCGACCCGGCCAGCCACGCCCGCCGTGGGCAACTCACACTCAACCACGGGGTGGTGCAAACCCCCATCTTCATGCCCGTGGGCACCTACGGCACCGTCAAGGGCGTGATGCCCCGCAGCCTGCACGACATGAACGCCCAAATCATTCTGGGCAACACCTTCCACCTGTGGATGCGCCCCGGACTGGACGTGGTGAAACAATTCGGCGGCTTGCACGCCTTTGAAAAATGGGACAAGCCCATCCTCACCGACTCGGGCGGCTTTCAGGTGTGGAGCCTGGGCGAAATGCGCAAAATCACCGAAGAAGGCGTGAAATTTGCCAGTCCCGTCAACGGCGACAAGCTCTTCCTGACGCCCGAAATCAGCATGCAGATCCAGACGGTGCTCAACAGCGACATCGTCATGCAGTTCGACGAGTGCACGCCCTACCTGTCGGTCGAGAAAAAAACCAAGGGCCAAATCACCACCGAGCGCGAAGCACGCAGTTCCATGGAACTGAGCCTGCGCTGGGCCAAACGCTGCCAGGACGAATTTGCCCGGCTGGAGAACCCCAACGCGCTGTTCGGCATTGTTCAGGGCGGCATGTTCGAGCACCTGCGCGACGAATCACTGGCAGGCCTGGAGGCACTCGACTTCCCCGGCATTGCCGTGGGGGGCCTGAGCGTGGGCGAACCCAAGGAAGACATGATGCGGGTGCTGCAGCACATCGGTCCCCAGCTGCCTGCCCACAAGCCCCATTACCTGATGGGCGTGGGCACACCGGAAGATCTGGTGGCGGGCGTGCTGAACGGCATCGACATGTTCGACTGCGTCATGCCCACCCGAAACGCGCGCAACGGCCACACCTTCACCCGCTTTGGCGACCTGAAAATCCGCAACGCCCGGCACAAAACCGACGAAACGCCAATTGACGAAACCTGCACCTGCTACGCCTGTGCGGGCTCCTCAGGCATTCCGTGGAGTGAAGGTGGCCGCGAGGGCTTCAGCCGCGCCTACCTGCACCACCTGGACCGTTGTGGCGAAATGCTGGGCCCCATGCTGGCCAGCATCCACAACCTGCACTACTACCTGAACCTGATGGCCGAGGTCCGCGTCGCGCTGGATGCGGGCACGTTGGCGGCGTTCGTGTCGAGGTTCAGGGCTGACCGTGCACGCGGTGTGTGAACCAATGCCCAAGGCGTTTTTGAGCTCGCGTCACAAGTGACGGGCGGTCCAAGTGCCCGAGGTCGACGAACTGCCGGCGCTGGCGGCCACCAGCGAAGTGCCCGATGCGGCCCTCGGGGACAACATTTCGCCAGTCAAACTCAGGTCAACGGTGCCCGAGTCGGCCACCACACTGATGACATCGGCCGCCCGTGAACTGATGACCCCACGCTGAACCGATCCGCTGACCTTGAATGCGGTGGTGGTATGCACGGGCACCTGCAGGGTGGCCGTGGCGTTGTCAGGGTCGGGGCGGGTGACAAAAGTGGTCACGACCCGGGTGCAGTTGCCCGACACGTTGCCGGTCAGGCTGATCTCCATGTTGGTGCATGTCACCGTCCCCCCCGCCCCCACCAGTTTGAACTCCCAGCGACCGGCATACATGGCTGCTGTGGTAGGGCCATCAGACAGGAGCACCGGGCTGGCCGTGCGCACTTCGCGCACGAAGGCCAGTGTTTGCGACTGCTCGTACACCTGGGTCACAGCCGCGCCACCGGCAGGGGTGAAACTGGCGGTGGTGTTGCATTGCACGGTGCGGTCTTGTGCGATGTCGTGCCAGCAGGTGTCCTGGTAGGTCCAGGAACCTGTCGCATGGGTCTCCGTCCGGGTGGCGGTGTAGCGTGCCGTCTGAAAGGCCCGCTGGGTGGTGCCGCTGGCAGTCACACCCCCCTGCCCCAGCAGGCCCAGGTTTTTGGTTTCCAAGGCATCCACTCGACCCGTCACAGATTTGGTCACGGTGGTGGCCACGGTGCCGCTCAGGCAGGTTTCGCTCCACACGTAAGTCCAGGTATTGCCCACGGCAAACCTGGCCGTGCTGACGGGCCCATCGTTGCGCCGGGGAAACGCAGAGCGGGCCTGGGTGTTGTCCTGGCAACGGGTGTTTTCAAATGAGGTGGCCACGGCCTGGTTCTTGGAACCAAAGTTCCGGGTCTGGTAGGGCTGGGTGTCGGAAAACGTGACGGTGTGGCTGTAAAGCTGCGTGGTTTTGTCCAGTGCCGACAAGTGGTGGGTGCTGTAGTAGCCAGTGCCCGCTGTGTGGTTGATCCACTGATACATCCAAGTGTCCCCGTATTCGGGTCCGGACACCGTGCCCGTGGAGCTGTCCCCCAACTGCCCTCGCCGCATGGAGGCCAAGCTTTCGGTGTTGATCACCGTGGGGAAATAGTCAACCGTGGTGGTGGTAGTCGAGGTCGACTGCGTTGAGGAATAGGAATCACCACCTCCACACCCCACCATGGCCAACGCCATGGCGCCACACGCGGCGACCAGGCACCCCGCACGGGCGATGCGAGCCAGCGCAGCCCCCTGGGCAACCGGGCGCTGAGAAAAAGGGGGGACAACAGTCATGGGGGAAACTCCGCTGAATTCGAAAGGGGCGCACGCGGTCGTGCGCCGCGCGGCAGGGCGCATGTTAGCAACCCGAAGTCTCCGCAATGGCATCACCCGGGCAGAGAGTCACCGGGTGCGACATTCGACACAAACACCGTCAACACACCGGTGTATCCGTACAACTGTTGGTGCGCAATTTCACCGCCCGCGAAAAACCCCACCAGGGGCACATCGCCCAAGGCGCGCCGCACCCACTGCAGTTCGGCGCTGGGGCTGCCGAAGTGCGGCCCCCCGCGTCCGGTACAGCTCACGTAAATAGCCCCACACACCCCTTGGGGTTGTTGGCCGTTGGCTGGCGACTCCAGGTCTTCGCGCAGCTCGGCGCACATGCGCATGAGATCGGCACGGGCAGACTCGGGGTGGCGCTCGCAAAACGACAAGCGCTCGCCCTCGGCCACCTGGTCGGCCACAGCCACCCCCCGGCGCGTGGGGTCCAGTCCAATGATGTGGCGCACCCGCGCATCGCCATCCAACTGGCCGGGATGGCGCGCCCACGGGGTGGCTGCAGTGCCCGCAGCGCCCCGCTGCCGGGGGTCAGGGGCAATGCCTGCCAGCGTGCGCCGCAACCGCGCCATCGCGACCTGAGGGTCGTCCAGCGAGAGGGACAAATCGGCCAGCAACACGCCCAACGCGTCTTCACCGTCCAGGGACAGCACCAGATTGCCATCGGCCTGGGTCACGGTACGGGTGGGCCCCACGGGGGTACACCCCTGGGTCACGCGGGTGAGCACCGCCACCCGGGGACCAAAGGCCACACCACTCAACCCACCCTGAAACACCCCCCCGCTGGCCCCTTGTCCCCCCAACGTGCCTCGGCTGCTGTGGGCAAATTGCACGGTGCGCTGGCGGCCTGACGACACGCCACCAAACACCGAGCCACTGCGCGTGCGCTGGGCCAGCTCGCGCAACAACCCGGACAGATCGACGGCAGACGCGTCGGCATGCACCAGGGCCGTGACGGCCTCGAACCCATCGGCGCGCCCGCCCACGGGCAAAGGAGACACGCCGCTGAACACGCGGTATTGGTCACCCGGCACGTCCAGCAGCATCACCGCCAAGGCCGGTTCGTCGAAATACTCCACGCCGCTGGCGGCAATGCCCACGCCCACGGTGCCCACCCAATCGGTGACTTCAGGCAACTCGGCCATCAGGTGGTCGAGCAAGGGTTGGGCATGCGCGGCATACCCGTCGGTGATGTACAGCACCCCCAGCGTCGGGCAGGTAAGAGGAGCGGCGTCACCCGTCCCCACCGTGGCCACGCGGGCATCCAGCTGGGCACGCAGTTGCGTCAGCACCAGGGCGGCAGCCATCGCCCACTGCGGGTGGGTGGCATGGGCGTGGACAAAGGCTTGCATGGCGGCTCGTGCGGCAAAACGGGCAAGCAGCGGCAACACCGCCTGTCAGCGGGCCCGCCCAGTGGTTGTGCGCGCCGCCTTCGCTGACGCGGTTTTGGCGGAGGCCTTGGCTGCGGCTTTCACAGCGGGCTTGGCTGCTGGGGCGCGGGGTTGGGTTGCGGTTTTTTTGGCGGCAACGGGTTTCGCGGCCTTGGTTGCGGTTTGGCCTGCCACGCCAGATGCGGTTTTCAGCGCACCCTGTGTGAACGCAGTGGCCATTTGCGTGCCCACGTCCAAAGCGGTCTGTCCGGCAGGGTCTTTCAACGCGTTGGCGGCAATGGTCTGAAACTGCTGCGACAACGCCCCCCACCACTGCATGGGGTCCACCCCCCCCGACACAGACGCAGCAGGTGCCGCCGCAGTGGCGGTCTCACCCCCCGATGGAACAGACGCAACAGCCGGTGGTGAAGCCGCGTCAGTCTCAGCGGGCGCCCCCCGGCGTGGGGGAATTTCCAGACCGGCAAACTGGGTGGGCGCCGTGGATGGGGTCGGCTCTGCCGTGGATGGGGCGGCCTTGGCCCCCATGCCGGCAAACCCTGCCATGCTGGCCATGGTGTCGGTGGCTTTCACCTTCAAGGCATTGGCCACGTCGCCCATGCTCAGGTTCATGCCCTGCAGGGTGGCCAAGGTCATTTTTTGCACCTCCAGCGCCTGGATGGTGGCCGATAGCGCCCGCGCGTTCTGATCCAGCCAGAAGTGCACAGCCTTCAGTTCCTGGATGCGTTTTTCCAAATCCTCCACATTGAACGTGGGCGCCACCCAACTGCCCAGGCCGGGCATTTGCGGCACGGCCTGCTGCGCGCCTTGCGCCAGCCCGCCCGTGGCTTGGCGCGCCAGGTTTTGCATGAATTCGAAGCCCGGTACAAATTGGCCAAAACCGCTGGGGTCTGAGGTGCTCATGGGGTGTCTCCTGCTGTGATCGGTCGATGCAGAAGAATGCCACAGACCTGGGTCTGGGACTCATCACCGCTGGGGTATTCTTTCTCCATGGCGCCCCCCTTTCCCCCCAGACACGCCGGACCCAGTCGCCGGGTGTGGTGGGCACTCGCCACCCTGGTGGCGCTGGCCCACTTGGGATTGCTGGCGGCGTGGTGGCAACAGCAGGTTGACGCACTGCCAAACACAACACCCGCCCCCTCGCCACAGAGGGCCGCGCCCCCAGCCACCGAACTGGGCACCGTGCGGATGCCTCCCCCAACACCCGCCCCCCCAGCGGCCCCGGAGAAAATCAAACAAAAACAGGCTGTATCGCTTGAAGCAAAACACTTTACAGCTATCAATAAAGAAACTCCCATTTCACCACCAAAGCGCCCCCCGGCACCTGCAACGCCAAGCCTCTCACCCCCATCGCCGCTGACCGCAGAGGCTCTGCCAACCTCCACCGCGCCTGCCACGCCCACTGCCGCCACCGCCACCGCAACAACCCCGTCCGACCCAAACAGCGCCGCCACCACGCCCCCAGGCCCCCTGAAATGGCCGGCGGCCATCGAGCTGCGCTACGTCGCAAGCGCCACCCGAAAAGGCCAGAACCTGTCGGCCGACAGCGTGCTGAGTTGGCAGCCCGGCGCCAACAGCTACCAGGCACGCCTGGAGGTGAAAGCCCTGTTGTTCGGCCAACGCAGCCAGACCAGCGTGGGCACGCTGGACCTGGCCAATGGCTTGCAACCCACGCGATACGGCGACAAAAGCCGCTCGGAGCGGGCCACCCACTTCGACCGCACCCGAACGCCGCCCGCGCTGCGCTTCAGCGCCAACACACCCGATGCGCCCCTGCAACCCCACACCCAGGACCGGTTGAGCGTGCTGCTGCAACTGGCCGCCATGTTCGCGGGCGAACCCAGCCGGTTTGGCCCCGGCGACACCGTGGCCCTGCACACCGCAGGCCCCCGCGACGCCGACGTGTGGCCATTTCGCGTGGGCACCGCGGCCCCCTTGGTCCTGCCGGTGGGTACGCTGGACGCCGTGCACCTGGTGCGAGCGCCCCTGCACGCGTACGACAACCGGGTGGAACTGTGGCTGGCCCCCAGTCTGGGGTATGTCCCCGTTCGCATGCGGTGGACACAGGCCAATGGCGACGTGGTGGACCAACAACTGGTCAGTCACACACCTTGAAACCCCCTTGGCCTCCCCCATCTGCGTCACACACCCCCGCCACCGGAGGTGTCGCACCGTCAAGCCCCGACGGGCGTTGCCGATAAGAGAGATACTGGGGCTCAGCATCAGGCTGATGCCCGCCCGATTGCCCCACCCACACAAGGATGCCCACCATGAACATGCTTTACGACTCCGAATCGTTCGCCGTGGTCCACATCCACGCCAACGCACCGCAAGCCGGTGACGTGGCGGCCAATGACACGCCGCTCATGCCCCGCCACGGTTTTGAAATTGTGGACAAGCGTTCGGGCAAAGAGGTGTACCTCGACGGCTCCTGGGCCGAAATGTTCCAGATGCAAATCAATGCCTGGCAACAAAACACCCCTTCGCAAGAAGAAGTGGAAGACATGCTGGAAGGCTATGCGGGGTTGGCCCAGATGCCCGTGGTGGTGCACTGAGCCCACGACCCGGCGCGGCACATGCACCGCAGGCCTGCACATCTCACGCCAACCGCTTGAGATTGCGGCTTTGACATCTTTCAGAACACCCCGCTGTCGGCGGTGAAATCCACCGTTTGCACAGCCAGGGTGCGCAAGGTGTCAACCAATGGGCGCAGGTCGTCGCGGCGGCTGTGCAGCCCGTAGTCCAGCGGGTCAAGCGGATGCGGGTTGGGCAACTGCGCCAGCACACCCCGCGCCTGTAGCGCTTGAGCCCACCCCACGGGCAGCAGACCGATGCCCAGCCCCTGCGCCAGCAGCCCCACGATGGCGCCCCACTGGTTGCACACCAGGCGGCGCTGCGGCTGCGCGTCGGCGCGCCGCAGCCAGGCGTCGATGATGGGGGTCACACCCGAGCCCAAGGGCAAGGTCACCAGGGGGTGCTGGTGCAAGGCGGCCGCATCCATGGAGGAGATGCTGGCGGCCACGTCGGACCTGGCGCACCAGGCAAATTCAGCTTGGGCCAACGGGATGCCCACCAGGCTGCCACGGTGGGCTTGCCCGGCGATGATGGCCACGTCCAGCTCGCCCCGGTCCAGCCGTTCGGCCAGGGCTTCGCCAATGTCCACGTGAACGGCCACGTCCAGCTTCGGGTGCGCACGGCCCAGGGTGGTCACCAGGCGCGGCAGCCAGGTCAGCGCGCTGAGTTCGCCTGCGCCCACGCGGCAGGGGCCGTGCAGGCCCACCACAGCACCCATGTCCTGGCGCAAGCGGTCGGCCTGTTGCAACAAGGCCCCGGCCAGGGGCAGCAGGCGTGTGCCTGCGGCGGTCAACTCGGCGCGGTGGCCCGTGCGGTCAAACAGCGGCTGGCCCAGTGATGTTTCCAGCTCGGCAATGCGCTTGGACAGCGACGACACCGACAGGTGCACCCGTTCGGCCGCCATGGCAAACGTGCTGCAGCTTGCCGCCCAGTAAAAGGCCTCCAGTTGTTTGAGGGTCATGTGGGTGCCGTTGGGTTGTTTGATTTAATTGTTTCGCACAAGCGAACAGAACCGTTCAATTAAAGCCGCTTTCTTTCCTGCTTTGTCAGCCAGACACTGGGCACCCGTTTCACCCCAGAAAGCGTTTGCCGTGTCAGCCTCCAACCAACCGGTCCCGCCCATCAACGCGTGGCAAGCCTTTGACGGCACACGCCGCCACGGGCGCACGCGCCACCTGCTGTCGCTGGACGACTTCGAGGCCGCCGCGCAGCGCACCTTGCCGCGCCCCATCTTGGGTTACGTGGCGGGTGCCGCCGAAAACAGCCAGGCGCTGGACGACAACCGCCGCGCGTTTGACGAGCTGGCCTTTGTGCCCCGGGTGCTGTGCAACGTGGCCCGGCGCGACCAGGGCGTCACGCTGTTCGGCCAGCGCTACGCCAGCCCGTTTGGCATCGCGCCCATGGGCATCGCGGCGCTGTCGGCCTACCGGGGGGACGTGGTGCTGGCCCGTGCCGCCGCAAGGGCGCAGATACCAGCGGTGCTCAGCGGGTCGTCGCTGATCCGGCTGGAAGACGTCATGGCCGCTGCGCCAGGCACCTGGTTCCAGGCCTATTTGCCGGGCGACACCACGCGCATCGACGCGCTGCTGCGCCGCGTGGCCGAGGCCGGTGTGCAGACCCTGGTGATCACGGTGGACATCCCCGTGGCGGGCAACCGGGAAAACAACGTCCGCGCGGGCTTTTCCACGCCGCTGCGGCCCAGCTTGCGCCTGGTGTGGGACGGCCTGGTCCGCCCCCGCTGGCTGGTGGGCACGCTGCTGCAAACGCTGGTGCGCCACGGCATGCCGCATTTTGAAAACTCGTTTGCCGAGCGGGATGCGCCCATTTTGTCGTCGCGCGTGCAGCGCGATTTCGCAGCGCGTGACCATTTCGACTGGGGCCACATCGCCCACATCCGCCGCCAGTGGCCGGGGGCATTGGTCATCAAAGGCATCCTCAGCCCCGCCGATGCCGCCCTGGCGCGCCAGCACGGGGCGGACGGCATCGTCGTCAGCAACCACGGGGGCCGCCAGTTGGACGGTGCGGTGGCCCCGCTGCGCGTGCTGCTGCGCATTGTGGACCAGGCGGGCGGCATGGTGGTGATGCTCGACGGCGGCATCCGCCGTGGCACCGACGTGCTCAAGGCCCTGGCCCTGGGCGCGCAGGCCGTGTTCGTGGGCCGCCCCTTCAACTGCGCCGCCGCGGTGGACGGCGAGGCCGGTGTGACCGCCGCCATCGAGTTGCTGCGTGCCGAGGTGGACCGCAACCTGGCCATGCTGGGGGCCACCCATTGCGGCGCACTCGGGCCCCAGCACCTGCTGGACCGCCGCTTTCCTTTTCCCCACATGGCGGCCACGCCCAATGGGCTTGCCCCACACCCCTGCTCGCCCGCGTTCAACGACGCGCTGACAGACCAGGTGACCTTCGCCCCGGCGCTCACGCCAGCACCCCTGGCAACGTGACCAGGTAGCCGTGCAGCGCCGCGATGGCCTGGCGCACCTTGGCGGGCTGGGCGTCGCGCTGTGGCGTCACCGCCCAGATGTCCAGCGTGCCCAGCGACCACTGGGGCAACAGGCGCACCAGCCGCCCCGCTTGCAGAGCATCTTGTGCGTCCAGGCTGCCCAGCAGGGCCAGGCCCAGGCCCGCCTCGCACATCTGCTGGATGGACAACTGGTTGTTGCTGGCGATGCGAGGCTCCACGCGCAGGCTGCGGGGGGCACCGTCGGGCCCCTGCAGGTCCAGCATCAGGCCGTTGCCCTCCCGCGCAAAGCCCAACCAGGTGTGGGCCAGCAGGGCATCGGGCGTGTCGGGCCGGCCGTGCTGCGCCAGCCGTTCCGGTGAGGCGCACAACCACCATTCCAGGCTGCCCAGCCGCCGCGCCGCCCAGGTGGAATCGGGCAGGCGGCCAAAGCGCACCGCCAGGTCGATGCGGGCGTTGATGAGGTCAATGGGCGCATCGTCCACCAGCAGCCGCAGGCGCAGCGAGGGGTGCGCCGCCAGCAGCGGCCCCAGCGCGGGGGCCACGTGCCGGGCAAACCCCACCGTGGCCGACAGGCGCAGCTCGCCACTGGGGGCCTCGCGCGAGGCGGCCAGCTCGGCCCGCGCCTGGTCGGCCGCGGCGCACATGGCCGCGCACTGCGCGTGGCAACGCTGCCCGGCTTCAGTCAGCGCCAGTTTGCGGGTGGAGCGGTGCAGCAGCGTCACCCCGCCTTCGCGCTCCAGCTGGCGCACCTGCTGGCTCACGGCGGATGGGCTCATGCCCAGTGCCCGTGCCGCGCCACTCATGGAGCCGTGCTGTACCACGCAGGCAAACACCGCCATCCGCTTCAAGTCGTCCATGGTCTGTTCCTTCGGTGGTCAAAGGGGCATTGTGAAGCTGTGCTTCAAACACAAAGCCATTTTGGCCCACTACCGCATGACCGGCAGCGCAAATAAGCTTGGCGCTTCTTCACTCAGACCTTGCAGGAAACACCATGCACATCGCACTGATCGGCCCCACCGGCTTCGTGGGCACCCCCTTGTTGAACGAGCTGCTGCAACGCGGCCACCACGTGACGGCCTTGGCACGTGACCCTGCCAAGTTGACCCCGCGCGACGGCCTGACCGTGGTGCAGGCAGACGCCACTGACGCGGCCCAGGTGGCCCAGGCCGTGCAGGGCGTCGATGCCGTGGCCAGCGCCTACAACCCTGGCTGGGCCCACCCCGACCTGCACGACGAATTTTTGCGCGGCAGCCGCGCCATCACCGCAGGCGTGAAGGCCGCTGGCGTGCAGCGGCTGCTGGTGGTGGGCGGTGCGGGCAGCCTGTACGTGGCCCCGGGCGTGCAGCTGGTGGACACCCCGCAATTCCCCGCCGAATGGAAAGCCGGCGCCCTGGCCGCCCGCGAAGCGCTGAACCTGCTGCGCCAGGAGCCGACGTTGCAATGGACCTTTTTGTCGCCCGCCATCCTGCTGGAGCCCGGCGAGCGCACCGGCCAGTACCGCCTGGGCACCGAGTCGCCACTGATGAACGGCGACCAGCCCGGCACCATCAGCGTGGCCGACCTCGCCGTGGCCATCGTGGACGAGCTGGAATCGCCACGCCACGTGCAGCAGCGGTTCACCGTGGCGTATTGAGCTGGGGGCGTAAACGCCCGTCGCCGACCGGGGACAAATCCCTGCCTGGCCGGGCCTGGGCAGCCTACGGTGCAGGCGGGCCTGCCGAGTGCAGCTTGACCGGGTGGTTGCCTTGGGCGTCCACACTCTCCAGATGCACGCCAAAGCCCCACAGGCGTGCCACGTGTTT
This sequence comes from uncultured Hydrogenophaga sp., assembly GCA_964342395.1. GTDB lineage: Bacteria > Pseudomonadota > Gammaproteobacteria > Burkholderiales > Burkholderiaceae_C > UBA2334. Next base: position 47,187 of record CAYFFJ010000007.1, read on the forward strand.
GAGCACCTCCTGCGCGTCCTCGGCAAGGGGACGGCCCTGGTACTGGGTGTGGCGAAGGGTCAGGCTGCGGTCTCCGCGCAAATTGACATTCCAGACTTGGATATTGGGCTCCCGCGTCCCCAGGTCGTACTGCTGGGACAGTGTTTGGCGCAAGGCCCGGTAGCCGTCTTCGTCGTGGATGGCACTGACCAGGATGTCAGACTTGGCCACATCATCGTGGATGGCAAAGAGACGCATGTCGCGCATCAGGCGCGGGCTCAGGAACTGCCCAATGAAACTCTCGTCTTTAAAGTTGCGCATGGCGTGGTCCAGCGCGGGCAGCCAGGGAGTGCCCGCCATGTCCGGGAACCAGTATCGGTCTTCTTCAGTGGGGTTTTGGCAAATGCGCTGGATGTCGCGGTACATGGCAAACCCCAAGGCATAGGGGTTGATGCCGTTGTATGCGGGGTGCCCCACTGGGGGCTGGTAAATGACGTTGGTGTGGGAGCCCAGCCACTCCACCATCACACCGTCGGTGAGGTGGCCCTCGTCGTACAAGGTATTGAGCAAGGTGTAGTGCCAAAAAGTGGCCCAACCTTCATTCATGACCTGGCTTTGGCGCTGCGGGTAGAAATATTGGGCGATCTTGCGGACGATGCGCACGAGTTCGCGCTGCCAGGGCTCCAGCATGGGCGCGTGTTTTTCAATGAAGTACAGCAGGTTCTCTTGCGGTTCTTTGGGAAAACGCTCATGTGGCTGCACTGCTGTGTCTTTGTCCGGGCGGGTCGGCAGGGTTCGCCAAAGCTCGTTGATCTGCTGCTGCGCATACGCCTCGCGCTGTTTGCGCTCCAGCCGTTCGCGTGCAAGTGTGCGCTTGGCAGGACGGCGGTAACGGTCCACGCCAAAGTTGGCCAACGCGTGGCAGGAGTCGAGCAGCTGCTCCACCACGTCATACCCATGGAGCTCCTCGCAGTGGGCGACAAAGTCTTTGGCATAGACCAGGTAGTCGATGATGCTGGAAGCATCGGTCCACATGCGAAACAGGTAGTTGCCTTTGAAAAAACTGTTGTGTCCGTAAGCGGCGTGCGCGATCACCAATGCCTGCATGGCGGTGGTGTTTTCCTCCATCAGGTAGCTGATGCAGGGGTTGGAATTGATGACAATTTCGTAGGCCAGGCCCATGTGCCCGCGCCGGTAGCGCCGCTCGGTGGCCAAAAACTCCTTGCCATAGCTCCAATGGCGGTAGTTCACGGGCATGCCCACGCTGGCATAGGCGTCCATCATCTGCTCGGCGGTGATGACCTCCAGCTGGTTGGGATAGGTGTCCAGCCCAAAACGATCGGCAGCGGCCGCAATGGCGCTGTGGTAACGCTCGATGAGTTCGAACGTCCAGTCGCTGGGGTCTGGCAGCGGTTGCGCCGGGCGTTGCCCGGCAGGCAAAGGCTCGAAGGGCACGGAGCCGTGGCGGCGCTCCCCCATGGCCGCAGCCTTCCATGGGTTGTCGCCAAGACGCCGCTCCAGCACGGGATAGTGCACGACATTCATGTCTGTACCCCCTCTTTCTTGAAGAGATCGCGGAACACGGGGTAGATATCCCCTGGATCAGCCACTTTGCGCATAGCGAAGTTGCCAAACAGCGGCAGCAGTTGCGTGTACTCCTGCCACAGGTTTTGCTCGTCTTCTGCCACCTGCACATAGGCAAAGTAGCGGGTCAGGGGCAGGATTTTTTCGGCCAGGAGGTTGCGGCAATTGCCGCTGTCGTTGGTGAAGTTGTCACCATCGCTGGCTTGCGCCACGTAGATGTTCCAGTCTCCCACCGGGTAGCGGCTCCGGATGATCTGGTCCAGCAACACCAGGGCGCTGGACACCACGGTGCCTCCACTTTCAGTGGCGTGAAAGAACTGCTCTTCACTCACCTCCGTCGCCTGGGTGTGGTGGCGGATGAAGACGATGTCGATTTTTTCGTAGTGCCGGGTGAGAAACAGGTACAGCAGAATGAAAAACCGCTTGGCCAGGTCTTTTCGCGCCTGGTCCATGGAGCCCGAGACGTCCATCACACAAAACATCACCGCCTGGCTGTTGGGCACGGGCACCTTGGCGCGGGCGCGAAAGCGCAGGTCAATGGGGTCCAGGTACGCCACTTTGCCCATGCGTTCCCGCAGCGCGCAGATGCGCTGCTGCAGCTCGGCAATGGCCTCGCTGGTGCCGTCATCCTGCGCCAGCAACCCGTCGAGCTGGGCTTGCAATGCCTGCAACTCCCTCTGCGGGGCCTTGGTGAGTGCAATGCGGCGGCCCAAGGCGCCGCGCATGGTGCGCACCACGGCCAAGTTGTTGGGGGTACCGTCCTGGCTGTAGCCGGCACGGCGGCTTTTCCACTGCGGGTTGTCGCCAATGTGGGTGCGCAACAGGTGAGGCAAGGCCAAGTCTTCAAAGAAGATCTGCATGAACTCCTCTTTGGTCAGCGTGAAGGTGAAATCGTCCTCCCCCTCTCCGCTGTCACTGGCCTGCGAACCCTTGCCACTGCCGCCCCCTTTGGGGCGTTGGATGCGATCGCCACGCAAATGGTCTTTGTTGCCTGGGTGAACCACGTCGCGCACACCGCCTTGGCCGTGGTGAAACACCGGCTCACTGATGTCCTTTTTGGGGATGGTGATGTTCTCCGCACCTTCAATGTGGCGGATGTCGCGCTGCGAGACCGCGCGCCGCACAGCTTCGGTAATCTGCTCTTTGTAGCGACGAACAAAGCGCTCGCGGTTGCCCACCGATTTGTTCTTGCCTGCGAGCCTGCGGTCGATGATTTGCAGTGCCATCCCCTTGCTCCCATGCATGCCCACTGCGCCGCCTGCGGCAGCGCGGGTGGTACGTTAGCTGCTTTTGCGAACGCGCAAATACCATTCGCACAGAAGCCGCACCTGTTTCGGGGTGTAGCCTTTGGCGACCATGCGGGTGACAAAGTCCTCGTGCTTTCTCGCCTCATCGGCGCTGGATTTGGCGTTGAAGCTGATGACCGGCAGCAGCTCTTCGGTGTTGGAGAACATTTTTTTCTCGATCACCAGGCGCAGCTTCTCATAGCTGGTCCAGCTGGGGTTCTTGCCCTGGTGATTGGCCCGTGCGCGCAACACGAAATTGACAATTTCGTTGCGAAAATCTTTCGGGTTGGCAATGCCTGCGGGTTTTTCGATCTTCTCCAGCTCGGCATTGAGCGTGCTGCGGTCAAACACTTCTCCCGTGTCGGTGTCGCGGTACTCGTTGTCCTGGATCCAGTAGTCCGCGTAAGTGACGTAGCGGTCAAAGATGTTTTGCCCGTACTCGCTGTAGCTTTCCAGGTAGGCGGTCTGGATTTCCTTGCCAATGAACTCGGCGTAACGCGGTGAGAGGTATTCCTTGATGTGGCTGGTGTATTTGGTTTCCAACTCAGCGGGGAACTGCTCGCGTTCGATTTGCTGCTCCAGCACGTACATCAGGTGCACCGGGTTGGCAGCCACCTCGGCAGAATCGAAATTGAACACCTTGGACAGGATCTTGAAGGCAAAGCGGGTCGAAATGCCGGTCATGCCCTCGTCCACCCCGGCGTAGTCGCGGTACTCCTGGTAGCTCTTGGCCCGTGGGTCGGTGTCTTTGAGGCTCTCGCCGTCGTACACCAGCATTTTGCTGAACAGGCTGGAGTTTTCGGGCTCTTTCAGGCGCGTCAACACCGAGAACTGCGCCATCATTTTCAGTGTGCCGGGTGCGCACACGGCCCCGCCCAGCGATGACTCGCGCACCAGTTTTTCGTAAATTTTGATCTCTTCGCTCACGCGCAAGCAGTACGGCACCTTGACGATGTAGATGCGGTCCAGAAAGGCCTCGTTGTTCTTGTTGTTGCGAAAGGCCTTCCACTCGCTTTCGTTGCTGTGTGCCAGCACCACGCCATCGAACGGGATGGCACCAAAACCCTCAGTGCCCTTGTAGTTGCCCTCCTGCGTGGCGGTCAACAAGGGGTGCAGCACTTTGATGGGGGCCTTGAACATTTCCACAAACTCCAGCAGCCCCTGGTTGGCCAGGCACAGGCCGCCGCTGTAGCTGTAGGCATCGGTGTCGTCTTGGCCGTAGCTTTCCAGTTTTCGAATGTCAACTTTGCCCACCAAACTGGAAATGTCCTGGTTGTTCTCATCGCCGGGCTCGGTTTTGGCAATGGCCACCTGCTTCAAGATGCTGGGGTAGCGCTTGACCACGCGAAACTGGCGGATGTCGCCGCCAAACTCGTCCAGGCGCTTGACCGCCCAAGGTGAAAGCACGTGCCGCAGGTAGCGCCGGGGGATGCCAAACTGCTCCTCAAGCAAGGGGCCGTCTTCCACCGGGTCAAACAACCCCAAAGGTGACTCATTCACCGGTGAGCCCTTGAGGGCGTAAAACGGCACCTGCTGCATCAAATATTTCAGTCGCTCGGCAATGGAGCTTTTGCCGCCGCCCACCGGCCCCAGCAAGTAGAGGATTTGCTTGCGTTCCTCCAGGCCTTGCGCCGCGTGGCGGAAGAAACTCACCACTTGCTCAATGGCGTCCTCCATGCCATAAAACTCGGTGAAAGCCGGGTAGCGTTTGATGACCTTGTTGGCAAACAGGCGCGACAGACGAGGATCGTTGCGCGTGTCCACCATCTCCGGTTCGCCAATGGCTGCCAGCATGCGTTGAGCGGCAGCGGCATAGACCATGGGGTCTCGCTTGCACTCGGCAAGGTACTCGTCGATCGATATGTCCTCTTCGCGGCTGCGGGCATAACGTGCGGAGAAATTGTTGATGGCATCCATACGGCCTCCTGTTCCACTCCCACCCACCATGGGCTGGGCTGCGGTGTTCCATTGGGACTCGCTAGCAACTGACAGTCCCTTTGTAGCACCAAGCCACCTGATTGAACAGCGTATTTTTGGTGTGGTGTGGGTGGGCAAGGCCACCGCACCCCGAATGGGGAAGCCCACAGCCTGTGGAAGGCTCCATCGTCAGCTGATTTTTGATGGGCTTTGGGCAAGGAGCGGAAACAAAAACGGCACCCAAGGGTGCCGTTTTCATGAAAAAACTGCCTATACCGCTTTATCCATAAGCATATATAGCTATCAATTCAGCACCTAAGATCCTGTCATTCAGCCGCATCAAGCCGCCGCTTTCACCTTCAAGCGCCAGGCGTGCAGCAGCGGCTCGGTGTAGCCGCTGGGTTGGGCTTTGCCCTGGAATACCAGGTCGCAGGCGGCCTGGTAGGCGGCGCCTTGTTCGTTGCCCACCAGGGGCT
>CAYFFJ010000008.1:0-21409 GCA_964342395.1 uncultured Hydrogenophaga sp.
TTACGTGGCAGCCGGCATGAACCCCATGGACCTGAAGCGCGGCATCGACAAGGCTGTGGAAGCCCTGATCGTTCAGCTGAAGGCAGCCTCCAAGGCCACCACCACCAGCAAAGAAATCGCCCAAGTGGGCTCCATCTCTGCCAACTCTGACTCCAGCATTGGCGACATCATCGCCAACGCCATGGACAAAGTGGGCAAAGAAGGCGTCATCACCGTTGAAGACGGCAAGTCCCTGCAAAACGAACTCGACGTGGTCGAGGGCATGCAGTTTGACCGTGGCTACCTGAGCCCCTACTTCATCAACAACCCAGAAAAGCAAGCCGCGCTGCTGGACAACCCCTTCGTGCTGCTGTACGACAAAAAGGTGTCCAACATCCGTGACCTGCTGCCCACGCTGGAGCAAGTGGCCAAAGCCGGCCGTCCCCTGCTGATCATTGCCGAAGACGTCGAGGGCGAAGCCCTGGCCACTTTGGTGGTGAACACCATCCGCGGCATCCTGAAAGTGGTGGCAGTGAAGGCCCCTGGCTTCGGCGACCGCCGCAAAGCCATGCTGGAAGACATCGCCATCCTGACCGGCGGCAAAGTCATCGCTGAAGAAGTCGGCATGTCCCTGGAAAAAGTGACGCTGGCCGACCTGGGCCAAGCCAAGCGCATCGAAGTGGGCAAAGAAAACACCACCATCATCGACGGCGCCGGCGCCGCTGCTGACATCGAAGCCCGCGTGAAACAAGTGCGTGTGCAGATCGAAGAAGCCACCAGCGACTACGACCGCGAAAAGCTGCAAGAGCGCGTGGCCAAGCTGGCTGGCGGCGTGGCCGTCATCAAGGTCGGTGCTGCCACCGAAGTTGAAATGAAGGAAAAGAAAGCCCGCGTGGAAGACGCCCTGCATGCCACCCGCGCTGCCGTGGAAGAAGGCATTGTGGCCGGTGGTGGCGTGGCCCTGCTGCGCGCACGCCAAGCCGCTGGCACCATCAAAGGCGACAACCCTGACCAAGACGCCGGTATCAAACTGGTGTTGAAAGCCATCGAAGCGCCTCTGCGCGAAATCGTGGCCAACGCCGGTGGCGAGCCTTCCGTGGTGGTCAACGCCATCCTGGCTGGCAACGGCAACTACGGCTTCAACGCCGCCAACGACACCTACGGCGACATGATCGAAATGGGCATTCTGGACCCCACGAAAGTGACCCGCACCGCGCTGCAAAACGCCGCTTCCGTGTCCAGCCTGATGCTGACCACCGAGTGCATGGTGGCCGAGTCCGCCAAGGACGACGCACCTTCCATGGGTGGCGGCGACATGGGTGGCATGGGCGGTATGGGCGGCATGGGCATGTGATGCCCCGGCTGTCTTGACCGACACCCCCAAAAATCCCCACCTCGGTGGGGATTTTTTTTGCCTGCACACCAACACACCAAAAAACCAGTTATCCGGGTAATACCTGTTACCGGCCAAAGGCTATTGCGGTTCCAATGGGTTCACAAATCAAATCACTTGTGGAGACCGCGAATGCCCGACACCCCTCCCGCCATCTGCGGTTTTGAAGTCAGGCATGCGCAGCCGACAGGCCCCAAATTCACGCAACGGGCGGCTGCGGCCCAAATTTCCCACTGGCTTCAAGCCCACGGCGTGGACATGACGTGGCTTGACGTTGGCCCCACCGCCCAGGGCTGGCACTTTCGCCTCACCCATGCAGCCTGGGCAACACTGACCCCTGCTTTTGACACGCTGGGCCTGGTAGACAGGCTGGGCAAACAACGGTGCTCCACCGAACTGGAAATTGCCGTGTCGCTGCTGGCGTCGCCCACTTTGCAGGTGTTTCCGTCCTTCGACGAGTTGTGCGCCCACGTCGATGTGCGCAAAAACATCGGCCATGCAGGCCAATTGACCACCCTGGCATTTGCCACCGAAACAGCGGAACGCCCCGCACAACACTGGACCTACGCCGAAGACACCGGCTTCACCCTCAAACCAGGGGCCAACCTGATTGACGCGCTCACGCTGGCCACACAACCCGGTGTGTCAGGCGAGTTGTTCTCGTTTTCTTGCTACAGGGCCACCGAATACGTGCTGCTGCTGGGCATGGCGCACACATTGCAAGCCTTCAACCCCCCGCTGCTGAAAACCATTGAAAACCAATGGCGGCACAAAGCCATTGCCTCAGGCCGCTTCCACGACACGTTTTTGACCGAAGTGGGCAGTCTGGAAGAGCCCCTGCCCCAGCGGTATTACGTGCCTGGCGACCGGGTGTGGTTCCGCAACCCAGACGAGGCCTCTGCCGATGTGGTGGGGTTCGAAGGTTCGTGGGTGGTGTACCTGGGGCAAGGCCTGTTCACCGACTTCTGGCGCCCCCAATCGGCCTACACACTGGAGAGCAAGTGCCTGGAAATTTACTATTGGCGCGACGCCATCGTCCATCACGCCAGCGGTGAACCCACCATCGACGAAACCGTGGTGTGGGAACGCATGGCCGCACTGAACAGCCCCGCTGACACACATGCAGACGCAAAAAAACGGATTTTGGCGCGCATGATGCGCTACCGGGACGGGCGCGGCATCTACGCAGACGGCGGCTGTATCGACGCCACCCGCGAACACCCCCGTTGGCTGTGCCCACACACCACCACGGTGGATTTGGCACCTGTCACGCCACCGGCGCGCGCACCACAGGGGACCAGCCAAACCGCCCCCATGTTGTGAGCGGTGCAGCGCGTCAAGCGCGCATCAAGGCCTCCAGCTTGAAGGTGTCGGCCGCAAACGCACGGATGCCTTCGGCCAGTTTTTCGGTGCCCATGGCATCATCGTTGAGCGCGTAGCGGAAAGCGGCTTCGTCGTATTGCACCGCAGGCAAGTCCAGCTGCTGGGCGGCACTGGCGTCAAGTGCGCGGGCCAGCGGAGCATCACTGGCGGCCAGCTGGGCCAACAGCTCGGGCGCAATGGTCAGCAGGTCGCACCCGGCCAGCGCGGTGATTTGCCCCACGTTGCGGAAACTCGCACCCATCACCTCGGTGGCAATGCCGTGCTTTTTGTAGTGGTTGTAAATGCCTTGCACCGACAGCACGCCTGGGTCGTTGACCCCGGCACGCGCTGCCTCGTCCCACGACGCACCGGCCTGCTTTTTGTGCCAGTCGTAAATGCGCCCCACAAACGGGGAAATCAGCTGCACTTTCGCCTGCCCACATGCCACGGCCTGGCAGAAACTGAACAGCAGCGTGAGATTGGTGTGAATGCCCTGCCGCTCCAACTGGGCCGCAGCCTGAATGCCTTCCCAGGTGGACGCGATTTTGATCAACACGCGGTCGATGTGCACCCCTTCGGCCTGGTACAGCTCGACAATGCGCTGACCCCGGGCCACGGTGGCCTCGGTGTCAAAACTCAGGCGCGCATCCACTTCCGTGGACACGCGGCCCGGAATGTGGGTAAGGATTTCGCAGCCGAAACGCACCAGCAAGCGGTCCATCACCTCACCCAGGTCACGGGAGCTGAAGCGCGCCAGGGTTTGCGCCAGCAGCGGTGCGTACTCGGGCTTTTGCACCGCCTTCAGAATGAGGCTGGGATTGGTGGTGGCATCACGGGGTTTGAACTGGGCAATTTGCAAAAAATCGCCGGTGTCGGCCACCACGGTGGTGAATTGTTTGAGTGCGTCAAGCTGGTTCATACGCCAATGTGCAAGGGTAATAAAATTTCGTACAGTTCCCCCCGTATGTTACCAACACCGCACCATGCTTGACCGAATCAAAGCCTCCTTGCCTTCACTCGCCCCTGCCGAACAGCGGGTAGGCAAACTGGTGCTGCTGGATCCCCGCACCTTCGCCAGCCTGCCCGTGACCGAACTCGCCAGCCGCGCCCACGTCAGCAAACCCACCGTGGTGCGGTTTTGCCGCAGCATGGGCTACGACGGGCTGAGCGACTTCAAATTGAAGCTGGCAGGCACCGTCAGCGAGGGCGTGCCTTTCATTCACCGCAGTGTGGATGTGGACGACAAAGTGGGCGACGTGCTGGTGAAGGTCATCGACAACACCGTGGCCGCCTTTTTGAAATACCGCAATGACGCCTCCAGCCACGCCATTGAAAAAGCGGTGGACGCCCTAGTGGCCGCACACACGGCCAACAAACGCATCGAATTTTTCGGGGCGGGCAATTCGGGCATCGTGGCGCAGGACGCCCAGCACAAATTTTTCCGCCTGGGACTGCACACCATTGCCTACAGCGACGGCCACATGCAAGTGATGAGCGCCAGCATGTTGCGCCCGGGCGATTGCCTGGTGGTCATCAGCAATTCGGGCCGCACGCGCGACCTGATGGACGCAGCCGACATCGCCCGCAAACACGGGGCCACCACCCTTGTGATCACCACCAGCGGTTCACCCCTGGCCGCCGCCGGGCACATCCACCTGGCAGCCGACCACCCCGAGGGCTACGACCGCTACAGCCCCATGACCTCACGTTTGATGCACCTGATGATCATCGACGTGCTGGCCACCTGTGTGGCACTGCGCATAGGCGGCGCCAAGCTGCAGCCGCTGCTGAAAGAAATGAAGAACAACCTGCGCAGCAAACGTTACGCCTGAGCGCCATTCTTCAGCGTCTTTTGACCGTCGCAGCACCACAGGTGGCGAAGGGCAGCGCCCCCCTCATGCCGGGATTGGAGCCAGGCCCTGCTCGATCAGGCCCGCGTGCAACGCGGCCCCCAGGGGCAACACCTCGTCGTTGAAGTCGTAACGGCTGTTGTGCAAGAAACAACTGCCCACACCATTTTCAGCGCCCTGCCCCAGGCGCAGGTAGGCGCCGGGCTTGGCCTGCAGCATGAACGAAAAATCTTCGGCTCCCATGCTGGGGTCGAGCTGGCGGTCCACCTGGTCGGCCCCCAGCAGGCGCTCGGCCACGTCGGCGGCAAAGTCGGCTTCCTTGGCTGAATTGACAGTGGCAGGGTAAATGCGCTCGTAGGTCACGGTGGCTGTGGCCCCAAAACCCATGGCCACCGCCGTGCACACCTCACTCAGGCGCCGCTCCACCATGGCTTGCACAGCGGGTGTGAACGTGCGCACGGTGCCCACCAGCGTGGCCTCGCCGGGCACCACGCTGAACGCAGCCAAATCACCCGCGTGCATGGCACACAAGCTGATGACCGCACTGTCAATGGGCCGCACGTTGCGCGACACGATGCTTTGCACCGCCGTGATGATGTGCGCCGCCACCAGCACCGGGTCCACCGTGAGGTAGGCGTGCGCCCCGTGCCCGCCCTTGCCGGTGATGTGGATGGTGATGCGGTCGGCCGCAGCCATCATGGGGCCGGGGTTGATGCCCACAGTGCCTGGCTTCATTTGCGGCCAGTTGTGCATGGCAAACACCGCCTCCACCGGGAAGCGGTCAAACAAGCCGTCGTCGATCATGGCTTTGGCCCCCGCATGGCCCTCTTCGCCCGGCTGAAAAATCAGCACGGCCGTGCCATCGAACTGCCGGGTTTCGGCCAGGTAGCGTGCCGCGCCCACCAGCATGGTGGTGTGGCCGTCGTGCCCGCAGCCGTGCATCAGGCCCGGTTTGGCGGAACGCCACGGAAACTCGTTGTGCTCGGCCATGGGCAAGGCATCCATTTCGGCACGCAGACCCAGCATGCGGCCACTGCGGCGTTGTTGCCCATGGATGACCGCCACCACGCCCGTGCGCCCGATGTGGGTGTGGATTTCATCCACGCCGCACACCTTGAGCGATTCGACCACGCGCTGGGTGGTGTAAACCTCTTCAAACCCCAGCTCGGGGTGGGCATGCAAATCGCGCCGCAAAGCCGTCAACTCGGGGTGGAACGCAGCAATGTGGGCAAACGCCCTGCCGTGCGCCCGGATACGGGAAAGACGGGCGGTCTCAATGGAGTGTTTGGGCATTGTCAGTGGCGATCCACGCTGACGCCCACAAAGGCAAACGCGAGCGCGGCAAACAGGATAGACAGCTTGAATTTCATGCACAGCTCCAACGGGTGAACGCTCGATTCCAAGCGACTTGCTGGCACAAATGATAGCGGCCACCAAGGCACCAGGGCAAAAAAAAACCGCCTGCAGGCAGGCGGTTTTGTCTGAGTTGAACCGGTAAAACCGGAACAATCAGAAGGTGTGCTTCAGACCGACGACCACGCCCGACACATCACCGGCCGCTTTGTTGGTCTTCAGGAAACCGCCGTAAGTGGTGGTGCGCTTGGACAGCATGTACGCCACACCAGCGGAATACGCGGTGCTGTTGGACACCCCGGCAGCTTTGGGATTGGAACTGGCATAACCCACGGAAGCCACCATGGCAGAACCCACGGGGATATCGGCGCCAATGGTGTACTCGGTGAAGTCACCCACCACACCGGCTTTTTCCACCTTGCCGTAAGAGCCCAAGAGCTTGGCTGCACCCAGGTCATAAGAACCGTTGACACGGGTGAACTTGTTGTCAGCCGAACCAGCCACACCTTCATTTTGGTAGGCAAAACCCGCGTAAACAGGGCCGTTTTCGTACTTGGCGTGGAACGCCGTCACACCCGTGCTGCTGGCCGTGGTTTCATCCAGCGAATAACTCACTGCACCACTGATGCCCGCAAACGTGGGGGTTGCGAAATACAGGTTGTTTTTGGGGTTGCTGTTGTACCCGGTCGATTTGAAAACGGTGGTGGGAGACAACACCGAATCGAACACAGGGTTGGTGGCGCCGCTGATATCGTCATACGCGGTGTAGACGTTACCCAACTTGACCTCACCAAAAGCACCAGACAAACCCACATAGGCTTGGCGCTGGAAACCGGTGGCCGTGGCCACACCCGTGTCTGCAGCAAACCCAGACTCCAGCAGGAAGTTGGCCTTCAAGCCGCCACCCAGGTCTTCCGAACCTTTCAAACCCCAGCGGCTACCGCTGACAGCGCCCGATTCCAACTTGGTGGCGCTGTTTTTGAATTTTTGCAAAGACATGTCCACAATGCCGTACAGCTGAACGCTGGACTGAGCTTGTGCAACACCGGCCACAGAGGCCAACACGGCGAGTGCAATCAGAGACTTCTTCATAGGTAACTTCCTTTAAACATGGCAGCACTTCGAAAACCAAAGTCACTGCAGTGACATAAAACGCACCGTTTCATCTTAACGACGGGAAAAGCCTGACTGCGGGAGTTGCCCGGAAAAACCGCCTCTGGCCCGGGGTTCGTGGTCATTTCACAACAATCCATCTGCGCTTCTGAAGGCGAAAAAAAACCCTGGGCCAATGGCCCAGGGTTTTTTTGGCAATTTTGGGAATCGCGCAGATCAGAAATCGTGACGGACGCCAGCTGCGTACAAACGTGTACCAGCGGTTTTCGCGTTGGCAGCGTTCTTGGTTTTGTCGTCTTTGTAACCAGCGTACAGCTTGGTGCGCTTGGACAGGGTGTAGGTAGCGCCCATGCCGAAACCGCTGTACTTGGAAACCTTGGCACCTGCGTTGGTTTCGGTTTCGCCGTTGGCATAACCCAAGGAGAGGCTGACCGCGCCCATGGGCACTTCAACACCCAGGTTGAAGCCACTCATGTCGTTGCCGCTGTTGGCACCGTCAAACTGAGCGTAACCGGCAGACAGGGCGGCAACGCCCAGGTTGTAAGAACCGCTGACAACCACGTTGTCGCCAGCTGCGTTTTTGTGAACGCCCACGGCAGCACCCAAGGGGCCTGCGCTGTACAGAGCAGCCAAAGAAGTGATGTTCTTGGTACCTGCGGTGGTGCTTTCTTTCAGGCCAACGCTGGCGATGGCAGAGAAGCCACCCATGGTGGGCGACACGTATTTGATCTGGTTTGCACCGCGAACGTCGTAGTTGCCAATGGCAGGGGCGTTGGGCGTGAACGAAGAGTCAAACACGCTCTTGGAAACGGACACGGCCTTGGCAGAGTCAAAAGCGGTGTAGGTGCGGCCCAGGTGAACCTGGCCAAAACCACCGGTCAAACCAACGATGGACTGACCGTGGAACAGGCGTGCGCCAGAGGTTTCCGCACCGTCGTCAACGTTGAAACGGTTTTCCAAAACGAACTCAGCCTTCAGGCCGCCACCCAAGTCTTCAGAACCTTTCATGCCCCAACGGCTGCCGGTCAAACCAGCGTCGCTGCCGTTGAACAACTTGGTGGTGGACACACCGGTCACCGTGTTCTTGGTAGAGCCCACAGAAGCGTCAACGCGGCCGTACAGGGTCACGGAAGATTGGGCAAAAGCAGCACCAGTGGCGGCAACAGCGGCCAGTGCAATCAGAGTCTTTTTCATTGAGAATTTCTCCAAGGTTGAAAAAAGAGGCGTTGGGCGTTGCCCGAAAGCCAACCCCCGTTTTGGGGAGTTGCGGCTATTGCACCAGAACACAGCGCGGTGCGCAAAATTCCCAGGCGTTTTTCAACCACCCCTTGGGCCGTTTGTTGCATCGCCACAACTATGCACTATTTTGGTGCAAATTTCACCTGATTCAACGCGGCACACTCCGTGTTTTCCCCAGTCTCCATTGCCCCCATGCCACACCGCTCACCCTCCTGGACCGATGTTCTGCTGTGCAGCGCGAACCAGGCCCTGTCCACCCTGTTTGTTCAACCAAAGAAGCCCCTCCCCCTTGCTGGCGGGGCTTCAGAAACGCATCTCTCGACCGACCAAGCCACTTTGTCGGGGTGCCTGATGCGGGTCAACCATGTGGGAGAGGTGTGCGCCCAGGCGCTTTACAACGCCCAGGCATTGGGGGCTCGCACTTTTTCAAACAACGAGACACTGGCACGGCATTTCGAGGCAGCGGGGAGGGAAGAAGGCGATCACCTGGCCTGGACACACCAGCGGCTGGACGAGCTGGGCGCCCGCCCCTCGCTGCTGAACCCTTTGTGGTACGCCGGGGCGTTTGGCCTTGGCCTGCTGGCCAGCCGCCTGGGCGAACGGGTCAGCCTGGGCTTTGTGGTGGAAACCGAACGCCAGGTGGAGGCTCACCTGGCGGGACACATGGAACGCCTGCCCGCCAACGACCATGGGTCGCGCGCCGTGGTGGCCCAAATGAAAGAAGACGAAGCCCGCCATGCCCGCGAGGCACAGCAGGCGAGTGCAATGGAGTTGCCACTGCCGGTGAGACTGGCGATGAAAGCGGCGGCCAAAGCCATGACGACGGTGGCGCACCGCATTTGAAAATCAGCCCTCCAGCACCTCGAAACTGGTGGTGATGTCTGCGGTTTTGCCCAGCATGATGCTGGCCGAGCAGTATTTTTCGTGGCTCATGGCAATGGCGCGCTCCACGGCCGCAGCGGGCACGGCTTTGCCCGTGACCGTGAAATGCATGTGGATGTGGGTGAAGACCTTGGGCTCGGTTTCGGCGCGTTCGCTGGTGAGCTTGACGCTGCAACCGGTCACCGCATGGCGGCCGCGCTTCAAAATGAGCACCACGTCGTAGGCGGTGCAGCCACCGGTACCGGCCAGCACCGTTTCCATGGGCCGGGGGGCCAGGTTGGCGCCGCCGTTTTCGGGCTTGGCCGCATCGGGGGCGCCGTCCATGGTCAGCACATGGCCGCTGCCGGTTTCGGCCACAAACCCCATGGCCGAGCGGGTACCGCTGTGGCCTGTCCAACTGACGGTGCATTCCATTTGTGTGTCTTTCTGAGAAATATTGCTGTGGAATTGTTGCAATGCAGCATATCCGCCGGTACACTTGATTGTAAGTTTCGAGCGTTTTTCGAAACACCTGTTGTCTCCTCCACCTTTTCCGTATTGGTGGATTCAGCCCCAAGCCTCACGGCTTGGGGCTTTTTTTCGTCTGCCGCCTATCATCAGGCCCTGTTTTGAACTTGCTCCACGATGAACAACGCCCCTTCCATGCCCCGAGCCGACGCCCTGCAACCGTCTGACTACCTCATCAAGATTCTGAACGCCCGGGTGTATGACGTGGCCATTGAGTCTGCGCTGGAACCTGCCCGCGCGCTCAGCCGCCGCCTGGGCAACACGGTGTTGCTGAAACGGGAAGACCAGCAACCGGTGTTCAGCTTCAAACTGCGCGGGGCCTACAACAAGATGGCCCACCTGTCGCCCGAGCAGCTGGCGCGCGGGGTGATTTGCGCATCGGCTGGCAACCATGCCCAAGGCGTGTCGCTGAGCGCCACCAAACTGGGCACGCGGGCGGTCATCGTCATGCCTACCACCACCCCGCAGGTGAAGATCGATGCGGTCAAAACCCTGGGCGGCGAAGTGGTGTTGCACGGCGACAGCTACACCGATGCCTACCACCACGCCGTTGCTCTGCAGCAGACGCAGGGCCTGACTTTTGTGCACCCGTTTGACGACCCCGATGTGATCGCGGGCCAAGGCACCGTGGCGATGGAAATGCTGATGCAACTGCAAGGCCTGGGCACGCGCACCCTGGACGCGGTGTTTGTGGCCATTGGCGGTGGCGGGTTGATTTCGGGTGTGGCCAATTACATCAAGGCAGTGCGGCCCGACATCAAAGTGATCGGCGTGCAAATGAACGACTCCGATGCCATGCTGCAATCGGTGGCGGCGGGCCAGCGCGTCACCCTGCCCGACGTGGGCCTGTTTTCCGACGGCACGGCGGTGAAGCTGGTGGGCGAAGAAACCTTCCGCGTGGCCAGCGGCCTGGTGGACCGTTTCATGACGGTGGACACCGATGCCGTGTGCGCCGCCATCAAAGACATTTTTGTGGACACCCGCAGCATCGTCGAGCCCGCCGGTGCGCTGGCCGTGGCCGCCATCAAGCAATACGTGGCCGAGCACGGCACCCAAGGCGAAACCTACGCCGCCATTTTGTGCGGTGCCAACATGAACTTCGACCGCTTGCGCTTCGTGGCCGAGCGGGCCGAGGTGGGCGAGGAGCGCGAAGCGCTGTTTGCCGTCACACTGCCCGAAGAACGCGGCAGCTTTCGCCGGTTTTGTGAACTGATCGGCAACCTGCCGCCGTTCGACGGCCAGGGGGCCCCCGCTGCCCGCAGCGTGACGGAGTTCAACTACCGCATCAGCGACGCACAACAGGCCCATGTGTTCGTGGGCCTGACCACCCAGCGCAAGGGTGAAAGCACCCACATCGCTCGGGCATTTGGGGAGCACGGCTTCAAAGCCCTGGACCTGACCCACGACGACCTGGCCAAAGAACACATGCGCCACATGGTGGGCGGCCTGTCTGCACTGGCCCAAGACGAGCGGCTGCTGCGTTTTGTCTTCCCCGAACGGCCCGGGGCGCTGATGAAATTCCTCAGCCTGATGCGCCCGGGCTGGAACATCAGCCTGTTCCACTACCGCAACCAGGGGGCCGACTACGGCCGCATTTTGGTGGGCCTGCAAGTGCCCCAAAGCGACAACGCCGATTTCGACGCCTTCCTGGCCAACCTGGGTTTCCCCTGCGTGGAAGAAACCGCCAACCCCGTCTACCAGCTTTTTCTGCGCCCGCAGGCCTGATTGCCATGTCCAGCACCCCCCCTTTCAAACTGCCCCGCGTTGATTCCACCGCCCACCCGGTGCTGGAGGCGCAGCTGCGCTACGCGCTGGACCACAAAACCAAACCTTTGGGTGCGCTGGGGCGGCTGGAGCCGTTGGCGCTGCAACTGGGGCTGATCCAGCGAAGCACCACCGTCACCCTGACGCAACCCCAAATGGTGGTGTTTGCTGCCGACCACGGCCTGGCCGACGAAGGGGTGTCGGCTTATCCCCAGGCCGTCACGCTGCAAATGGTGCTGAACATGGTGCGCGGCGGCGCGGCCGTCAACGTGTTGGCCCGCCAGCACGGGTTCGGCCTGAGCGTGGTGGACGCCGGTGTGGCCTCGCCCCTGCCCGAAGAGGCCACCACCGGTGGTGGCCAGGCGAATTTGCTGGTGCGCAAAATCGGCTTTGGCACCCGCAACATGGCCCGCGGCCCGGCCATGACGGGTGCACAGGCACTGGCCGCGTTGCACGCAGGCATGGACGTGGTGAGCCACCTGGCAGGCAATGTGGTGGCGTTCGGGGAAATGGGCATTGGCAACACCTCCAGCGCCGCCTTGCTGCTGTCGCGCCTGTGCACGGTGCAACTGGACGATGCGGTAGGCCGGGGCACAGGCCTCAACGACTCGCAGCTGGACCACAAGCTGCGCGTGTTGTTCGACGTGGCCCGCAAGCACCGCGCGGCACAAACCCCCCTGGAGGTGCTCGCCGCCATGGGTGGCTTTGAAATCGCCATGATGGTGGGGGCCATGGTGCAAGCCGCCAGCGAGCGGCGCGTCATTTTGGTGGACGGTTTCATTGCCGGGGCCGCCGCACTGGTGGCAAGGGGCCTGCGCCCCGCCGTCACCGACTACATGGTGTTCACCCACCGCTCGGCTGAAGTGGGCCACCGGCTGATGCTGATCCACCTGCAAGCGCAGCCCTTGCTCGACCTGGAAATGCGGCTGGGCGAAGGCTCGGGCGCGCTGGTGGCCTGGCCGCTGGTGCAATCGGCCGTCTTGCTGTTGAATGAAATGGCCAGTTTTGAAGCGGCGGGTGTGAGCCAAGCCAGCCCGACCGACGGGCAGGGCGACGCCCCCACCTTGGGGTGATTTTAAAGCTTTTTAGGCACCTAACGCTTGACTGTATTGGGTTTCAAGCTACTATTTTTAACTATGGTTGAGCGGTTGGCAAAACCAATGTGGTGACACCTGCCGCACCGCCCGACACCGGCTGCAACACCACCGAGCGGCGCTGCACCGCGTGCACCCGCCAGCGTCCGTCCAGCACAGCGCCCACACGGTAGGGGCTGGGCCTCTGGCCTTCAATGGCAATCAGCGCCACGCCCGAACCCACCCCCTGGCCCGCCGGGGCCACCACACCGGTCAACACATAACGCGTGGGTGCCGCGGTTGGCGCGGCAGCAGACACCGCCACCTGCGCACCCAGGGCCTTGGCAACCGCCTGGGGGTCCACTTGCAGGGGCGCCGATGCTGCCACTGGCACCGGCGTGGTTGGGCTTTGCCCCACCCAGCGCAAAGCCCAGTAGGCCACCGAAAACCCGGCCAGCAGCCACACCAGCAAAGCCACCCCCATGGGCAGCCAGCGCACAGACGGCGCAGACACAAACGGCGGCAAGCGGGCGGGCAAAGACAGGGGTATCAAGGACATGCGGCCATTATGATTCAGCCCCTGCGGGCCCCAGGGGCCACCCCGCCCCACCGCACCGACCTTCCCGGGAGATTCCATTGCGCCCAACCCGACTGCAACCCATGGCCAGCCGCCACCGCCTGGCCCGTGGCTTCACCCTCATTGAACTGATGGTGGTGCTCGTCATCATCGGCGTGCTCGCCGCGCTCATCGTGCCCAACGTGCTTGACCGCGCCGACGACGCCCGCACCACCGCCGCCAAAACCGATGTCAACAACCTGGCCCAGGCCCTGAAGCTCTACCGCTTGGACAACCAGCGCTACCCCAGTGGCGAACAGGGGCTGGGCGCACTCACGGCCCGCCCCACCACAGCCCCTGTGCCCCCCAACTGGCGGCCCTACCTCGACAAATTGCCTGCCGACCCCTGGGGCCGCCCCTACCGCTACCTGAACCCCGGCGTGCATGCCGAGGTGGACGTGCTGTCGCTCGGCGCCGATGGCGAGGCCGGCGGCGAAGGCAACAATGCCGACATCGGTTCCTGGCAGCCCTGAGCCCCTGGCCCCGCGCCAGGCCCACGGTGATCCCCAACGCGGGTTCACCCTGCTGGAGCTGCTGGTGGTGGTGAGCCTGGTGGCGCTGGCCACCGCCGGGGTGAGCCTGGCGCTGCCCGACCCAGCCGCCACCCAGCTCGAACGCGAAGCCCAACGCTTGACGGCCCTGCTCGAAGCCGGCCGCGCCCAGGCGCGCACCACCGGTGTGGCGGTGGTGTGGCAGGCCAATGCACAAGGTTTTGCCCTGGACGGCGTGCGCCGAAACTGGCTGGCTGCGGGCACGCAGGTCCGGCTGACCCAACAAGGCCAGGCCACGCCCGACACCGCCGCCAACCGCCTGTCACTGGGGCCAGAACCCCTGATGGCCGCACACGAGGTGGTGTTATCGCTGGCCGGACGCACCGTGGGGCTGGGCACCGATGGGCTGCGCCCCTTCGCGGTGCAGGCCGAACCACCCGCCGTGGCCCACCCATGACACGCGCCACCCCCCAGCACTCAAACGCCTGCGAGCGGGGCTTCACCTTGGTGGAAGTGCTGGTGGCCCTGGCGGTGGTGGCCATCGCGCTGGTGGCGGGGCTGCAGTCCAGCGCGTCGCTCACCCGGCTCTCAGACCGGCAAGGCGACCAACTGTTGGCCCAGCTGTGTGCCGACAACGAACTGGCCAAAGTGCGCCTGCTGCGCCAAATGCCTGGGGTGGGCAACAGCACCACCACCTGCACCCAGGCGCAGCGCCCGCTGCAGGTGCAGGTGGACGTGTTGCCCACGCCCAACCCCAACTTCCGGCGGGTGGACGTGCGCGTCAACACCCCCACCGGTGAAGGCCCCAGGGCCATCACCTTGCTGCAACTGTCCACCGTGGTGGGGCGGTTCTGATGCCGCGCCACCCCCCGCGCACCCAAGGTTTCACGCTGGTGGAACTGCTGGTGGCCATCGCCGTGATGGCCGCGCTGGCACTGATGGCCTGGCGCTCGATCGACGGCATGGCCCGCACCGAGCGCCACACCCGCGAGCGCGGCGACCACCTGCTGGCCCTGCAAGCGGGCCTGGGCCAATGGGCTGCCGACCTCGATGCATTGACCGAAACCGGCGAGGTGCCCGCCCTCGACTTCGATGGCCGCACCCTGCGCCTGACGCGGCGCGACCCGCTGGAAACCGACACCCACAGCCCCGGCCTGCGCGTGGTGGCCTGGGCCCTGCACAACGGGCAGTGGACTCGCTGGCAAACCGAAGGCCTGCAAACCCGCCAGGCCCTGAACCAGGCCTGGACCCATGCCCAACGCTGGGGCCAACAACCCGTGGCCAGCGATGCCCCCCGCCAAGTGGCCGTGGCCCAGGCCGATCGCTGGCAGGTTTTCTACCACCGCGACAACGCATGGACCAACCCACTGTCAGGTGAAAGCACCCCCACAAGCCTGGCCACGCTGCCCGACGGTGTGCGCCTGGTGCTGACCCTCTCCAGTGGCCAACCTTTGAGCGGCGAGCTGGTGCGCGACTGGGCGCGCCCCGTGCTGGGCGGGGGCAAGTCGTGAGGCGCCGCCCCCAACGCGGTGCCGCCCTGCTGCTGGCCATGCTGACCGTCACCCTGGTGGCTGCCCTGGCCAGTGCCGCGCTGTGGCAGCAGTGGCGGCACGTGGCCGTGGAAGAGGCCGAGCGCGAGCGCCAGCAAGCGGGCTGGGTGCTGACGGGTGCGCTGGACTGGGCGCGGCTGATCCTGCGCGAGGATGCGCGCACCAATCAAAACACCGGCGCGGGCGACCACCTGGCCGAACCCTGGGCCGTGGGTCTGGAAGAGGCCCGCCTGTCCAGCTTCCTGGCCGCCGACAAAAACACCGACCCACCGCCCACGCTCGACGCCTTTTTGTCAGGCGCCATCCAAGACCAGCAAGGCCGCCTGAACTGGGCCAACCTGGCGCAGCAAGGCAAGTTGTCAGAGCCCGACCTGCACACCTTCGAACGCCTTTACAGCCAACTGGGCCTGCCCGACGCCGAGTTGGCCACCGTGGCACGTGGGTGGGTGCAGGCCAGCCTTGCGGGCCAAGGCACCGCCACGCAAACCGCCAGCACGGCCAGCGACGCCACCCCCCTGCTGCCCAAACGCCTGGGCCAACTCAGCTGGCTGGGCCTGTCGGCCCGCAGCTTGCAGCGCCTGGCGCCCTACACCACCGTGCTGCCCGAACGCACCCCGCTCAACCTGAACACCGCCCCGGCCGAACTGCTGGTGGCTGCCTTGCCGGGACTGGACATGGCCCGTGCACGCCGTGCCGTGACCCAGCGCGCCCTCACCCCGTTCAAATCGCTGGCCGATGCCCGCGCCGTGCTGGGCAACACCCAGGCCCCCCTGAACGATGCCCAGCACACCACCGCCAGCCGCTACTTTGAAGTGCAGGGCAGCCTGCGCTTGGGGCAACGTGTGGTGCACGAGCGCTCGCTGGTGCTGCGCAACGGGCTGCAAGTGACCACCTTGTGGCGGGAACGCAGCGCGGCCCGCGCCCCCCAACCCGGGGAAAACGCAGGCCAGGCCCCCTCACTACAATGACACGCCCCCTCCCGCCCACGCCCGACCGCTCCACCACCGTGCACAGTCCCCACCCCACCCTGCCAGCGACCCACGCACCGGGAGACCTGCCGTGCTGATGGTGCAACCCCTGGCGTGGACCCCAAGCCCGAACGCCACCACCACCGAATGGACCTGGACCCACAGCCACGACGGCCAGACCGCCCACGCCCACGGACAAGACGCAGCCCCCCTGCTGCCCCACGACGACACCGTGGTGCTGGTGCTGCCCGTGCGGGCCACCTCGTGGCACCGCGTGCCGGTGCCCAAAATCCACGCCACCCGCTTGCGCCAAGCGTTGGACGGCCTGCTGGAAGACCGCCTGCTGGTCGACCCTGCCAGCCTGCACCTGGCCCTGCAACCCGGCTGGCAAACGGGCTGGAAAACGGGCCAACCGGCCTGGGTGATGGCCTGCGACCAGGCCACCCTGCACGCCCACCTGGCGGCCCTGCAAGCGGCGGGGCGGCCCGTGTCGCGCATCGTGCCCGACCTGCCACCCCAACCCGAACCGGTGCAACACGCGCTGGTGCAAGACGGCCAGCCCTGGCTGGTGCACACCGGCCCACTGGGCGTGTTCACCCAGCCCCTGGGCAACACCCCTGTGGGCGCCCCTCCTCCCGAAAGCACCCCACGCCTGGCCGAACCGGCCTGTGCCGCGCTGGCCGAAGCGGCCGTGGGCCATCCCTTTGCCATCCACACCCCTGCCCAACGGCTGATGCGCGGCGCCCAGAGCGGCTGGAACGCCGCGCAGTTTGACCTCAGGCTGTCAGCCGGGGCCCGCCGAGGCCAACGCCTGCGCGACGCCTGGCTGCAAGTGGCCCACGCCCCCGCCTGGCGGCCCACCCGCTGGGGGCTGGCCGTGCTGGTGGCCAGCGGGCTGGTGGGCCTCAACGCGTTGGCCTGGCAAGAAAAGCAAGCCCTGCAAGCCAAACAACAACAAGCCCAGCGCCTGCTCACGCAAACCTTCCCCGGCGTGACCCTGGTGCTGGACGCGCCGCGCCAAATGCAGCGCGAACTGGCCACCTTGCAACGCGCCAGCGGGCAACTGGGGCAAGGCGATGTGGAGCCACTTTTGGCCCATTTTTCGGCCCTGTCGCAAGGCGGTATTGCCTTGTCAGCTATACATTTCACCAACACTGAGGCCCGCCTGACCTTGGCCCAGGCCACCGATGCCAGCGTGACCGCTCTGCGCC
Organism: uncultured Hydrogenophaga sp.; assembly: GCA_964342395.1. Taxonomy (GTDB): domain Bacteria; phylum Pseudomonadota; class Gammaproteobacteria; order Burkholderiales; family Burkholderiaceae_C; genus UBA2334. Next base: position 17,352 of record CAYFFJ010000008.1, read on the forward strand.
GAGGCCTGCAAGCCCAAGGCTGGCAAAGCCACTACACCGCCCCGGTGCTGACCTTGACACCGGGCACACCCGGCACCCGCCCATGAACACCCCACTGTCCCCCTGGCTGGCCAAACTGGCCCCGCGCGAGCGCCGGGCCCTGGGGCTGGCCGCTGCCGTGGTGGCCGTTGCCCTGCTGTGGTGGCTGGCCCTGGCCCCCGCACTGGCCACGCTGCGCCAGGCCCCATCCCAACACGCCAGGCTGGACGCCGAACTGCAACACCTGCAAGCCCTGGCCGCCCAGGCACAGGCGCTGCAAACCCAACCGACTCTGGGCCGTGACGACGCGCTGCGGGCCCTGGAATCGGCCACCCAGCGCCACCTGGGAGCCGATGCCAAACTGAACGCCGTGGGCGACCAGGCCACCGCCACGTTCAAAGCGGCCGAGGCCACCGCCTTGGCCCAGTGGCTGGCCGAGGTGCGCATCAATGCCCGCACCGCGCCCATCGAATTGCGGCTGAGCGCCGCCGCACCCACCGCAGCAGCCCCCGCTCGCCCCGGGTCTGGTGTGTGGCAAGGCAGCGCGGTGTTTGCCCTTTCGCGTTGACCGCTGCCATGGCCCGCTCCACACGTTCACCCCGCCCCCATCACCTTGCGCGCGCCCTGGGCACGTCCGGTCGCGTGGGCCTGGCCGTGGCGTTTGGCCTGGGCGCTGTGGTGGCCGTGCTGGGTTTTGCCCCCGCCCGATGGCTGGCCGCACCCGTGGCCCAAGCCAGCGGTGGCAAGGTGCAGCTGGCCAATGCACGCGGCACCGTGTGGCAAGGCCAGGCCGACGTGCTGCTGACCGGCGGCTTTGACAGCCAGGGCCGCACGGCCCTGCCCGGCGGTCTGCGCTGGCAGCTGCGCCCCACCTGGTTGGGACTGCCCACCGCCAACGCCCCCCGCGGCCCCGCCCTCAGCCTGGCGCTGAATGCCCCTTGCTGCACCCCCCAGGGGCTGGCCCTGTGGCTGCAACCCGGCTGGGGCACGCTGGGCGTGGCCGTGCCGGCCCACCAAAGCCAGTGGCCCGCCGCGCTGCTGGCCGGGCTGGGCACGCCCTGGAACACCTTGCAACTGCAAGGCCAACTGGCGCTGCACACACCGGGCCTGGCCCTGCTCATCGGCACCCACAGCCTGCGCAGCGAAGGCAGCGCCACGCTGGACGTGAGGGACGCCGCCAGCCGCCTGTCCACCCTGCGCCCCATGGGCAGCTACCGGCTGCAGTGGCGGGGGGCAACCGCAGGTGGCCCGAACGGCGACGGTGCCACGCTCACTCTCACCACCCAGGCCGGTGCCTTGCAATTGCAAGGCCAAGGCCAATGGGTGGCCGGGCGCCTGCGCTTTGAAGGCGTGGCCGAAGCCAGCCCTGGCCGCGAAGAGGCCCTGGCCAACCTGCTGAACCTGTTGGGCCGCCGCCAAGGCGCGCGCACCCTGATCAAAATCGGATGAACCGCATGAACCGCACCCCTTTGACGCCCGGCCTCAAGCCAAATTTTTTGATAGCTGCATTGTCAATAGGAATAAGCGCTACAGGTCTTTTTTATTCAAATTCCTGGGCCCAAACGCCCTCCCCCGCCCACACACCCAGCGTGAAGCCGGGCGAGCCCATCACGCTGAACTTCGTGGCCGCCGAAATCGAGGCCGTGGCCCGTGCCATGGCCACCCTCAGCGGGCGCAACGTGGTGGTGGACCCCCGGGTGAAGGGCCAGATCAGCCTGTCCACCGAGCGCCCGGTCAGCCCTGCCGCCGCGCTGAACCAGTTTGCCGCAGCGCTGCGCCTGCAAGGGTTTGCGCTGGTGGAAACCGGCGGCCTGTACAAAGTGGTGCCCGAGGCCGATGCCAAGCTGCAAGCCGGGGCGGTGAACGCCGGCGGGCCCACCCAGCTGCCGTCAGCGGCCACCGGGGGCAACCAGATCGCCACGCAAATTTTTGCCCTGCGCCACGAAAACGCCAACAACCTGGTGCCCGTGCTGCGCCCGCTGATAACGCCCAACAACACCATCAACGTCAACCCCGGCAACAACTCGCTGGTCATCACCGATTACGCCGACAACCTGCAGCGCCTGGGCCGCATCGTGGCCGCGCTGGACGTGGCCCCCGCCACCGACGTGGAGGTGATTGCGCTGAAACACGCGGTGGCTGCCGACCTGGCGGCCATGGTCATCCGCTTGACCGAAGGGGGCAGCGCGCCTGCGGCCGGCACCGGCCAGGCCGATACCACTTACAAAACGTCCATCCTGGCCGAACCGCGCAGCAATGCGCTGGTGGTGCGCGCCGCCAACCCGGCGCGGCTGGCCCTGGTGCGCTCGCTGGTGGAAAAACTGGACCAGCCCAGTTCGGCCAACGCCAGCGGCAACGTGCACGTGGTGCACCTGAAAAACGCCGATGCCGTGCAACTGGCGACCACGCTGCGTGCCGCCATGGCGGCTGAAAGCGGCACCCACACCAGCGGTGCCAACAGCGTCAGCACCAGCAATTCCGCCGCCCGCACCACCACCGGCCTGACGGGCACCAATGCCAACACCGCTGCCTCAGGCAACACAACGGCCACCACAGCGCTGACCCAAAACAACCAGCCGTCCACCGGCGGGCAGATCCAGGCCGACCCGGCCACCAACTCGCTCATCATCACCGCGCCCGAACCGCAATACCGCCAGATGCGCGCCGTGATCGACAAGCTCGACACGCGCCGCGCCCAGGTGTTTGTGGAAAGCCTGATCGCCGAGGTGAACGCCGAACGCGCGGCCGAATTCGGCATCCAGTGGCAAGGCGCGCTGGGCAGCAAGGGCGACAACGTGATCGGCCTGCTGGGCAGCAACTTTGGCACAGCGGGCAAAAACATCATCAACCTGGCCACCGGTGCCGCCAGCGGCACGGTCACGCCAGGCAAAGGCTTGAACTTCGGTCTGGCCCACGAACAGGGCGGTGTGTACGTGCTGGGCTTCCTGGCCCGCTTCCTGGAAGAAAACGGCGAGGGCAACGTGTTGTCCACCCCCAATTTGCTGACGCTGGACAACGAAGAGGCGCGCATCATCATTGGCCAGAACGTGCCCTTCGTCACCGGCACGTTCACCAGCACCGGCAGCACCACCGGCACCGTGAACCCGTTTCAAACCATCGAGCGCCGGGATGTGGGCCTGACACTCAAGGTGAAGCCGCAAATCAGCGAAAACGGCACCGTGAAGCTGGGCATTTACCAGGAGGTGTCCAGCGTGGTGGCCTCTACCGTGGCGGCCAGCAGCGGCCCCACCACCAACAAGCGCTCCATCGAATCGAACGTGCTGGTGCAAGACGGCCAGATCGTGGTGTTGGGCGGGCTGCTGCAAGACGAATACTCGGGCAACGTGGAGCAGGTGCCTGGCCTGGGCAACCTGCCTGTCATCGGCAACCTGTTCAAAAGCCAGAGCCGGGGCCGCAAAAAAACCAACCTGATGGTGTTTCTGCGCCCGGTGGTGGTGCGAGACGCCCGCCAGACCGAGGCACTGGCCCAAGACCGCTACGACATGATGCGCACGCTGCAGCAACAGGCACAACCCGAACCCAGCCGCATTTTGGGCATCAACGAAGCCCCAGTGCTGCCCGCCACACTGAGCAACGGACTGAGCAGCGCGGTGAAGGACCGCCAGTGAAATACCCGCTGCCCTACGCCTTCGCCCGCGAAAACCTGCTGCTGCTGGAGCACGACGGCGACGACAGCTGCCTGCACTGGGCGGGCCCCGAATCGGCCCAGACCGAGGTAGAAGAGGCACAGGCCATGCAACGGCTGTCGGCCCTGAGCGAGGTGATGCGCCAACACGGCACCCGCCGCCTGCAAAGCCACCCCGCCACCGAACTGGCCCAACGCATCAGCGCCGTGTACGCGGCCCAAAGCGGGGGCAGCGGCAGCGCAGCCGCCGTGGTGAGCGAGGTGCAAAGCGATGCCGACCTGAGCCGCATGATGCAAGAGTTGCCCGCCGTGGAAGACCTGCTGGAAGCGGCTGACGACGCGCCCATCATCCGCATGCTCAACGCGCTGCTGTCACAAGCGGCGCGCGACGGGG
>CAYFFJ010000008.1:21419-50541 GCA_964342395.1 uncultured Hydrogenophaga sp.
TCCGTGCGCTTTCGGGTGGACGGCACGCTGCGCGACGTGGTCAGCCCCAACCGGGCGCTGCATGCCGCGCTCATCAGCCGCCTGAAGATCATGGCCGAGCTGGACATTTCAGAAAAACGCCTGCCACAAGACGGCCGCATCAGCCTGCGCCTGGGCACCCGCGCCATCGACGTGCGCGTGAGCACCCTGCCCAGCGCCCACGGCGAACGCGCCGTGCTGCGCCTGCTGGACAAATCTGAAAGCAAACTCACGCTCGAGGCCGTGGGCATGCAGGGCGACACGCTGGCGCGGTTTGAAAAGCTCATTGCCCAGCCACACGGCATCATTTTGGTGACCGGCCCCACAGGATCGGGCAAAACCACCACGTTGTACTCGGCCCTGCAAAAGCTGGACGCCGCGCGCAGCAACATCATGACGGTGGAAGACCCCATCGAATACGAGCTGGCCGGGGTGGGCCAGACCCAGGTCAACGCCAAAATCGATCTGACGTTTGCCAAGGCCCTGCGCGCCATCCTGCGCCAAGACCCCGACGTGATCATGATTGGCGAGATCCGCGACTTTGAAACCGCGCAAATTGCCGTGCAAGCCTCGCTGACCGGCCACCTGGTGCTGGCCACGCTGCACACCAACGACGCGGCCAGCGCCGTCACCCGCCTGACCGACATGGGCATCGAGCCGTTTTTGCTCAGCTCCAGCTTGGCTGGCGTGCTGGCGCAGCGGCTGGTGCGGCGGCTGTGCCCACACTGCAAAAAGGCCGACGGCGAGGGCCAGTGGCATCCGGTGGGATGCGCCCATTGCGGCCACACGGGCTACACCGGGCGCACCGGCATTTTCGAGCTGCTGGTGGTGGACGATGCCCAGCGTGGCCTCATCCACCGCTGTGCCCCGCAAGCCGAACTGACCACCGCCGCGCTGGCCCAGGGCATGGCCCTGATGCGGGCCGACGGCGAGCGCCTGGTGGCCAACGGCACCACCAGCCGGGCCGAGTTGCTGCGCGTCACGCGGGATTGACACCCGCCAACAGAGGCGGCCACCGATCGAATGAATGGCGGGTGGTGGTTCTTGAGGGTTGCCCCCTCAAAACCGCTTGGTCCAGCCCAACCCCACTTGGCGGTACTCCGACAGCGTGCCCCTTCCATCGCTCCCCATGTCCACATAAAACCCATGCCAGGTCAGCTTGGCCGCCGCCGCTTGCCGAACCGTCTCCCACCCCAGCTGCAAACCCAGCGAACTGTCGGGCCACGCGGTGCTCCACCCCAGCCAAAACTCATCCATGCCCGCCAGCCGGTGCCAGCGCGCTGACACGGTGGACGTGGGTGCGTATTGCCACACCAGCCGCGCGTCGCCGCGGGCCCCCATGCGGGCACTCAGCGCTTGAACGCTCTGCTGCCCGCTGATGGCGGGCGCGTAGTCCAGAAAACCGTCGGCCCGACGGCGTACCACCTGGGTGTTCAAGTGCAACCGCTCCCGGGCCAGCCGCCCCCAGCGCAAGCGAGACCACACATCTTCGGCCTTGAGGCTGACCGTCAAGCCAGGGCTGATGCGCCCCTTGGCAGCCCATGAAACCGAGTACCCAGTCCCGGTCACATCCGATCCACCCAAAAAAGGGCCTGTGATACCCCGACTGGCCCTGTCTGCCGTGACATCGAAACCGTATGTCTGAGAGGCTGCCTGGTATTGGGCCACGCCGCCCAGCTGGGTGTGGCGCAAGTCCGTCAGCTGCAGCCACTGGACATCGGCCGTCCACGTCCAGGCCCCCTTGTCCAGGGACTGCCAGGGCAAACCCAGTGTCAGACCGCGGCCGCGCCAGCCCAGGTAAGAGGCACTCAAATCAAATTGGGCATCGACCGTGTCACCCGCCCCTGCCTGCGCCAGGGCCAGCGCACCAGGGCTGGCGACCACGCTGGCCTGCGAACGGGCCACCGCCCCCAACCGCCAGCCTGAAGGGTGTTCCACCTCCCAAAAAGCCCCTACCCGCTGGGTTGCACGCGCCATGTCGGGGCCGATGGTGATCAGTTTGTGCCAATCGTCACGGTCCAATGCCAGCACCGGCAAACCTTGGGCCACCGAATGCGTCTCGACCGAAACCCGGGTGGACCATGCGGTCTCAGGTTCGGACGCCCTTGCCAGCGGCCACGCCCCTCCCGTGCCAGCCGCAACAACCAGCAGCCCGGTGACTGAGCGCAAACCCAGGCGGAATTTGAAATTCGATTTCATGTTGACACCCAAACAAAAGCCCGCACAAGGCGGGCTGGTCTGAAAAAGAAGCCCTCGCTCAGGGCCCCAAAGGTCAGAATTGCTCGAACGTACCGTCGATGTAGTCGATGCGCTGAGTGCTTGCGTTGTACTCACCCACCTTGATCCCCGACTTGGTCAGGGGGTGCACGGTTTTGGACTCATCGTAGTCAAGCTTGATGCCGGTCGAACTCTCCAAGGTCACCCGGCCGGCTGTGCCGGTGGCGGAAGTGCCATTCAGGTTGATCACCAAAGAACCCTGCACGTATTGGCCCGAAAGAACGGCATTTTGGTTGAGCCCCTGGTCAGTGCCCACCACCATCAAGTCTCTGACCGCCAAAACCGGGCGATTGGGGATGGTCACCGCAGCGTTGAGCGTGGCTTTCATGGTTTGCGGGTTGGTGCTGCTGCGGGGAAGGCTGGTGTCAAAGGCAGCAAAGTTCAACGCCTCAAGGGCCAGGTTGCCCCGCCAAAAGTCCACCCAGTCGCTGCTGGACGTCGCGCGCGTCTCAAGGCGCCCGCCGAACACGAGCTTGGTGGGCATGTACGCCGTTTTCGACTTGTCCCAAAGGCTGTTCGTGGCCTCCAGGCTGCCGCGCAAAGCGCTGTTGCCGGCCACGTAGCCGATGGCCAGCTTAAAGGCCTCTGTGCCATCTCTGGCACCAGCAGCGGCAGGCGCTTGAAGGTAGGAGTCCTTGCCAATGCCAATGGAAGACCTGAAGACCGTGGGGGTATTCGCGCTGTCGCGGCTGAAGAACTTGATCACCGCATCACTGCCAAATGCAATCTTCTCCAAGCCATTGACCGTGGTTTTCACCACATCCAGGTTGACTTCGTGGTAGCGGCCATTGCCGTTGTCCAGCACCGGGCTCGCACCCAGCCCCCGGTAACGCAAACTGGGGGCAGTGGTTCCCGACAAGCGCAAGGCCGTCAAGTTGCCGTCAACCAGGGTGCGGGTGAAATCGGCCACGCCCTCGTCACCACGCTGCACGGAATAACCGGAATTGTCGGTGTACTGCCCCACTGGCACAGGTTTGCCCTGGTTTGCAGTGCCTGCATAGGTCTGTGAGAAAGCCCCACAGGCGCCCTGTCCGGTGCACGAAATATACTCACGCCGGGCCATGGTTTTGACCACATACGTGCCCTGCGCATCGACCTTGGGGGCAATCAACAGGCGATGCCGCCAACGCCAGGTGTTGGGCACACCCGTGACCGAGTCTTGTGCGTCGATATTGAGAACCGAATACGAGCTGCAACCCACGACCTTGGCATTGGCCGCCGTGGTGGCTGTTGTGCGGAAGGTGAAATTGCCGCTGTCATCCGTGTCACCGGTGTAAACCGTGCAACCAGACCCATACGGGGTGCCCGAACGGCTTGCGCCGTAAACACCTTTGCCAGCCTGGGCGTCCTCCAGCAGCTGCACGCCAAAGTCCATGGTGCGCAACATCTCGAAGGTGGATTCCACAACCGGCTGCACGGTGTTGTCCACCGCGGTTTGCACTTCCATCAACTTGGTTTGCAGCGACAGGTCAGAGGCCGACAGGGCTTGGGCGTTGCTGCGCAGGCTGGCCATCATGGCTTTGGCCTGCGCCACTGCCGTCGCTTCCGGTGCAGCGGGGGGCACCTGGGTGTTGATCGTGGGCACGGCACCCGCAGGCACGCCGTCTCGCTTGGCCACCACTGCAATTTGCAGGTTCACCGCGCTGGCCACAGCGGCATTTTGCGCACCTTTGGCCGCCATTTCTTCGATCACGCACTTGACCTTGGCGGCTTGATTTTCTGCGCCCACACAAGCTTCCAGGTCGTTGGCCTTGGCCATGTTCGAAATGGCAAACAACGTGACGGCCGCCTTGTTTTGAGGCACTCCGTTGACAAAAACCGGTGCATCGTCTGTGGGGCTGAAACCGTACACGGTCCTGAGTTCCGCATTGGCGGTTTCGATGTTGGCAACGCTCAACCCGCCTGATTTGACAGCGGACGCAACGGCCATTTCAGTCAAAGGGTTGACCTGAACGGACAACTTGGCGCTTTGTGCAGAAGCCCCCACCGGCGATGCCACGCTGGCCCGCAGGGTGAAGCCGGCGGGTGGGGTGATGGTGGTGCCGGTGCTTTCATCAACCATGGTGGTGTCGGCAGCTACCGTCACTTCCACCAAAACCAAACCGGTATAGCCTTTGACGGCAATGTCATACCCGCCGGCTTCGTCGGACACGTCGCGACCCAATTCATCGCCCTTGGTGCCATCGGCGTTGACTTTGTAGGCGACCACCACCGCCTTGTTCATGGGCCCTTTGACCGCGTTGCCGCTGACGGTGAAGGCCGTAGACTGCTCCGGGACTGGAACCACCGTGTCGCTGCCGCTGCTGCTGCTACTACTGCCGCCGCCGCCGCAAGCCGTCAGACCGACGGCCAAGGCCACCGCTGACCATTTGAAAGCCATGTGTTGCATGTGAATCTCCCTGTTGAAAACCACCCAGTTGGTGGGCCTGTCTTTGTATCACACGCCTCGGCTCCCAAAAACCCGTTTTTCCCGGGTGTCGACCCCTATCATGGGCAAATGGTCAAATGCCATGGATTTCGCCACCCAGTGGCCTCAAATTTTTCAAGACTTATGGTCTTTAACGATTACTGCTATTGCGCAGGCAGCTATTTATTTTGAAACGTGCCAGCCTATACCTTTGAAGCCCTCACCCCCAGCGGCCAAACCGAAAAGGGGCTGCTGGAAGCCGACACCGCGCGCGCCGCGCGTGGCCTGCTGCGCAGCCGTGGGCTGGTGCCTTTGGTGGTGGAGCCCGCTGCGGCGCAGGCCATCGACGGTGGCACCGGGCTCAACCGCACCCTGTGGGCCAGCCGCGTGTACGGCCCGGCAGCCCTGGCCGTGTGGACGCGGCAAATGGCCGGGCTGGTGGCGTCCGGCCTGCCGCTGGAACGTGCCCTGGGCGCCCTGACCGACGAGGCCGACGACGAGCGCCAGCGCCACCTGCTGGCCACGCTGCGCGCCGAGGTGAACGCGGGCTCCACCTTCGCCCGCGCCCTGCAACAGCACCCGCGCGAGTTCTCTGAGGTCTACACCGCCGTGATCGCGGCAGGCGAACAAAGCGGTGCGCTGGGCGCTGTGCTCGACAACCTGGCCGACGACCTGGAGGCCCGTGAAAACCTGAAGGGCAAGCTGATCGGTGCGTCGCTCTACCCCGCCATCGTCAGCCTGGTGGCGGTGGTCATCGTGCTGTTTCTGGTGACCTACGTGGTGCCCCAGGTGGCCTCGGTGTTTGCGGGCAGCAAACGCGCCCTGCCCTTTCTCACGGTGGCCATGCTCGCCATCAGCGATGCGGTGCGCCACTGGGGCTGGCTGGGTGCCTTGCTGCTGGCAGCGGCGGGCACCGGGCTGGTGCTGGGCCGCCAAAACGAGGCCCTGCGGCTGCGCATGGACGCGGCCTGGCTGCGCCTGCCCCTGGTGGGGCGCCTGGCCCGGGGCTACAACGCGGCCCGCTTTGCCGCCACGCTGGCCATGCTGGCCGCAGCGGGCGTGCCGATTTTGAAAGCCCTGCAAACCGCCGCCGACACCCTGCACAACCGCGCCATGCGGGCCGACGCACTCGATGCCCTGGTGCTGGTGCGCGAAGGTTCGCCGCTGGCCTCGGCGCTGGCAGGCAAAAAGCGTTTTCCCGGCCTGCTGGCCATGTTTGCCCGCCTGGGCGAACAAACCGGCCAGTTGCCGGTGATGCTGCAACGCGCCGCCCAGCAGCTGGGCAACGAGGTGCAGCGCCGCGCCCTGCAACTGGCCACCCTCCTGGAGCCGCTGCTGATCGTGGCCATGGGTGGTGTGGTGATGCTCATCGTGCTCGCGGTGCTGATGCCCATCATTCAGCTCAACCAGTTGGTGAAGTAACCCAAGGGAAGAGGGGAAAGCCATGGCCATGACACTCGACGGCAAACTGGTGGTGGCCATTTCCAGCCGCGCCCTGTTCGATTTTGAAGAAGAAAACGAGGTGTTCGAGCAAGCGAATGACCGCGCGTACATGCAGCTCCAGCTCGACCGGCTCGACACCCCCGCACGCCCGGGCGTGGCGTTTTCGCTGGTGCAAAAGCTGCTGGCGTTCAACCAGGACGGTGTGCAGCGGGTGGAGGTGGTCATTCTGTCTCGCAACGACCCGGTCAGCGGCTTGCGCGTCATGCGCTCGGCAGCGCACTACGCACTGCCCATCAGCCGGTGCACCTTCACCCGGGGCGAGGCCCCTTGGCGCTACTTGAAGCCGCTGCGGGCCAACCTGTTTCTGAGCACCCACCTGAGCGACGTGCGCGCCGCGCTGGCGGCGGGTGTGCCCGCTGCGCAGGTGTACCCGCAATCGGCCCACGCCAGCACCGCCCACCCGCACGAGGTGCGCATTGCGTTTGACGGGGATGCCGTGCTGTTTTCAGACGAGGCCGAGCGCGTGTACCAGGCCCACGGGCTGCCCGCCTTCCAAGCCCACGAGCGTGAACATGCCGCGCACCCCTTGCCCGACGGCCCGTTCAAACCCTTGCTGGCGGCGCTGCACGGCATGCAGCAGGCGGCCACCCCCCACCTGCGCATCCGCACCGCGCTGGTGACGGCCCGCAGTGCCCCGGCGCACGAGCGCGCCATTCAAACCCTGATGGCGTGGCGCATTGAAGTGGACGAGGCCATGTTCCTGGGCGGATTGGACAAAGGCGAGTTTCTGCGCGAATTTGAACCCGATTTTTTCTTTGACGACCAGACCGGCCACATCGAATCGGCGGCACGCCATGTGCCCGCCGGCCATGTGGCCAGCGGGGTGTCCAACCCAAGTGACCCCTCAGAGTGAGACCAAGGTACAGCAGTGAGCACCCCCACCCTTTCCCCTCCCAAACCCGTGGCGTTCACCCTCGCCCGTCGCGTGTGGGCGCTGGCCGCGCCTTACTTCAACTCTGACCTGAAATGGCAAGCCCGGGGTTTGCTGGCCACCATCGTGGCGCTGAACCTGGGCACGGTGTTCATGCTGGTGCAAATCAACGACTGGAACCGGCTGTTTTACGACGCGCTGCAAAACAAAGACCAGGGCGTGTTCTGGACGCAGCTGGGCCGCTTCAGCTACCTGGCGTTTGGTTACATCGTCATCGCGGTTTACAAGCTGTACCTGACGCAACTGCTGGAAATGCGCTGGCGTGCGTGGATGACCACCCACATGCTGGACCGCTGGCTGGGGGCCCAAGCGTTCTACCGCATGGAGCTGGACCGCTACGCGCGAAACGGCAACACCCAGCCCGACAACCCCGACCAGCGCATTGCAGACGACCTGAACCAGTTCACCAGCTACACCGTGTCGCTGAGCATGGGGCTGCTGAACGCGGTGGTCACGCTGGTGAGTTTTGTGGGCATTCTGTGGGGGCTGTCGGGTGCGTTCGGCTTCGAGGCCGGGGGACAGCGCTGGGAAATTCCGGGCTTCATGGTGTGGGCGGCCGTGGTGTATTGCGCCGTGGGCAGTGTCATCAGCCACTTCATTGGCCGCCCACTCATGGGCCTGAACTTCGAACAGCAAAAGCGCGAGGCCGACTTCCGCCACCACCTGATCCGGGTGCGTGAATACAGCGAATCCATCGCGCTGGACCGCGGCGAGGCGGTGGAAAACCAGCGGCTGGGGGCGCGGTTTGGCTTGGTGCTGGCCAATACCCTGGCCCTGATGAAAGCGCAGAAAAAGCTGACCTGGTTCACCGTGGGTTTTGGCCAGGCAGCGGTGGTGTTCCCGTTCATCGTGGCCGCACCCCGGTTTTTCAGCGGGGCCATCCAGCTGGGGGAACTGATGCAAATTGCCTCGGCCTTTGGCCGGGTGCAAGACTCGCTGTCGTGGTTTGTGGACAACTACGCTTCGCTGGCCGCCTGGCGGGCCACCACCGACCGGCTGACCTCATTTGAAGATAATTTTAAGGCCATAGCGCTTGATAGTATTGACAAGTTCACTACAAATAATGAACCCACCAATACCCCTCTCGGTGACCACTGGCAGGCCGATGGCCTGGCGCTGGCCTTGCCCGGCGGACAGGCCTTGGCGCCACCGGCCTTGTTCAGCGTGCGCCCGGGCGACTCCGTGCAGGTGCGCGGGGCATCGGGCACGGGCAAATCCACCCTCTTGCGGGCGTTGGCCGGCATTTGGCCTTGGGTAAAAGGCGACCTTCAGCGCCCGGCCGACCACCCGGGGCGCACGCTGTTTTTGCCCCAGCGGCCTTATTTCCCCAACGGCCCGCTGCGCGAAGCCCTGGCCTACCCGGAAGCGGCCACGCGCTACACCGATGCCGAGCTGCACACCGCCCTGGCCGATGCCCTGCTTCCCCAACTGGTGGGCCGCCTGGACGAAGAAGGGGCTTGGGGCCAAACCCTGTCGGGCGGCGAACAGCAGCGCCTGGCCGTGGCCCGCGTGTTGCTGAAAAAGCCCCGCTGGCTGTTTCTGGACGAGGCCACCAGCGCACTGGACGCCCCCGCCGAAGAGGCGCTGTACCAGCGGCTGCAGGCCTTGGTGGCCGCCGAAAACGGTGGCCTGGTGTCCATTGCCCACCGCCCTGGCGTGGCGGCGTTCCACCGCAGTTACGTGGAAATGGGCGTGCCCCGTTAAACCCGGCGCCAAACCGCGTGGCCCTTGGCCCGCAGTTCGCACGCAGGGCACACGCCGCAGCCGTAACCCCAGGCATGGCGGTGGATGCGGTCACCGGCGTAGCAGGTGTGGGTGTGCTCGGTGATCAGGTCCACCAGCTGCGCGCCCCCCCCTGGGTGGGCGCGCTCGCCCAGGTCGTGGGCGAGTTGCCAGGTGGCGGCTTTGTCGATCCACATCAACGGGGTGTCGATCAGGTAACGCTTGTCCATGCCCAGCGACAGCGCCAGTTGCATGGCTTTCATGGTGTCGTCGCGGCAATCGGGGTAGCCTGAAAAATCGGTTTCGCACACCCCGGTGACGATGACTTGCAGGTCGCGGCGGTAGGCCAGCGCTGCGGCCAGGGTGAGAAACAGCAGGTTGCGCCCGGGCACAAAGGTGTTGGGCAGGCCGGTGTTTTCCATCTGGAACGCCATGTCGCGGGTGAGCGAGGTTTCGCTGACCTGGCCCAACACGGCCAGGTCCAGCACATGGTCGTCACCCAGTTTGGACACCCAGGTGGGAAACTGCTGGCGCAACTCGGCCAACACGGTCAGGCGGGCGGTCATTTCCACGTGGTGGCGTTGACCGTAGTCAAAGCCCACGGTTTCCACACGTTCGAAGCGCGACAGCGCGTGGGCCAGGCAGGTGGTGGAGTCCTGCCCGCCGGAAAACAAAACCAGGGCGGTGGTGTGCATGGGTCAGAAAAGGGTCAGCCCAGGCGCTTGGAGCGGTCGGGCACGGGGGCAAAACTTTGGTCGGTGGGTTCGTGGGCGGTGGCCAACAGCTCCAGTATCGCGGTGTTCACCTCCTCCATGGCAAAGCCGCTGCGTTCGCAAATGGCGGGTATGTCGGCCACGCGGGTGGGGTCGGCGGCGGCGTTGGCCACGTCCAGGTAGGCCACATAGGGGCCGTCGTGCCGCACCAGGGTGGAAAAAATGCGGTCGGGCACGGGCAATTGGCGCAACAGCTCGGCCAGGGGTTCCTTCATCAGCCGGTCGAGCTGGGCGAACACGCCCGTGAGCTGTATTTCGCCCTTCAGCTCTTCGTCGGAATTGGGGTCGAGCAACAAACGCATGAGGCGCGTGCGCATCAACAGGGTGTGGCGCACGGGGTGCAGCGAGCGATCGCTGCTGGCGCCCCCGTAGGCGCTGCGCAGCCAGGCCTTGAGTTTGTCGTAGCCCAGCATCATCAACGCGTGGCGGATGGACTCCACCTCGTGGGTCAGGCCAAAGGCGGCCGAGTTCACCATGCGCAACAGGCGGTACACCACCACGGGGTCTTGCACCAGCAAGCGGCCCACTTGCTGAATGGGGACCTCGGCGTCGAGCGCCTGCATGATTTGCACCATGACCCGTTGGTCCATGGGCAGGGGCTGGCGCTCGTTTTCGCTCAGCAGTTCGTCCACGGGCCAGCCCACCACCCCCCAGGCCTGGCGTTTGTCCAGCGCGTGGTCGGCCACCGCGCGGCTGGCCACACCGGTGTAGAGGTGCCCGGCCAGGATGGGGCTGTCCACCCGCTCGGACGCGCCCACGGCAGAAAACTCGCCCCCTTGCGATGCCACACGCAGCGCCAGCAAGGCATCGTCGGCCGACACGTCGAGCACGCCGCGCAACCCCTGGAATTTCTTGGCGTAAGGCGCAAACCGTGCCAGTTCACCCCGCCACAGCAACTGGTGGCCGTAGCGGCGCGCATGCAGCAACAGCTCCAGGGCTTCGGGCTTGGCCCAGATGAACTCGGGCACTTCCAGCCAGGTGTTGCGCACCGGCGCCTGCTTCAGCATGGCCACGAGCAAGGCAGGGGCCACGGGGTTCAGCAGCAAAGGGGGGGCGTCGGGCGGCAGGCCGTCTGTGACAAACGTCAGCAGCTGGGTGATGTCCACCTTTTTGGTGTCCACCGCGTGCACGGTGAGGCGGGTGGCGCAAATGCGGCGGCCCTTGTCCCAAACGGGTTCATAGGCCAGTGCGATGTTGTCAAGGGGCGAGTGCAACATGCACCAACATTACCTCAAATAGTCAAACATCGACATTTTCTGCACTTGGGCGTAAGACTGCAGCGCGGCCTGGTAAGCCGTCTGGTTCATTTCGAAGTCCGTCACGGCTTTGACCATGTCGACGTCGGTCAGCTCGGAGTTTTCTTTTTCGTAGGCCACGGTGCGGTCTTCAAACAGCAGCGCCATGCTGTCGGCGCGGTTGAGCCAGTCGCCCAATTTGCCGCGTGTGGACAACAAACTGTCTTGCCGGACTGACAAATCGGCATGCACTGCGTCCAACTCTGCGTCCAGCGCGCTGCCGGTAAGGTTGGTTTCCAGTGCACCGATGGCGCGATCCAGCGTTTCCCAAATGTTGTCCCCCGCGCCACCAAATACCCTGGCGCCGTCCACGCTGCGTGGCAAGGCCGTGGCCGTGGCGGCATACTGGCCATCCAGCGCATCCCAGTTGACGGCACGCCCGTCCGGGCCATAGGACGTGGCCACCGGCACAAATGACGTTTCGACAAATGAGTCCCCGGACGCGTTCAACGGGCCTAAACCCGAAAACAACGGGCTTCCTGTGGTGTCTTTCTGGTTGGCAAACGTGACGATTTGTTCGCGAATGCCGGTGAGTTCGTCTGCAATCGTTGCTTTGTCACTCGCGTTGAGTGCCCCATTCCCGGCCTGGGTGACCAGCTCCTTGACACGGGCGTAGAGCTCGGACACCGACCCCAATGTGCTTTCGGCCTGGGCCAATGAGCGGCGCGAGGCCTCCAAACCACGCAAATCTGCCTCGGTGCGGGCAAGCCTGTTTTGGGTGCGCTCGGACAAGGTGGCGGCCACGGCATCGTCACTGGCTTTGGCCACGCGTTTGCCCGAACTCAATTGCTCCTGGGAAACCCCCATTTGGGATTGCCGTTGCTGGATGTTGAACAACGCACGGTCGTAAGTGTTGGCAGTAGAGACACGGTAGAGGCTCATGGCTGACTCCCGAAGGTAAAACTGGGCAGGCTGGACATCAACGGAACGCCGACATCAAGGTGTCAAAAAGGCTTTGCGCCGTGCCCATGTACTTGGCAGACGCCTGGTACGCCTGCTGGTACTGGATGAGTTTGGCGGCCTCTTCGTCCAAATTGACCGCCGATTGGCTGGCCCGCTGGGTTTCAGCCGAGGCGGCCTGACCGCTGGAGAACTGGGCGGAGAACTTGGCCTCGCTCAGACGCGAGGCCACGGCAGAAAACACCGCCACATACCCGTCAGACAAACTGGTGCTGCCATCAAACGTGACCGCATCGCGCAGGACCAGCATGGCTTGGGCGTTGCCTCCATTGAATTTGATGGCGCCTGCCGCAGCCACCGAACCCAGTGCCGTGAGGGAAAACGTGTCCGAGGACGTGGGGGTGCCCCGCAGGGTAATGGCATACCCGTTGACCAGCATGGGAGTGCCGGGGGTAAAGGCCTGGAACGCTCCCCCTCCCAGCGAAATCTGGCCAGCAGTGTTGAACGCGATGGACACGGGCAACGCCCCGGCGGGAAAACTCACCTGGTTGACCGCCTCGACGGTCAAGCCCGCTCCGTTGGCGGTGCCAGCCACCAAGCCCACCGAACTGGCCGCCGCCAAATCGGCGGAGTGGCTGATGGCCACGTCAAGCGTCATCGCAGCGTCTGCGGCGGGTCTCAACAAAAACTGGCTGCCTGCGGTGGCACCGGCCGATTGCGTCAGCGTCAGGCCATCGAACGACAGCGGCAATCCGGCTGCCGCAAACGCCACGCCATCGCTGAGGCGCGTCACCGTGGCGGTGGTGGCGCCGGTGAATGTGACCTCGTAGTCACTGGCGACCAGTGCTGTGTGGTCGGCCACCGCAATGCCCAGCCCGGGGGGCGCACTGTCCGGTACCGCATTCAACTCATAGGTGAAAAAGTCCCCCCCCGATGCGCCACTTTGGTTCAAACCACTGTTGTGCTGCTGGTTGATGCCAGCCGCAAGCGCCAGGACCATTCGCCCCAACTCGGCACGCGTGTTGGGCATGTCGGCGTTGATAAAGTCTTGCAGCCCCTTCAATTCGCCACCCACCAAAAAATCGTCAGGAATAGCGGACTTCGTCCCGCCTTGCACGAAGTTGATCTCCTGGCGGTTGTCAGGGTCCAGGGCATCCCGCTCAACCGACAGGCGGGCGGCATTGCTCCCCAGAACCAGGGGATAGCTGCCAGCGACGAACACGGTGATGCTGCCGTCATCGGCCCCCACGGTAGAAATTTTGACTTTTTGCCCCAACTGCGCAATCAGGGCATCGCGTTGGTCCAGCAAATCGTTGGGCACCGCGTTGCCTGCGGTGGCCCGGCCAATGCGGTCGTTCAACGTGGCCACTTGTTCGGCCAGCAAATTGATATCGCGGGCCACCTGGGCTGACTGCAATTTGGCCGTTTCACCGATTTCGGACAGGCGCGTTGCCGTGTCTCGGATGCGGGCCGCAAATTCATCGGCCCGGTCAATCACCACCTGGCGGGCCGTGGAGTCCGATGGCGAGGACTGCACGTCCACCCAGGCATTGAGTGCCGAGTTGAGCATGCTGCCCAAGCTGCCTTCCCCCAGAGGGAACAGGCTTTCCACTTGCTGCAGTTTTTCGTACCGCACCTCGTCGGCGGCGGCCACGGTCTGGGTTGAATTGGCCTGTTTGGTTAAAAACGCGTCGTAGGCCCGGCTCACCGAGTTGATGCTCACGCCTTTGCCGTAGTACCCGCTGCCCGCCTGCTGCCCTTCGACGGCGCTGAGCGACACGCTCTGGCGGGAATAACCCACGGTGTTGGCGTTGGCGATGTTGTGGCCAATGACCTGCAACACCGACTGGTTGGTGGTGAGTGCGCGGGCGGCAACGTTGAGGCTCATGTCGGTCTCCGGGCATCAGGCCTGGTTGGCCCGCTGCAAACTCAGCGTGGTGTTGATGGCGCGGCTCAATTTGGCGGCGTATTGCGGGTCGGTGGCGTAGCCCGCTTTTTGCAACTGCCCCGCAAAGGCCTGGGCAGAGCCCAGGTTTTGCATGGCGCCCTGGTAGCGGGGGCTGGTGGAGACCAAGCGTGCGTAGTCGCGGAACGAGTCTTCGTAGCTGTCGTAAGCGCGGAATTTGGCGGTGACCTTCTGGGCCTCGCCGTTGACGTATTCGGTGGTGGTGACCTCGGCCACTTTGCCCTTCCACCCCCCGGTGGCCTTGATGCCAAACAGGTTGAAGCTGAGGCTGCCGTCGGCGTTTTTGATCTCGCCTTTGCCCCAGCCGGTTTCGTGCCCGGCCTGACCCAGCATGAAGCTGGCAGGAATGCCGGCCTCGCGGGCCACCCGGGTGGCAGCCTGGCCGTGGCGGGCCACAAACGCAAACTGGCTGGCACTGGGCGTGACCGCCGCGGTGCTGGTCTGGCCATAGGCCTGCTGCGCCTGCGGCACACGCGCCGCACTGGCGCCCTGCGCACCCTCGGTGGCTTTCGCGCCGTTGCCCATTTGCAGGGCCAACTGGCGCTCAATGGCTTCGCTCAAGCCACCGGGCAGGCCGGTCATTTGCACAGCCATTTGCTGGTCAAGCATGTCGGTGGCCATGTCTTCACCGGCATCGCCGTCCATCAGCCCCGATTTGCTGGTGGCCTCGCGCATGCTTTTGATCAGTTCGCGCATGAACAACGACTCGAACTGTTTGGCGGCCTCTTTCAGCGCGGTTTTGCCGTCCTGGCCGGCCTTGAATTTCAGCGCGTTGAGCGACGAGCCGTCGATGGCCAGCGCTTGGGCCGACACGGCGGGGGTTTGGGGCATCAGGGCATTGAGGCTGCCCAGGCTGTTGACGGTGGACATGTCAGATCACCTCCAGCTCGGCGTTGAGCGCGCCTGCGGCCTTGATGGCTTGCAAAATGGCCAGCAGGTCTTGCGGCGTGGCCCCCAGTGCGTTGAGCGCTTTCACCACATCAGCCAGTTGGGCGCCAGCCTGCATCTGGATCAAGGCGCCGGGCTCTTGCTGGATTTTGATGTCGGTTTTCTCCGTCACCACGGTCTGGCCGCCAGTGGAAAACGCATTGGGCTGGCTGATGACGGGCGTGGAGCTGATGCTGACCGACAAGCTGCCGTGCGCCACCGCCACAGGGCTGAGCGTGACGGCCTGGTTGAGCACGATGGAGCCGGTGCGGGCGTTGACGATCACACGGGCCATGGGCACGGTGGCCTCGATTTTCAGATCTTCCAGATCGGCCAGAAACGACACGCGCTGGCTGGGGTCTTGGGGTGCGCGGACCTGCACGGTGCGGCCATCCAGTGCCTGGGCCACACCGGGGCCTTTGGCGGTGTTGATGGCCTGGGCCACGCGGCTGGCGGTGGCGAAGTCGGCGCTGTTCAGACCCAGGGTGATGCTGTCGCCGGTCTGCAGCGGGGTGGGCACGGTGCGCTCTACCTGGGCACCGCCGGGCACACGGCCTGCACTGAGGTGGTTGATTTGCACCTTGCTGCCACCGCCCGAGGCACCGGCACCGCCCACGATCAAGCTGCCCTGGGCCAGGGCGTAAATTTCACCGTCCACGCCTTTGAGCGGTGTGGTGATGAGCGTGCCACCGCGCAGCGACTTGGCGTTGCCGATGCTGGCCACACTCACGTCCACCAGTTGTCCGGGCTGTGCGAAGGCGGGCAACTGGGCGGTGACCAGCACCGCCGCCACGTTTTTCAACTGAGGGGTGATGCCCTCAGGCAGCGTGATGCCCAACTGCTGCAGGTAGTTGGTCATGGCCTGCGAGGTGTAGGGCATCTGGGTGGTCTGGTCGCCCGTGCCGTCCAGCCCCACCACCAGGCCGTAGCCCGTCAGCTGGTTGGTGCGCACGCCTTGCACGGCGGCCACTTCTTTGATGCGCATGGCCTGCGCCTGCGCGGGCAACACCAGGCACGCGGCCGCTGCCGCCATCGCCCACAACAAAGCCAGCCGGGGCACAAAGCCGCGGGCTGGCTGGGGGGTTGGGGTTGGGGACATGTCGGCACTCCTTGTCGTTCACAGCGCCGTGCACGGGGTGCAACGGCCTGTGCGACAAGTTTGCCGAGAACTAAAACGGCAAAACGCTCAAAAAGAACCGGGAAAGCCAGCCTATTTGCTGGGCTTCGGCCTGCTGCCCACGGCCGCGCGACTGGATGCGGGCGTTGGCCACCTGGGTGGAGGCCACCACGTTGCCGGGGCGCACATGGCGGGGGTCGACCACGCCCGAAAAGCGCAGCACGTCCACGTTGTGGTTCACCCCAATCTGTTTTTCCCCCACCACCACCAGGTGGCCGTTGGGCAGCACCTCCATCACGGTTCCGGTGATGGTGCCGGTGAAGGTTTGGTTGTTGGCCGTGTCGCCCGCACCGGCAAAGGTGTTGCTGCTTTCGGCCCCTGCGCCCAGTTTGCCGAGCAGGCTGGACTTCGCCCCCAGCAGCGGCAGCGAGGTGATGGAGCTGTCCACCGCGCCGGTTTTGCTCACGTTGGAGGTGGACTTTTGCGTGGCCGTGACCGACTCCACAATTTGAATGGTGATGCTGTCGCCCACCATGCGCGCGCGCGGGTCTTCAAACCCGGGCCGGTAACTGGCCGACTGGAACAGGCTGCCATTGGCGGGGCGCGCGGCGGCAACGGTTTGCTGGCTTTGCTTGCGCCAGTCGATGGGCGCAGGCTCGGCCACATCAACCTCGGGCACCTGCTGCAACGACACACAAGCGCTGAGCGAGAGCACCGCCACGCCCAACCCAACCCACCGGGCCAACGGCCTGATGGCGCAGAACAGCGGTTTTAATTGTATAGCATACATATCAATACCATAAAGCGATAGATGCCAAAAAAGCTTGAAAATCAGAGCTGCCCCAGTTTGGCCAGCATCTGGTCAGAGGTCTGGATGGCCTTGGAATTCATCTCGTAGGCGCGCTGCGTCTGGATCATGGTGACCAGCTCTTGCACCACGTTCACGTTCGAGGTTTCCAGGTAACCCTGCATCACCGGGCCCATGCCGTTGGAGCCAGGGGCACCCGTGATGGGGTTGCCCGATGCGGCGGTTTCGGTGAACAGGTTTTGCCCGCGCGCCTCCAACCCGGCGGGGTTGATGAAGCTGGCCAGCTCAATCTGCCCCACCACGGTGGGGGCTGCGTTGGTGCCCTGAATCACACTCACCTGCCCCTGGTTGTTGATGGTGACGCTGCGCGCATCGGCCGGAATGGTGATGCCACCGGACAGCAGGTAGCCCCCGGAAGTGACCATTTGACCCTGCGAGTTCACCTGAAACGCACCGTCGCGGGTGTAGCCAATGGTGCCGTTGGCCTGTTGGATCTGGAAGAACCCGTCGCCATTGACCGCCAGGTCGAGGTTGTTGCCGCTTTGCTGCAGATTGCCCTGGCTGTAGTTGCGGCTGGTGGCCACGGTGCGCACACCCAAGCCCAGTTGCAAGCCGGTGGGCAACTCGGTTTGTTCGGTGCTGGCGGCACCCACCTGGCGCAGGTTTTGGTAAATCAGGTCCTCAAACACGGCTGTGCCGCGTTTGAAACCGCTGGTGGACACGTTGGCCAGGTTGTGGGAAATCACGTCCAGCTGGGTTTGCTGGGCTTGCATACCGGTTTTGGCGACCCAGAGTGAGTTGATCATGGCAAGGGCTCCTTCGGCTGTCAGTTCATGCCCAGCAATTGGGCGGCGGTCTGGTCGTTTTTCTCGGCGGTTTGCAGCAGCTTCATCTGCTGCTCGAACTGGCGGGCGACCTGGATCATGCCCACCATGGCCTCGATGGGGTTCACGTTGGAGCCCTCCAGCGCCGCGTCTTGCAGGCGGGCGTTGGGATCGGCGTCCAAGGGGCCGCCTGTGGCACCACGGAAGTGGCCGTCGTCGCCGCGTTTCAGACGCTGCTCAGGCGTGGGCGTGACCATTTTGAGACGCCCCACCACGGTGACGGGCGCATTGCCCACCTTGGCAGACACCGTGCCATCGGCCCCGATTTGCACTTTCGCCCGCTCGGGCACGGCAATGGGCGCGCCGCCGGCGTCGAGCATGGGCAGGCCCTGCGGATTGACCAGCGTGCCGTCCTGGCGCACTTCCAGCGCACCCGCACGGGTGTAAGCCTCCGTGCCGTCCAGCGCTTGCAGGGCGAAATAGGCGTTGTCGCGGGCCGCCACGTCCAAGTTGCGTCCGGTTTGGGTGATGGGGCCGGGCTTGTCCAGGTGGCCTGCGGTGGCTTCCAGCGCAAACACGCGGGTGCTGGCGCCCGAGCCTTCCAGAGGCACCGACCTGTGGGTGGACAACTCGGCCCGAAAGCCAGGTGTGGACACGTTGGCCAGGTTGTGCGAAAGCGCCTGCTGGCGTGCCATGGCCGCTTTCGCACCCGATGCAGCGGTGTAAATGATGTGGTCCATGGTGCTTCAGCTTTCGGGTAGGGTGCTGGCGCTCAGCGCAGGTTGACCAGCGTGGTCAACACCTGGTCCTGCGTTTTGATGGTTTGGGCATTGGCTTGGTAAGAGCGCTGCGCCACGATCATGTTGACCAGCTCGGCGGTGAGGTCCACGTTGGACTCTTCCAGCGAGCCAGACCTGATCTGGCCAAACCGCCCGGTTTGGGGTTGGCCCTCGACGGGCTGTCCCGAGGCGGCGGACTCCTGCCAATACCCCCCGTTGATGGATTCCAGGCCTTGCACGTTGCGAAAGCGCGTCAGCGCAATCTGGCCGGCATCTTGAGATGTGCCGTTGGAATACTGGGCGGTGATCACCCCGTCTTCACCAATGTCGATGGAGGTCAGCTCACCCGCTGCATAGCCATCCTGCTTCAAGTCGTAAACCGAGAAGTTGGTGCCATATTGCGACAACTGCCAGCCATCTTGCGCATTGCCCACATTGATGGGAATGGCGCTCAGATCGGCCACCGGCACGCCAGTGCTGTAAGAGCTGGCGGGAATGCTGCTTGCTGCAATGTTCAATGCCGTTGCAGCCAAGGGCTGGCCATTGGTGTCAAACGTGACACTGCCCACATCGAACGTGGTGACCGCGTTGGTGTCTTTGTTGACCACCTCGCCCACCACCGCCCAGGTGCTGGGATCGGTCGCATCGTCTCGCACAAAATACAGTTGCATGGGCACGGCGTTGCCCTCTGTGTCATACACATTGAGAGAGGTGCCGTAGGCTTTTTGCTCTGCCGTCAACGCCGTGGGCGGGGCCACAGCCGGTTGAATGTCTGCGTTGGCATCCAAATTGGCGGTGAGGGAGATACCCGGCGCCGTGGCGTCAGAGCCCGTGGCTTTTGGGGCAATCAGCGCCCCTGTGGGCAAGGTCAAGGTTTGGGTTCGGCCCGCCGTGATCACACCCCCCACCGAGTCGGGCATGTAGCCCTGCAGCTTGGCATCGGTGTTGGTGACGATGTTCCCGTCTTTGTCCAGTTTGAACTCGCCGTTGCGCGTGTAAGCCACCGCGCCATCGGTTTGGGTGACTTTGAAAAAACCATCGCCATTCACCGCCATGTCCAGGCTGTTGCCCGTGACTTTGATGTTGCCTTGGGAAAACTGCTGTGACACGGTGGCCACGCTCACGCCAATGCCACCGTTGCTGCCCCCCGCAGCGCCCAGCGCACTGGCGTACATCTCGGCAAATTCAGCCCGCCCGGCTTTCATGCCGGTGGTGTTCGCGTTGGCAATGTTGTGGCCAATGACATCAAGGTTCTTCGTCGAAGCGTTCAGGCCAGAGAGGCCGGTTCCAAAGCTCATGGTGTTCTCCTGGTGAATAGGTAGAGAGGTATCGGGCGTGGGCCTGGCACCGCATCAGCGGTAGCCGAGCACCTTGTCGTAGGCATACGAAGTGCCGTTGCTGGCGGTCAACTTCAATCCCCCGTTTTGCATGCTCACAGCGGCAATCGGCACATGGCTGATGGCTTTCGCGGCCACCGTGGCTTGGCCCATTTGCGCACTCACCGCAAAGCTGCCCACCTGTGCGGGGTCTACCCCTTCAAGAGGCACCTGGAAAGAGTGCCTGCCTGCAGACGTGACGCCCAGATCAGCCGAACCCAGCAACTGACCCGCCTTGCCCAGGATGTCCACTTTGACGCTGCCTGCATTGCCCGACAACTCAAAACTCCCTGAAGCCACTCCGTCGCTCACCACAGGCGTGCTCCCCTCCACCAGCGCCGTGCGCCCGATCAGCGACACCCCCTGCAACGCCTGCAAACTGCCAAACTGGGTGGCCATGCTGGTCACGGTCTGGTTCAACTGCTGAATACCGCTGACCGTGTTGATTTGAGCCATCTGGGTGGTCATCTGCGCGTTGTCCATGGGGTTCAACGGGTCTTGGTTGTTCAACTGCGCCACCAGCATGGTCATGAACTTGTCTTGCTCGGCTTGAGGGTCTGCGCTTTTGGCCGTTGCGGTGCCCGACGCGTTGTACGCATCGATTTGCGACGTGGTGAGTGCGGTGGAGAACATGGTGATTTCCTTGGGGGCGTAGGGCCGGGATACCGGTCAGCAGGCCAAAGCCGTCATTGGCCCATTTGCAGGGTTTTCAGCATCAGCGACTTGGCGGTGTTCATCACCTCCACGTTGTTCTGGTACGAACGGCTGGCCGAAATCATGTTGACCATCTCTTCCACCGGGTTCACGTTGGAGTGGGTCACGTAGCCATCGGCATCGGCACTGGGGTGGTGCGGCTCGTGCGTGCGGCGGGCAGGTGCATCGCTTTCGGCAATCTGTCGCACCTTCACACCCGTTGTACCGGCATCTTTGCCAGGCAGGGTCTGGAACAGCACCTGGCGGGCTTTGTAGGATTTGCCATCCGGGCCCGCCACCGCGTCGGCGTTGGCCAGGTTGCTGGCCACCACGTTCAGGCGCTGGGCCTGTGCGCTGACAGCGCTGCCCGAAACCCCGAGGATGTTGAACATGGACATGGTAAGTCTCCTGCGTGCTCTATTGGTTCACTGACCCGTGATGGCACTGAGCATGGTTTTCACATGCCCATTGATGAAACGCAACGTGGATTCATAGCGAATCGAGTTGTCGGTGAAGTTGGCGCGCTGCTGATCCAGGTCCACACTGTTGCCATCCAGGCTGGGCTGGGTCTGAACCGTGTAAGCCAATGGGCTGCCAATCAGGCCCTCGGTGCTGGTCACCACGAGGTGGCGCGCGTCGGAGTGCCCCAAATTCAGACCTTTTTGACCCGCCATGGCGTTTTGCAACGCCGCACCAAAGTCAATATCCCGGGCCACATAGCCTGGGGTATCCACGTTGGCGATATTGCTGGCCAACACCTGCTGTCGCGCCGAACGCAACTGCAACGAGCTGGAAAGGGTGTCCAGTCGGCTGTTGATTTGTTCAAGCATGGTGCGCTCCTTGAGGCGGGTGTTGACCAAATTATGGAAATCTTGAGAACTTCCGATCCCCCGAAAAGCACCCCGATTTCCCACCTTATCCCCCCGCAGGAGCACACCCAAACCCCTACAGTGACGGCGTCGACAAGTCCAACCGGGAACCGCCATGTCACACCTTGCAACACCCCGCACCCATCCTTGGCTGGCCTGCGCCGTGGCGGGTCTTTGTGCGGCGGGCAGCGCACACGCACAGAGCCCAAACGACCTGAACCACTTCGCCAGCCAATGGATCAGCGAAGCCCTGGACACCTCCCAAACCCCAAACGGCAACACCCCGCTGCGCCCCGAGGTGCAAATCGGACGGCTGGACCCCCGCTTGCAACTGGCCCCCTGTGCCCGCATCGAACCCTATTTGCCCCGTGGCACCCAACTGTGGGGGCGCACCCGCGTGGGCCTGAAATGCCTGGAAGGTCCCGTGGCCTGGAACGTGTTTCTGCCCGTCACCGTGAAAGCCTGGGGGCCGGCCTGGGTGCTGAAAAAAACCGTGGCCGCCAACGCGGTGTTGTCCCCCGACGACGCCGAGCTGGTGGCCGAGGTGGACTGGGCAGACAGCCGCTCCCCCATCGTTGCCCTGCCCGAACATTGGGTGGGCATGCAAGCTGCGTTCACCCTGCTGCCCGGCCAGGCCCTGCGCCAAAACGCGGTGCGAGCACCCCAGGTGTTTGCGGTGGGAAGCCAAGTGCGGGTGGCAGCGGTTGGCGTGGGGTTTGAAATGTCCTCCACCGGTCAGGCCCTCACGGCGGGCCAGGTAGGTCAGCCCGCCCGCGTGAAACTGGCCAACGGCAAAGTGGTCTCTGGCCCAGTCAACAAAGCAGGTGTGGTCGAATTGACGCTCTGACCCTGCTGGGGTTCAGGCAGGGCATCGTGACACCTGTGGCCTGGCCACCACAGCCCGCCACTTCGCCCCTCCTTCAAAAAGACGAAAAAGGGTTAAAGTCCGGCCAAACACCGCCGATAGTCTTTCCACAGAGCCCTTTTATGGGGCTTGGAGAGCGCCATGAAACTTGATCTGATGTCCGAAATCCAAACCGGCGCCCCTCCTGCCGGTGCGGTCAAACCCGTTGAGCGCCCCGCCACATCGGCAACGGGTGCGGGCCGGTCTGTGGGCAAGTCTCATGGCACCCCCGCCTCAACCACCAGCGGTGTCACCGTGACGCTGTCGCCCCAAAGTCAGAATTTGTCGGTACAGGGCACCGGCACCGAAACGTTTGACGCCGGCAAAGTGGACGCCATGAAAGACGCCATCGCCTCTGGCAGTTTCCAAGTCAACGCTGAAGCCATTGCCGACAAACTGCTGGCCAATGCCAGCGAAATGCTCAGCGCATCGCGCCGCTGAACCCGAGTGCGGTTTGAAGGCGTTTTCAGATGAGCACGCCTTCGCCCTTTTTGATCGATCTGTCTGCACTGATAGACCACATTGAGGCCGCGCTGATCGCTCAAGCACCCGAAACGCTCCAATCGCTCTGCGTGCAGTTGCAGCAAACACTTCAAAACCGGTCCCGTACCCCTGACAAAGACGATTGGTCATCGCCCGAAAACCAATCTCTCGCGTTGGCCATCGACAAACGTCTGGCTTTGTTGCGGAAAACACTGCTGCAACAAAGCGCTGCAACTGAACGTGCCCTGGCCACACTGCTGCCAGATCGTGCGGTGGGCGCCTACGGAGACAAATCAAGCTTTGGCCAGACCCACCGCGGGCTCAACCTCAAGTCCTATCAAGCCTGAACACACGTCAACCCAAAAGTGACCCATCGGTTTCGGGGGTTTGGCGGCCCCAACTGGCCGACTGCGGCAATGTGCCTGCATTCGGCGTGCGCTCAGAAGCCACCCGTTTGTCGGCATTGGGCAAATCACGGTTTTCTTGAGCGCGGGTTTCCACCAGTGTGTCGGGGAAGCCGTCCTCTTTGGGATGGTCCGTTTTGCGGCGCAAAAACACGGGCTGGGGAGTCGAGGGTGGCGTCAAAGGCCCCGCACCTGCCGCATCGACCGCAGTGGGCGAAAGCGCCACCGGTGGGGCATGCTCCTGCGCCACCCGCCAATACACACCGGCCACCTTGATTTTGTAACGGTGCAGGGCGGTGCGCGTGATACGCGCTTCCATCGCGTGGAGTTCACCGGGCGAGTCAACCGAGCGCCCGGCAGTGGCGGGCATCATATCCACCATCACGGCGTATTGATGCCCACGGAGGTCCAAACGGGTCACACTCGCGCGGTAACCGGGTGACAGCAAACCGTGGTTGCTCATCACATCACGCACGGAATCCAGCACCATTTGGCGGCGGAACGCCATGCGCTCCTCCAGCGTCATGCTGGTTTGTGCGGCCGGCGGCGTGCCCTCCGCAGGGGCGGACTTGTCAACACCCAACCATTTGTCCAACCACCTCATGTTGTGCTCCTCCATGCAAACCACACCCAACCGCAGGCGATCAACGGCCATGGGCTGAGTGTAAGATGCCGCCGCCCTTTTCAATGCCCCTTCTGGCGGCGCCCGCCGCGACCGAAAGCCCTGCGTGGAACTGATTCACACCTTCCTCAAGGCCCTGGTCATCGTCCCCCTGACCTTGCTGCCCATCATCAACCCGCTGAGCGGCGCCCCCGTGTTCACGGCCACCGCCGGCCCCAACCCGCATGTGGCTCAACGGTTGGCCAAGCAGGTGGCCATCAACTGCTGGTTTGTGTTGGTGGTGTCCATGCTGGTGGGCACCTATGTGCTGGAGATTTTTGGCATTTCATTGCCCATCGTCCGCATCGGCGGTGGGTTGTTGGTGGCGGCAGCGGGCTGGCGCATGCTCAACAGCCAGGACGACGATTCGGTGCGCCAAGCCGTGGCCCACAGCCAAATGGCCGATCTGTCTGAGGCTGACATCGTGCGCCACAGCTTTTTTCCCATCACTTTTCCGCTGACCACAGGCCCTGGCTCCATTGCAGCCGCCATCGCCCTGGGTGCCAAAATGCCCACCACCCCGGCGCTGTACGTGGTCGGGGCATTGGTGGCGGTGCTGGGTGCGGCCATCACCGCCGGGGTGATCTACGTGGTGTACAAACACGCGGCCACCTTGCTCGCCCGCCTGGGCGAAGTGGGCACCCTGGTCATGATGCGGCTGGTGGCGTTCATCTTGCTTTGCATCGGCATTGAAATCATGTGGACCGGTTGGGCCGAGCTCAACCACTTCAAACCCTGAGCCCCCCGGGAGCCTTTATGCGCCATACCCGTTTTTCCATCGCGGTGGCCGCTGCCGCCTGCGCCTGCTTGCCCATCCACCCCATTGCCCAGGCAGAACAGGTGGGCGAGGTGAGCACCGTGTTCAAAATCATTGGGGCCAACCACAAAATCGTGGTCGATGCCTACGACGACCCCAAAGTCAAAGGCGTCACCTGCTACGTGTCACGCGCCAAAACCGGTGGCCTGTCAGGCACGCTGGGGCTGGCAGAAGACAAGGCCGAAGCCTCTATCGCGTGCCGCCAGGTGGGCCCTGTTTCATTTGTGGGCAAACCCCTGAAAACGCAGGAAGACGTGTTTTCAGAACGCATTTCACTGGTGTTCAAAACCCTCAACGTGGTGCGCATGGTGGACGCCAAGCGCAACACGCTGGTCTACCTGACCTACTCGGACCGCGTGATTGAAGGCTCCCCGGAAAACAGCGTGACCGCCGTGGCCCTGGGTTCTGACATTGTCATTCCGTTGAAGTGAAGCCGGGCTGGGTCAGCGAGGGACCACGAACGCGGCTTTTTCGGTCACCGCGTGGCCCCTTTCACCCACGCTGCGCACATTGAAATGCATGGGGTGCGAACCTGGCTGGGCAACGCCGGGCGGCAACTGCACCCGCACCGCCACCGAACGCACCTCGGTGGACAACACCTCGACTTCAGGCTCAGACGCGAGCTTCAAGCCAGGCAGGCCGTCCACCGTGAGTGTGTAACGCTGGGCCAATTCGGTGGCATTCATGATTTGCAGGCGAAACACGTTTTCGATGTAGCCCTGCTCCACTTGGCGGGCCAGCATCCCCCGATCGCGCATCACATCCACCTTGAGTGGCACCCGCATGAACAAACTGACCCCGACCGCCACGCAAATGGCCACCAAAATGCCCGTGTAACCCAGCACGCGGGGCCGCAGGGCCCGTTGAACCATTTGAGCGGTGTTCCACCCATTGGCCATGCCGTTTTGGGTGGCGTATTTGACAAGGCCCTTTTCGTAGCCCACTTTGCCCATCACCTCATCGCACGCATCGATACAGGCGCCACACCCGATGCACTCGTACTGCAGGCCTTTTCGGATGTCGATGCCCGTGGGGCACACCTGCACACACAACGAGCAATCCACGCACGAGCCCAATCCCAACACTTTGGGGTCCGCCTTTTTGGAACGTGAGCCGCGCGGCTCGCCGCGAGCTTCGTCGTAGGTGACGATCATGGTGTCTTTGTCGAACATGGCGCTTTGAAAACGGGCGTAGGGGCACATGTACTTGCACACCTGTTCGCGCAGGAAACCGGCATTGCCATACGTGGCGAATCCATAGAAAAACACCCAGAACGACTGCCAGGGCCCCAGCGACGCGGCCAGCGTGAGAGCGGTCAATTCGCGAATGGGGGTGAAATAGCCCACAAACGTAAAACCGGTCCACAGCGAAAACACCCACCACAAGCCATGTTTGGATGCCTTGCGTGCCAACTTTCCCATTGAAAACGCGCCTTTGTCCAGGCGCATGCGGGCCGAGCGGTCACCCTCGATCCTGTGCTCGATCCACATGAAGATTTCGGTGTACACCGTTTGTGGGCAGGCGTAGCCACACCACAATCGCCCGGCCACCGCCGTGAACAAAAACAGCGCCAACGCAGCGATCACCAGCAAACCCGTCAGGTAAATGAAGTCTTGCGGGTACAGCACCAGCCCAAACAGGTAGAAGCGGCGCGCCTCCAAGTCAAACAAAATGGCCTGGCGGGCATTCCACTCCAGCCAAGGCAAGCCGTAAAACACGATTTGTGTGATCCACACCAGGGCCCAGCGCCACTTGGCAAACACACCGTGTACCGCCTTGGCATAAATGGTCTGGCTCTTGGCGTACAGGGAAATCAGGACTTCCTCTGGCTCACCAGCTGGCCTTGCTGGGCCGGTGTGGGAATGGGACTCTGTGTTCATGGTTGCTTCGCGTGGGTTCCGTGTGGCCACTTGAGTTCCAAGTTTCATGCCAACACACACCATCCGATGCACCCGATGGTCACAAACCTGAAATTCTTTGGCATTTCAACGGCTTGTGGCGGAAACCCCAGCGCGAGACCCGGCCCGGACCGCCCAACACACCCCGCCAGGACTGCCAACGGTGGCAGTCAAACGTGGCGAAGGCGTCTTTGTCAGACCACGTTGGCCGGACAACGTGTCAAAAACAGCACCCAACCGCTGTCACCGCTCGCCCACGACGACACCAGCATGTCCAGGGGCAGCATGCTGCGAGTGGGCACCACAGACACGTGGCTGTGGGCCACCACATAGCGGCCATCGCATTGGGTCAAGACCTGCAAGCCCTGGCTGCCGTCGGCCATGAACAACAACACAGGCAACACCGTGCGCGCCAAGTCGTCTGGGGTGAGGCGCACCAATTGCACCTCAAATCCCATGCGCTCTGCGACATTGACCAAGTCCTGCACCCCCACCCGCCCTGGCAACGTCAACCCAAGTTGCAGGGCCAGTCCGGCGACATCTGTGGACACCCCGTGGACGTGGCAGAGGTCGGCCAGACACGCCAAGGCAGGCCGTGCGGCAAATTGATCTGGAAAAAAGAAGGGGTTGCCGCCGTCCGGTGGTTCAACCGGTACGTCGGTGTTGCCAAATGCGTGGTGGTCGCCGGAGGTAACGGCTGCGGGACTGCTGCTCATGAAACACCTTCCCTGGGTGGTGGGTCTGGGGGGTTTGGCAGCCTGGCTGTTCACCCCTTGTGAAGACCGTCATCGTAGGGCCATGAGGGCCGCGCAACCATCCCCCATTTGGGGGAGCGGGCAACGCCCACTCCCGTTGAACGGCTCAGTCGGCAGGTTGGGCCACAGCGGGTGGCCTCCCCCGCCGCCACAGCCTGGCCGCCCACTGGGCCAGGTCGTCCACGTAGGTGAACACGGCGGGAATCACCAGCAAGCTCAGGAAGGTGGACGTGATGAGCCCGCCAATCACCGCCACCGCCATGGGCGAACGGAACGACGAATCGGCCGCGCCCCAGCCCACGGCAATGGGCAACATGCCTGCGCCCATGGCCAGTGTGGTCATGATGATGGGGCGGGCCCGTTTGTGGCAGGCGTCCATCAGGGCCTCCAGACGCGGCAGGGGGGCCACCACGGGGTGCCCGTCAGACCCATCGTTGCCCCGGCGGGCCACGATGGCGTACTCCACCAGCAAAATGGAGTTTTTGGTGGCGATGCCCATGAGCATGATGAGCCCGATGAGCGAGGGCATGGAAAAGCTTTTCCCCGCCACCAGCAACCCCACAAACGCACCGCCCAGCGACAGCGGCAGCGCCGCCAGGATGGTGACCGGCTGCAAAAACCCCTTGAACAGCAGCACCAGCACGATGTAGATGCACAGCACACCGGTCAGCATGGCCAGGCCGAAGCTCGCGAACAACTCACCCTGCACCTCGGCATCACCGATCTCCAGCACCGTCACACCCGGCGGCAGGTTCTTGATGCTGGGCAGCGCGTCCACGGCGGTTTTCATGTCGCCCAGCGCAATGCCGGCAAGTTCGACCTCGAAGTTGATGTTGCGCGAGCGGTCGTAGCGATCAATCACCGCGGGGCCGCCGCCGAATGCCAGGTTGGCGACCTGGCTGAGCATCACAGGGCCTCGTGAGCCGGGCACGGCCAGACGGCCGAGCACGTCCAGGTTTTCACGCGCGCCGGCTTCGAGTTTCACGACGATGGGCACCTGACGCTGCGGCAGGTTGAGCTTGGGCAGCGCGCTGTCGTAGTCACCCACCGTCGCGATGCGCAAGGTTTCGGCGATCGCGCTGCTGGTCACGCCCAGGTCGGCGGCGCGTTCCAGATCGGGCGTCACGTTGATTTCGGTGCGCACCAGTGCGGCCGATGATTGGATGCTGCCCACGCCGCTGATCGTGCGCAGGTCGCGCTCGATGGCGCGCGCGGCGGTGGACAGTGCGTTGGCATCGTTGCCCGTGAGCGTGAGGATGTATTTTTCCCCCGAACCACCCAGCCCCACCTTGCTGCGCACCCCCGGCAGGTTGGACATGGCTTCGCGCAACTGGTTTTCGATCACCTGTTTGCGCGGGCGTTCGCCCCGTGCATCGAGCTGGATGGTCAGCGCCGCCTTGCGCGACTCGGCCGCGCCCTGCGGCGCAAATGGGTCGGTGCCCGCCGAGCCGGAGCCGATGGTGGTGTAGACCGACTTCACGTGCTTCACCCCGTTGACCAGCACGCGCGCGTGTTCGGCCGTGGCCACGGTCTGCTTCAGCGTGGCGCCGGGCGGCAGCTCCAGGTAGACCTGCGTCTGCGAGTTGTCGTCGGCCGGGATGAAGCCCTGCGGCAGCAGTGGCACCAGCATGATGGAGCCGATGAAAAAGGCGCCGGCCAGGAACATCGTGACCCAACGGTGGCGGATGCACCAGGCGGCCCAGCCTTGGTAGGTGCGCAGCCAGGCAGGCTCTTCCTGGTTGTTCATCCAGGCCCAGATGCGTCCGAAGAAGGCGTTCTTGCGCGCCCATTGTGGACGGTCTTTGGCCAGCACAAAGGGCCGCATGATGTACGCCGCCATCATCGGTGTGAGCGCGCGCGCCACGATCAGCGAGGCGAACACGGCGAGGGCAGCCGTCCAGCCGAACTGCTTGAAAAACTTGCCTGGAATGCCCGACATGAAGGCCGTGGGGAGGAACACCGCGATCAGCGTGAAGGTGGTGGCGATGACCGCCAGCCCGATCTCGTCGGCCGCC
>CAYFFJ010000009.1:0-20178 GCA_964342395.1 uncultured Hydrogenophaga sp.
CTCCACCTCGTCCTTCTGGCGGTCGATGTAGCCGGAGTACTTGGCAGCAATCTCCACCTGTTCCACCACCGCGGCCACAAAGGCGTCTTGCGCCGCCACTTCCACACTGGGCGGTGCGTCGGTTGTTTCACGTGAAACAGCTGCCGGCAAATCCCGGTTGGCGTACTTGCCGTGGTCCAGCGACATCAGCGCGGCGTAGCTGATGTTCGGGCGGCGCAGCAGGTCGCCCAGGTTGTATTCGTGGTCAATGGCCTTGCCCAGCACGCGCTCGGACTCTTCGGCTGCCAGGTTGCGCGGGTTCACCCAGATGCTGCGCAGGCGCTCTGTTTCACGTGAAACAGCGTCACGCTTACGGCTGAAGGCATCCCAACGCGCGTCGTCCACCAGACCTAGCTGGCGACCCACGGTGGTCAGGCGGTCGTCGGCATTGTCCTCACGCAGCTGCAGGCGGAACTCGGCCCGGCTGGTGAACATGCGGTAGGGCTCGGTCACGCCTTTGGAAATGAGGTCGTCCACCAGCACGCCCAAATAGGCCTCGTCGCGGGCGGGCAGCCAGGTGTCAGCGGCGTAAGTCACGGCACCGGCGGCGCTGGCCGCGTCGTTGCCGCCACCCAGGCGGCGGGCTTGCAAGCCCGCGTTCAGCCCGGCAAACAGGCCTTGCGCCGCCGCCTCTTCGTAGCCCGTGGTGCCATTGATTTGCCCGGCAAAAAACAGCCCGTTGATCTGCTTGGTCTCGAAACTGCTTTTCAGCGAGCGGGGGTCGAAGTAGTCGTACTCAATGGCGTAGCCGGGCCGAAGGATGTGCGCGTTTTCCAGGCCCGGCATGCTGCGCACCAAGGCGTACTGAATGTCGAACGGCAGGCTGGTGCTGATGCCGTTGGGGTACACCTCGTGGGTGGTCAGGCCCTCGGGCTCCAAGAAAATCTGGTGGCTGTCTTTGTCGGCAAAGCGGTTGATTTTGTCTTCCACGCTGGGGCAGTAGCGCGGGCCCACGCCCTCGATCTTGCCGGTGAACATGGGGCTGCGGTCAAACCCGCTGCGGATGATGTCGTGCGTGCGTTGGTTGGTGTGCGTGATCCAGCACGGCACCTGTGGCGGGTGCATGCGCGCGTGGCCCATGAAGCTGAACACGGGCACAGGCTGGTTGGCGTTCATGCCACCGGGCACGCCGTCGCCGGGCTGTTCGGTGCATTGGCTGTAGTCGATGCTGCGGCCGTCAATGCGCGGGGGCGTGCCGGTTTTCAGGCGGCCTTGCGGCAGCTTCAGTTCCTTCAGCCGGGCCGACAGGCTCACGGCCGGTGGGTCGCCCGCGCGGCCTGCGGCGTAGTTGTTCAGGCCCACATGGATTTTGCCGTCCAGGAACGTGCCCGCGGTCAGCACCACGGTGCGGCCGCGAAACTGAATGCCCACCTGCGTGACGGCACCCACCACGCGGTCGTTCACGCCGTCGCTTTCGACCATCAGGTCGTCCACGGCCTGCTGGAACAGCCACAGGTTGGGCTGGTTTTCCAGGCGGTGGCGGATGGCGGCCTTGTACAGAATGCGGTCGGCCTGCGCACGCGTGGCCCGCACGGCAGGGCCTTTGCTGCTGTTCAGAATGCGGAACTGAATGCCCGCCTCGTCGGTGGCAATGCCCATGGCACCGCCCAGCGCGTCCACCTCTTTCACCAGGTGGCCCTTGCCAATGCCGCCGATGCTGGGGTTGCAGCTCATTTGCCCCAGGGTTTCGATGTTGTGACTCAGCAGCAGGGTTTTGCAGCCCATGCGGGCAGCGGCCAGCGCGGCCTCGGTGCCGGCGTGGCCACCGCCAACCACGATCACGTCAAATTCTTGGGGGTACAACATGGAGAATCACACAATAAAGTTGGCCCCGGTGCCGCAGGGCGCGGTGCAGGCTGAATGCTGCAAAATCAGAAGCAGCGCATGCAAGACCCTGAATTTTATCGACCCTGTTTCACGTGAAACACCCCTTCCGCCAAACCCCCACACGCACCATGTGCCCCCCACTGGGGGCACGGGCATGAACTGCCGGCCCGGCTGCGCCGCCTGTTGCACGGCGCCCTCCATCAGCACCCCCATTCCGCAGCCCGATGGCAGCGCCGCCCGACCCAAACCCGCCGGCGTGCCGTGCCCGCAACTGGATGGCGACGGGCGGTGCCGCCTGTTTGGTTTGCCCGAACGGCCTGCGGTGTGCGTGTCGCTGCGGCCCGAGCCCGACATGTGTGGCACCACCCGCGCCCATGCCCTGCATTACCTGCACACCCTGGAAGCCGCCACCGCCGTCCAGGGCGGCACCGGTGGCGGGCAATGGCCGTGCCCAGGTGGGTGATGGGTTGGGTCTTGTCCGTGAGGATGGGGTGATGCGTCTGTGGCGTCTGTGAAAAGGGGTCAAACCGGCGAATCAATCCGGATCCAGGTGGTCTTCACCTCGGTGTATTTGTCAAAGGCGTGCAGCGACTTGTCGCGGCCCACGCCGCTTTGCTTGAAGCCGCCAAACGGCACGGTGATGTCGTCTTCGTCGTAAGAGTTGACGTGCACCGTGCCCGCACGCAGCGCACGCGCCACGCCGTGGGCCTTGTTGATGTCGCGCGTCCACACCCCGGCATGCAGGCCGTAGACGCTGGCGTTGGCCTGTTGCACCACGTCGGCCGCGTCGGTGAAGCTCAGCACACTCAGCACAGGGCCAAAAATCTCTTCCCGGGCAATCGCCATCTGGTGGGTCACACCGTCAAAAATGGTGGGCTGCACGTAGCAGCCGCCGGTCTCGGCCAATGCCTGCTTGCCGCCCGCCAGCAGCTGGGCCCCTTCGGACTCGCCCAGGGCTATGTAGCGCAGCACGTTGTCCAGTTGCACCTTGTCGACGATGGCGCCCATCACCGTGGCTTTGTCCAACGGGTTGGCGGGCTGGTAGTTGGGCACCAGGGCCAGGGCTTTTGCCAGGAAGGCGTCTTTGATGCTCTCCTCGACAAACAGGCGCGAGGGCGCGTTGCAGCTTTCGCCCTGGTTGAAAAAGATGCTGCCCACAGCGGCGGCCACGGCTTTGTCCAGGTTGGGGCAGTCGGCAAACACGATGTTGGGCGACTTGCCACCCAGCTCGGTCCAGGCGCGCTTGAGGTTGCTTTGCCCGGCCATCACGTGAATTTGCTTGCCCACGCGGGTGCTGCCCGTGAAGGCAATGCAATCCACATCCATGTGCAGCGCCAGCGGGCTGCCCGCTTCGGGGCCAAAGCCCGGCACCACGTTGAACACACCGGGCGGTATGCCTGCGGCCAGTGCCAGCTCGGCCAGGCGCAACGCGGTGAGGGGCGATTTTTCGCTGGGTTTGAGCACCACCGAGTTGCCTGCGGCCAGCGCCGGGGCAATCTTCCACGCGGCCATGATCATGGGGTAATTCCACGGCACGATGATGCCCACCACGCCCACCGGCTCGCGGGTGATCAGGGCCAGCGCGGTGCGCGGCGTGGGCGCAATTTCGTCGTACACCTTGTCAGTCGCCTCGCCGTACCAGCGGATGCAGTTGGCCGCGCTGGCCACGTCCACGCCCTTGGCGTACTGAATGGGCTTGCCCATGTCCAGCGTTTCGGTCAGCGCCAGCTCGTCGGCGTGCGCCAGGATCTGGTCGGCAAACTTGATGAGGATGCGCTTGCGTGCTGCCGGGGCCATGTGGCGCCACTTGCCCGCCTCGAATGCAGCACGGGCCACGGCCACCGCCGCGTCCACATCGGCCTGGCCGCAGCGGGCCACCGCCGTGAGCAGGCGGCCATCCACCGGCGAGATGCAATCAAACGTCTGGCCATCGGCAGCGGCCACGCGCTGGCCGTTGATGAGGGCGCGGCCATCGAAGGCCCAAGTGCTGGTGTCGTTCATGGGGGCTCCCGAAAGTTAACCCCATGGTAATGGGACTCGCAGGACACCCTGCCACGCACACCGCTCAGGCGGCCGTGGCCTGGCGCACCGCGTGGGCCCACTCCTCCAGACGGGCACAGGCCTGGGCACGGCCCATGGTTGGGTGAAAGCGGCGCCCCGCCTGCCACATTTGCGCCAATTGGCCGGTGTCGCGCCAGACCCCTGTGGCCAGTCCCGCCAGGTAGGCCGCGCCCAGCGCGGTGGTCTCGGTCACCAGCGGCCGCACCACGGGAATGCCCAGCAAATCGGCCTGAAACTGCATCAACAGGTCATTGACGCTGGCCCCGCCATCCACGCGCAACTCACTCAGCGGCAAACCCCCGTTGTCAACCGCATCGCGGCTCATGGCCTGGAGCAGGGCCGCACTTTGGAAGGCGATGCTCTCCAGCGCCGCTCGCGCGATGTGGGCCACCGTGCTGCCCCGGGTCAGGCCCAAAATGGCCCCGCGCGCATCCGCCTGCCAATAGGGGGCCCCCAAACCGGTAAAAGCGGGCACAAACACCACGCCGCCGGCATCGGGCACGCTTTCAGCCAGGGCCTGCACCTGCGCGCTGCCGGGTATGCACTGCAAACCGTCGCGCAACCACTGCACCACGGCACCGCCCACAAAAACACTGCCTTCCAGCGCAAAAGCCGCCGGGTCGGCCAACGGCTGCACCGCGCGGGTGGCCAGCAACCCGTTGTGAGACACCGCCCGCTGGGCACCCGTGTGCATGAGCAAGAAGCACCCCGTGCCGTAAGTGTTCTTGGCCAACCCCGGACCGAAGCACGCCTGGCCGAACAAGGCACTTTGCTGGTCGCCCGCCACACCACCGATGGGGATGGCGGCCCCCAGCAGCGCGGCATCGGTCTCGCCGTACACGCCGCTGGACGGGTGGACGCTGGGCAGCATCGAAGCAGGCACGCGCAGCAAGGCCAGCAGCTCGGCGTCCCAGGTGCCCCGCTGGATGTCCAGCAGCATGGTGCGGGAGGCGTTGCTCACGTCGGTGGCATGCACCCGCCCGCCGGTCAGCTGCCAAAGCAACCAGGTGTCCACGGTTCCAAAGGCCAGTTCGCCCCGCTCGGCGGCGGCCCGGGCACCGGCCACATGGTCAAGGATCCAAGCGATTTTGCTGCCCGAAAAATACGGGTCAATCACCAGCCCCGTGCGCTCGCTCACCGCCGGGGCATGCCCGTGTTCGCGCAGCTGGCGGCAGGTGGCTTCGGTGCGCCGGTCCTGCCAGACAATGGCCGGGTGAATGGGCCGACCGGTGCGCCGCTCCCACACCAGCGTGGTCTCGCGCTGGTTGGTGATGCCAATGGCCGCGACCTGCTGCGCCGCCAAACCGGCTTGGGCCAAAGCCTCCTGCGCGGTGGCGAGCTGGGTTGACCAAATCTCCATGGGATCGTGCTCCACCCAACCCGGCTGCGGGTAGATCTGGCGAAATTCGCGCTGGGCCATGGACACCACGCGGCCCTGGTCATCGAACACCATGCTGCGCGAGCTGGAAGTACCCTGATCAAGCGATAGAACGTAGGACATGGCAAAAGGACAGGCTGGCTATACGGAACACAAACAACACGGCACGGACCCGCTCAAGGCGCCAGTTCGACGTGCACGCCGGCCTGCTCGAACAGTGCCGGAAAGGGCTCAGGGGGAGGCGCATCGGTGAACAACAGGTCCAGCTGGTCCATGCGGGCCACCTCGACCATGGCGGCTCGGTTGAACTTGCTGCTGTCGGCCACCATCCAGAC
Organism: uncultured Hydrogenophaga sp.; assembly: GCA_964342395.1. Lineage (GTDB taxonomy): Bacteria > Pseudomonadota > Gammaproteobacteria > Burkholderiales > Burkholderiaceae_C > UBA2334. The sequence goes on from CAYFFJ010000009.1 coordinate 5,641, forward strand.
TTCACGGCTTTGCGCAATGATGGCGCGTGAGACCTGAACCTCCCGGTAGTCGAAGTCACGCAGCGTGCCGTCGTTCTCGATGCCCGAGATGCCGATCAGGCCAATGTCCACCTTGAACTGGCGTATCAGGTCCACCGCTGCCGCCCCCACGATACCGCGGTCACTGTGGCGCACCAGGCCCCCCGTGACAATGACTTCGCAGTGGGGGTTGTCAGCCAGGATGGCGGCGACATTCAGGTTGTTGGTGATCACACGCAAGTCCTGGTGTTGCAGCAACGCACGCGCCACGGCCTCGGTGGTGGTGCCCAGGTTGATCAGCAAAGAACTGCCCTGAGGCACCCGCGCGGCCACCGCACGGGCGATGCGCTGCTTGGCATCGGATTGCAGCGCCTCGCGCTGTCGATGGGCAATGTTTTCTGTGGTGGACGCCGGCAGGCGCACCCCCCCGTGAAAACGGGCCAGCAACCCAGCCTCGGCCAACAACTTCACGTCCCGCCGCACCGTCTGCAAGGTCACACCGAAACGCTCGGCCAACGCCTCTACGCTGATGGCGCCGTGCAAACGCACGGCATCCAACAAACCGGACTGACGGGGGTTGGGCGTCAGCGGGGCAGACGTGAAAACGGGCGGCGAACGGTCGGACAAAGCAGTAGGCACCATGCCGCAAGCATAACCACCCAAAAACGAAAGCAAATGATCGAAAACACCATTGCAAACGAAAAAAACCGGTGATATAAAGAAAAAAGAAACCCACACACCAGGAGTCAATCAGTGTCAGAAACCGCTGCCGCAGCGCCCCCAACCACGCCTCTGAGCAACCCGACCATGGATTGCGATGTATTGGTCGTTGGCGGGGGCATCAACGGTTGCGGCATTGCGCGTGACTTGTCAGGTCGAGGCTGGAGGGTTGTCTTGGCCGAGCAGGACGATTTGGCCTCGCACACGTCCTCGTCGTCCACGAAACTCATCCATGGCGGGCTGCGGTACCTTGAATACCGCGAGTTTGGGTTGGTGCGCAAGGCCCTTCAAGAGCGTGAGGTGCTCATGCGCAGTGCACCACACATCATGTGGCCGCTGCGCTTTGTCATGCCGCACGACCCTGGTATGCGCCCCGCGTGGATGATCCGCCTGGGGCTGTTTTTGTACGACCACCTGGCCAAACGCGAGGTATTGCCCGCCTCCACCGGCCTGGACCTGCGCACACACGCATGCGGCCAGCCGCTGCAGCCGCGGTACACCCGCGGCTTCGCCTACTCCGACGGCTGGGTGGACGATGCCCGGCTGGTGGTGCTCAACGCACTTGACGCACAAGACCGCGGAGCCACCGTGCTGACCCGCACGCGGGTAACGGCGGCACAGCGCGACGCCTCGGGCTGGACCGCCACCCTGCGGCTGCCCAACCAAAGTACCCAAACCGTCAGGGCCAGGGCCTTGGTCAACGCCGCAGGCCCCTGGGCAGAGCAGTTTCTGCGCGGCGTGGCCCGCCCGGCGGCGGGAGAGGTGCTGGCGCAAAAAAGCCTGCGCCTGGTCAAAGGGTCGCACATCGTGGTCCCTCGCTGTTTCGATCACGACCACGCTTACATTTTCCAGAACCCGGACAAACGCATCATTTTTGCCATTCCCTACGAGCGCGACTACACACTGATCGGCACCACCGACTGCGAGATCGAGGGTGACCCGCGGCTGGTGCGCATCAGCGACGAAGAAGTGGCCTACCTCTGCGAACAGGCCAGCCGCTATTTCCGCCAGCCCATCAGGCCCGCCCAGGTGGTGTGGACCTACACCGGCGTGCGTCCGCTGCTGGACGATGCCTCGGGCGATCCGTCGGCCGTGACGCGGGACTATTTGCTCGACACCGACCAGACCGCCGGGCCGCTGCTGAGCATCTGGGGGGGCAAGATCACCACCTTTCGCAAACTGGCCGAAGACGCAGCCACCCACGTGGGCAAGATGCTGGGCGAACCCCGGACCGCCTGGACCGAAGGCGCCGCGCTGCCCGGTGGCGATCTGAGCGCCTGGACCCCGCGCACCCAGCGCCCTGACACCGACTTCGAGCGTTTTTTGGCCGCTGTGCAAAAACGCCACCCCTGGCTGTCACCCGCGCACGCACACCGCCTGGCCCGCGCTTACGGCAGCCGCATCTCCCTCGTGCTGGGTGACGCCCGGACCCTCGCCGATCTGGGCCAGCAAGTCGCCGCCGACCTGTACGAAGCAGAGCTTCGCTACCTGCACGACCAAGAATGGGCGCGCTGCGCCGACGACGTGCTGTGGCGCCGAAGCAAGCTGGCCTTGCACCTCAACGCCGCACAGCGCCAACAAGTGACCGATTGGTGCGAGGCCCATTGGAGCCCTCCGATGGCGCCCTCGCGCCCTTGCACCCTCGCTGCTTGACCCGAGTTTTTCAACCCCCAAAGGAGACAACACCATGACCTTGACCCGAATCACTGCTGCGGCCTTGCTGGCCGGCATCACTTGCACCGCCGCTTGGGCGCAGCAACAAACCATGCGCCTGGCCCACGGCCTGAACGACAAACACCCGGTGCACCTGGCCATGGTGCGTTTTGCCGACCTGGCAAAACAAAAATCCAACGGGGACATCGAGGTGAAGGTGTTCGCCAACGGCACCCTGGGACAAGAGCGTGAAACGCTGGAGCAAGTGCAAAACGGTGTGCTGGAAATGACCAAGGCCAGCGCCTCGCCACTGGAAACCTTTGCGCCCGAATACAAAGTCTTCAACCTGCCCTTCGTGTTCGCCAGCAAAGACCATTTCTTCAAAACACTGACGGGACCTGTGGGCGACAGCATCCTGGCGGCATCGAGCACCCGCGGCTTCATTGGCTTGACCTTTTACGACTCGGGCGCCCGCAGCTTCTACGCCAAAAAACCCATCAACACACCCGATGACCTCAAGGGCCTGAAGATCCGTGTGCAGCAAAGCCCCACCACCATCAAGATGGTGCAGGCCCTGGGCGCTTCGCCCACCCCCATGGCGTGGGGCGAGGTGTACCCCGCGCTGCAAACGGGCGTGGTGGACGGTGCAGAAAACAACGTGACCGCCCTGACCACGGGCCGGCACGGCGAAGTCGTCAAGTTCTTTTCGCTGACCGAACATCAGATGGTGCCCGACGTGTTGGTGATCTCCGTCGACAAGTGGAACTCGCTGAAAAAGCCCCACCAGGATGCCTTGCGCCAGGCCGCGCGTGAATCTTTCACCTACCAGCGCGAGCTGTGGGCCGAGGCCGAAAAGACCGAGGCCGTGGCGGCTGAAAAGCTGGGTGTCAAAACCAACACCGTCAACAAGCAAGCCTTCGTTGACAAGGTCAAGCCCATGATCGAGGAAGAGCGCAAAAACGCCCGCGTGGCCAAGTTGCTCGACCAAATCGGCGCGTTGCGCTGACACCGCAGGAGCAAGGCCTTGATGCGATTCATCAAAACCGCCATTGACAGGGCCTTGCAGGCCGGTCTGATCGCCGCCTTCACCGTCTTGACCGTCTGTGTGATCTGGCAGGTGATCAGCCGTTACGTGCTGGGCCAACCCGCCATCTTCACGGAAGAGACCTCCCGCTTCGCCGTGATTTGGCTCAGCCTGCTGGGCACGGCCTACGCCTGTGGCCGCATGGAGCACATGGCCTACGAGATGCTGGCCGAACGCCTGCAAGGGCCGGCCCTGCTGCGGCACATGCGCGCCGTCGCCGTCCTGGTGCTGGCGTTCGGGGCAGCGGTGTTTGTGTACGGCGGCACCAAGCTCGTGCTGCGTGCCGCCGAGTTCGGGCAACTGTCAGCCACCCTGGAAGTGCCCATGGCCTGGGTTTACAGCTGCATACCCATCAGTGGCCTGTGCATCGTGTTCTACGAGCTGGCCATTCTCATCGACCCCGCCAGCTTTCGCGGGGTCAACGAGGTCGACGACGCCATCGAGCACGTCCGCCAGGAGATGCAAGCATGACCGCCCTTTCCATCCTCGCCGTGGTCTTCACCCTGCTGCTGCTGTTCGGCGTGCCCGTCAGTTTTTGCATCGGCATCTCCACCCTGCTGGCCCTGTTTACCGTCACCCCCAGCATCGATTCGGCGCTGATCGTGTCCGCGCAGCGGGTCGCATCCAGCCTTGACAGCTTCACCTTGGTGGCCATTCCCTTGTTCATTCTCGCGGGCACCTTGATGAACACCGGCGGCATTGCACTGCGCCTGATCGATCTGGCCCGTGTGCTGGTGGGCTGGCTGCCGGGTTCGCTGGCCCAGATCTCGGTGGTGGCCAACGCCTTGTTCGGCGCCATTTCAGGATCGGCCGTGGCCAGCGCGGCCAGCGTGGGTTCAACCCTGTCACCCCTGCAACGCCAAGCGGGCTACAACATGCCCATCTGCGCAGCGGCCAACGTGGCGGCGTCTCCCTGCGGGCTGCTCATACCGCCTTCTGGCGCGTTGATCATCTACTCGCTCATTTCGGGCGGCACACCGGTGGACGTGCTGTTTGTGGCCGGCTACATCCCCGGCATCCTGATGGCGCTGTCCGTCATGCTGTGGCTGCACATCGTGGCCCGCCGCGGCGACTTGCCCCAGGACATTCAACGCTACACCTGGCCGCAAGCGGGCCTGATTTTCTGGCGCGCCCTGCCGGCATTGGCCATGGTCGTGCTGGTCATGGGCGGCATCGTGCTGGGGGTGTTCACCGCCACAGAGGCGGCCGGCGCAGCGGCGGTTTACACCCTGGCACTGAGCCTCATTTACCGGGCACTGAGTTGGAAAAAACTTTTTGACGCCATGCTCAGCGCGGCCGTGGGCACGGCCGTGGTGATGTTGATGGTGGGTGTGTCCATGACCATGTCCTGGCTGCTGGCCAGCACAGGGGCGGTGACCGCGATTGCCGAGGCCATCACCGACTTCTCCAGCAACCCCATCGTTCTGCTGTTGCTGTTCAACGTCCTGCTGCTGCTGCTGGGCACCTTCCTGGACATCACGCCCGGCCTGCTCATCCTCACACCCATCTTCCTGCCGGTGGCGCTGAAACTGGGCATTTCGCCTGTGCACTTCGGCATCATCATCACGTTCAACCTGTGCATCGGCATCGCCACGCCGCCCGTGGGCAGCACGCTGTTCGTCGCCGCGCGGGTGGCCAACGTGTCTCTCACCCAGCTCACGCGGCCGCTGTTGCCCATGTTCGCCTTCCTGATCGTGGCGCTGATGCTGGTGACCTACATCCCCTCCCTCTCGCTCTGGCTGCCGCAGGTGCTGCTGGGCAAAACAGGCTGATCACCGTGACCCCTTCCATGCGACTGGACCATCCCCCCCGCTTTGAGCGGATGGCCGAAAACACCGGCCCGTCTGTGCTGCTGCGCGCCGACACAGGCGCCACCGCGCACATCTTCGTGCTGGAAGAAGACCTGGTGCGCCTGCTGGTGCTGCCCACGGGCCAACTGCAGCAACCCCGCACCTGGACCATCGCCCCCGGCCAAGACGACCTGCCCGCCGAGGGCCGCGACCGTTTCGACGTGACCGGCTTCAGCCTCCCGCCGTTCGAGCTGCAGGAAACGCACGAGCGCTACACCATCACCACCCCCCTCGTGCGCCTGAGCATCGAGCGCAACGGCCTGCGCTGCCAATGGGAGGTGCGCCGCAACGGCCAATGGGAGCGGGCCGCCAACGACCGCCCCACCCAGGCCTACAACTTCGGCTGGTGGGACCACCGGGTCTACCACTACCTGCAGCGCGAACGCGATGAGATGTACTTCGGGCTGGGCGAACGCAGCGGCCCCGCCAACCGCGCGGGCCAACGCTACCGCATGTGCAACCTTGACCCCATGGGCTACGACGCCACCAGCACAGACCCGCTTTACAAACACATCCCGTTCTACCTCACACACAAGCGCAACAGCGGGGTTTGCTTTGGGCTGTTTTACGACACGCTGTCAGAGTGCGTGTTTGACATGGGCCGCGAGCTGGACAACTACCACGGCCACTACCGCTGCTTTGCCGCCGAACACGGCGACCTGGACCTGTATTTCATTGCCGGCGACGGCCCCGCGGACATCACCCGGCGCTACACCTGGCTGACCGGCCGCCCCGCCTTCATGCCCCGGTATTCGATTGGGTACTCCGGCTCCACCATGAGCTACACCGACGCGCCCGATGCGCAGGTGCGGATGATGGAGTTCATTGACCGCTGCCGCGAACACGACATCGCCTGCGACTCGTTCCACCTGTCGTCGGGCTACACCTCCATCGGCCCCAAGCGCTACGTGTTCAACTGGAACCGCGACAAATTTCCAGACCCCGCGCGCTTCGCGGCCGACTACCGCCAGGCCGGTGTGCGGCTGTGCGCCAACATCAAACCCGCCTTGCTGCACGACCACCCGCTTTACGCCCAGGCAGCGGCAGCCGGGCTGCTGGTGCAAGACCCCGACGGCACCCCCACGGCCGTGCAGTTCTGGGATGACACCGGGGCCTACCTGGACTTCACCAACCCCGCCACCCTCGCCTGGTGGAAGCACCAGGTCACGGAAGCCTTGCTCAAGCCCGGCATTGCGGCCACCTGGAACGACAACAACGAGTATGAAATCTGGAGCACCGAAGCCCGCATCCACGGCTTCGGCCAGGCCAGGGCAGCGGTGGAATTGCGCCCCCTGCAAACCCTGTTGATGATGCAGGCGTCCCGCCAGGCGCAGCAGGCCTTCGCGCCCGAAGACCGGCCGTGGCTGGTGTCGCGCTCGGGGGCACCGGGCATGCAACGCCATGTGCAAACCTGGTCGGGCGACAACTACACCAGCTGGGACACGCTGCGCTTCAACATCCGCATGGGGCTGGGGCTGGCGCTGTCGGGCGTGTCCAACACCGGGCACGACATTGGCGGGTTCTCAGGCCCCGCACCCGGGCCGGAACTGCTGCTGCGCTGGGTGCAGCACGGGGTCTTTTGGCCGCGCTTTTCCATCCACTCCTGGAACGACGACGGCACCGTCAACGAGCCCTGGATGTACCCCGGCATCACGCCCCGGGTGCGCGAACTCATCGCGCTGCGCGTGCGGCTCACCCCCTGCTTCTACCACCTGTTGTGGCGCTCGCACACGGCGTACGAGCCCATCATCCGGCCCACGCTGCACGACTTCCCGCACGACCCCCAGTGCTGGGCCGAGAACGACGACATGCTGCTTGGGCCCAACCTGCTGGTGGCCTCGGTGGTGGAACCCGGTGCCAGCACACGCACCGTTTGGCTGCCCCAGGGCAGTGACTGGCTGGACTATTGGAGCGGTGAACGGCACACAGGTGGCCAATGGCTGACCTTGCCCGCCCCGCTGGACAGCGCCCAGCCCCCCTTGCTGGCGCGCGCGGGCAGCGCCATCCCATTGAACACGGCACCTGTGCATTTTGGTGACACGGCAGACGCGCGCGGCTTCCAGGTGTTCCCCCTGCAAACCGGGGAATTCGAAGCCAGCTGCTTTGAAGACGACGGCCACAGCCACGCCTGGCAACACGGCCACCACGGTTTCTGGCACCTGCAGGTGCGCTGCGACAGCGACCAGCTGCAGATCACCCCCTCGCGGACAGGCCCCAAGCCCCCCGAAGCGGACCGCCTCGTGGTGCGTGTGCCCCTGGCAGACGCGCGCGGCATTGAGGTCAGCGGTGCCCAAGTGCTCAGCCACACCACGGTGGATGGCTGGCAAGAGCTGGTGCTGCAGGTGGATTGAGGCGGCGGCGGGGCTGCCCGGCGGCTCAAATCGCCTGGGGTTTGACCTCTTGGCGCATGGCCGCTGCCCTCTCGCGTTCGCGCTGGCGGGTGTGCCGCGCCACCCACACGCTGTAGGCCACGATGACCACCGTGACGGTGGCAATCAGCAGCGTGGCGGCGGCGTAAATGGTGGGGTTGATGCCGCGGCGGGCGTAGCCAAAAATGACCTGCGGCAGCGTGTTCACGCCCGGTCCGCTGAGGAATTCGGAAATCACCACGTCGTCAAAACTGAGCGTGAAGCTGAGCAGGAAGGCCGCCAGGATGGCCTGGAAGAGGTGGGGCAGCGTGATGAGAAAAAACACCTGGTGCGGGCGGGCGCCCAGGTCCATGGCGGCTTCTTCCAGGCGGCGGTCCATTTCCATCAAACGGCTTTGCACCACCACCATGCCGTAGGCCATGCCCAGCAGTGTGTGGCCCAAAATGATGGTCAGCATGCCGCGCTGCGGCCAGCCAAACGCGTTTTGGGCACCCACCATCAGCAGCAGCAGCGACAGGCCAATGACCACCTCGGGCATGACCAGCGGCGCGTTGACCATGCCGCTGAACACCGTGCGGCCTGCAAACCGGCGGTAGCGCACCAGCACAAACGCGGCAAACGTGCCCAGCACGGCAGACAGCACACCGGTGACCGCCGCCACCTTCAGCGAAAGCCAAAAGCCTTCGACGATTTTGGTGTCGCGCGTCAGCGCCTCGTACCAGCGCAGCGAAAAGCCGGTGAAGTGGGCGTCTTGCCGGGTACTGTTGAAGCTGAACACCCCCATGAACAGCAGCGGCAGGTACAAAAACACAAACACCGCCGCCAGCCAGGCCTTGCCAAAGTGCTTTTCAAGCCAAATTTTCATACAAAATACCCATCTACCGCTTGGTATATATGCATTGTTTGCTATTATTTTTATAACTCACAAAACCCTGGAGACTCAAGCCTTGTGCGCGTCCGATTCGCCGGTGTGGTGGTAGTACAGGGCCAGGGGCACCACGATCAGGCCGATCATCACCACCGCCAGCGCCGACGCCCGGGGCCAGTTGTTGGCGGTGAACATTTCGTCCCACACGGCGCGGCCGATCATGAGGTTTTCAGGCCCACCCAGCAGGCTGGGAATGACGAACTCGCCCACGCAGGGGATGAACACCAGCATGAAACCGGCCACGATGCCGGCCTTGCTCAGGGGCACGGTGATGAGCCAGAACGCTTTGAACGGCGTGGCGCCAAGGTCGTAGGCGGCTTCCAGCAGGCGAAAGTCCATCTTCACCAGGTTGGCGTACAGCGGCAGCACCATGAAGGGCAAATACACATAGGTCATGCCCACCAGCATGGACACGTTGGTGTAGAGCATTTGAATGGGCTCGGTGGTCAGCCCCAGCGCCATCAGCCACTGGTTGAGCACGCCCTGGTCGGCCAAGATGCCTTTCCAGGCGTAGACGCGCAGCAAAAACGAGGTCCAGAACGGCAGCATCACCATCATCAGCAGCGCGGGCCGCACGCTGGCCGGCGAGCGCGCAATGAAGTACGCAAACGGGTAGCCCAGCCCCAGGCACAGCAGGGCGGTGATGAAGGCGTACCACACCGAGCGCAGGTAGGCCTCGATGTAGAGGGTGTGGAACAGCGCACCGTCTTCACCGTCTTTGAAGATGCCCCAGTAGTTTTCGTACTTCAGCTTCAGCAAGCCGGTGGTGCTGTCCCAAATGGGCTTGAACGGGTGGATGTCGTTGCCCATGTCCACCAGGCTGATGTAGACCAGAATGAGAAACGGCAGCAGGAAAAACACGCCCAGCCAGGTGTAGGGCACCCCGATCACAAAACGTTTGCCCGGCATGGGCAGGACAGGCATTGGCCTGTCCGGGCGGGAAGGGGAGGCAAGGTTCATGGCACGGCTCCCGGGTCAGTCGCGCAGCACCACGGCATCGGTGTTGTCCCACCAGAAAAACACGTCGTCCTCCCAGGTGATGTCAAGCTGGCTGGTGCGGGTGCCGTTGGGTTCGGTGATTTTCAGGCGATCACCGTTGGGCGTGGCCACGATGTAGGTGTTGTACGAACCCAGGTAGGCAATTTCTTTGACCTTGCCGGTGAACAGGTTGTGGTCCACCGCCGGGCGTTGCCTGGCAATGCTCACCTTTTCGGGCCGCACGGCAATGGCCACCTTCATGCCCAGGTTGCCACTCACGCCGTGGCCCACCTGCACCTCGCCAATGCGGGTGGTTGCGGCGCAGCGGTCGGGCTCGTCCACCGACAACTGGCCGTCGAGCAGGTTCACGTTGCCGATGAAATCGGCCACGAAGCGGCTGGCCGGGTATTCGTAAATTTCTTTGGGTGTGCCCACCTGCAACACACGGCCCTTGCTCATGACGGCGATGCGGCTGGCCATGGTCATGGCCTCTTCCTGGTCGTGCGTGACCATGACCACGGTCACACCCACTTTTTCGATGATGTTGACCAGTTCAAACTGGGTTTGCTCGCGCAGCTTTTTGTCTAAAGCGCCCAGGGGCTCGTCCAGCAGCAGCAGTTTGGGCCTTTTGGCCAGGCTGCGGGCCAGCGCCACGCGCTGTTGCTGCCCGCCCGAGAGCTGGTGTGGCCTGCGTTGGGCGTAGGTGCCCAGCTGCACGAGGTCAAGCATTTCGTCGGTGCGGCGTTTGACCTCGTCTTTGGGCAAGCCTTCGCGTTTCAGCCCAAAAGCCACGTTGTCCCAGATGTTCAGGTGGGGAAACAGGGCGTAGCTCTGGAACATCATGTTCACCGGGCGCTCGTAAGGCGGCAGAGCCCCCACGTCTTGCCCCCCCAGCAAAATCTGCCCCGACGTGGGTTTTTCAAAGCCCGCCAGCATGCGCAGCAGGGTGGACTTGCCGCAACCCGAGCTGCCCAGCAGCGCAAAAATTTCGCCCTTGCCAACGGACAGGCTCACCTCGTCCACCGCCAGCGCTTCGTCGAAGCGTTTGACCAGCTTGAGGGTTTCCAGGTAGCGCTCGCGGGGCACCTGGTCAGCGGGTGTTGGGGCGGGTTTGTCGGCCATGTGTGGGGGGTCTTTGGGCAGGGCAGCAAAAAGGGCTGTTCACACGGTGCGTCGCATGAACAGCCCTGGGGGTGCCGAAGTGGCAACTCAGGTCAGCGGCTTGGGCTTATTTGCCTTTTTTGAAGGCGTTGTAAGCGGTGGCCATCGCCTCGCGGGCTTCATTGGTGAAGCTGCTGGGCGGGATCATCTTGGGCATGTAATCGGCCGCCACAAAGATGGTGCCGTTGCTGGCGATTTCGGGGTTGATTTTGTCTTTCGCCGCCAGGTTGCCGCTGTTGTAGGTCATCTCGTTGGCCATGGCCGCGCCATTTTCGGGGCGCAGGAAGAAGTCAATGAAGGCCAGGGCGTTTTGCGGGTGCTTGGCGTCTTTCGTGATGGCCATGGTGTCGGCAAACATCGGCGCACCGGTGCTGGGCAGCAGGGCCTCGATCACGTCTTTGCTCTTGTTTTCAACGGCTCGGCCAGCCGCGATGTTGATGTCGCCCGCCCAACCAATGGCCACGCAGGCTTTGCCACCGGCGATGTCGTCGATCATGGTGCTGCTGAAAAGGCGCACGTCCTTGCGCACCTTGGCCAGCATGGCGGTGGCCACTTTGTAGTCTTCCGCGCTGTTGCTGTACGCGTCTTTGCCCACGTAGTGCAGCGCAGCAGGAATGATTTCGGTGGGGGAATCGAGGTAGGCAATGCCGCAGCTCTTGAGCTTGGCGGTGTACTCGGGCTTGAACACCAGGTCCCAGGCGTTTTCGGGCATGGCCATGCCTTTGAGGGCTTTTCCCACCTTGGTTTTGTTGATGCCCACCGTGGTGAAGCTCCAGGCCCAGGGCACGAGGTGCTTGTTGTCAGGGTCGGCCTTGGTCAGCACCTGCATCACGGCGGGGTCGAGGTTTTTCAGGTTGGCCACTTTGGCCTTGTCCAGCGGCTGGAACAGACCGCCTTCGATTTGCGGTTTGGCAAACACCGAACCGGGCACCACGATGTCGTAGCCCGTGTTGCCCGCCACCAGCTTGGCGTGCAGGGCTTCGTTGGTTTCAAAGGTGTCGTAGTTGACCTTGATACCGGTTTCTTTCTCGAACGCGGCAATCATGCCTTCGGGGATGTAGTCGGGCCAGTTGTAGATGTTCAACACCTTCTCTTCGGCCGGGGCGGCGGGCGCAGCGGCCACTGGGGCAGGTGCCGGTGCGGGCGCAGCGGCAGGTGCGGGTTCTTCCTTTTTGCCGCAAGACGCCAGCAAAACGGCCGCAGCGGCCAAAGCCAAAACATGCTTGTTCATGGTGCACAGACTCCAGAAATTGAAGAAAAAGAACCGGGGCGCTGTTGGAAGACCCCGGGCAGAAATCGAACGCAAAAGATTGTAGTCAGGGCGCGGCACGGGCACATCACACGGTTTCCACCTCAAATCCCACGATGTTGCGGCTGTCTTTGCTGAACTCCACCCCCACCAGGTGAATGGGCTCGCCCCGGGCGCGGTATTTGTCGGCGTAGCGCATGTCTTTGATTTGTTGCAGCGCGCGCCCCTGGGGCACCAGCTCCACCACCTTGAACTCAAACACGAACACCTGGGCGTTGAACAGCACCGCCATGTCAATGCGGCCTTTGTTCGTGGTGTCTTCCAGCCTGATGTCCAGGCCCAGCGCGGCAAAGTGGCTGTAAAAAATGCTGGCCCAGTAGCCTTCAAACTGGGCAATGGGGCTGTTGCGGTACCAGTCGTGCGGAATGCTGGCAAAAAAGGCGTGGAACAGGGTTTGCAGGCCCGTGAAGTCTTGCAACTGCAGCAGCCGGTACAGGCGCCCGATGTGGGGGCCGGGAATGGAGGGGTTGCCCACCAGGTGCTGCAACAGGCTGTCGTTCAGGCTGGCCTGCACCTCCAGGTTGGGGTACTTGAGGGTGACTTCCATGCGCCCCGGTATTTGCCAGACGGAGGCGATGGTGAGGTACCCGGCCTGGAACATGAGCGCCTCGGGCGGGATGTGGTCCACGTCGAAGGTGGACAAGAGCGTTTCTGCGGCCACCAGGCGGCCAATGTCGGGCGTGAAGGTTTGGGCCTTGGCCAGCAGGTTGATCAGAAACGTGGGGGTGCCGGTCTCGAACCAGTAGGGCTTGAATTCGCGCCGGTCAAACAGCAGCAGCAGGTCAAACGGGTTGTAAACGCTTTCGCCCAGCCAGTTGTAGCCGTTGTACCAGCGGCGCACGTCTTCTCGGTCCAACCCGGGCAGCTCGGGCGCAAACACGGTGTCCACATCGGTGTCGGTGTAGCCACAAATGGCGCTGTAGCGGGCATCCAGGGTGATGTCTTTGAGGTGGTTGAGCCCCGAGAACAAGCTCACCTTGCTGAACTTGCTCACCCCGGTGATGAACACAAAGCGCAGGTGTTCGTCGGCGTCTTTGAGCACGCTGTAAAAGTCTTTGAGCCCCTCGCGCATCTCCATCGCCACCGCGCTGTCGGTGATGTTGTCGAGTATGGGTTTGTCGTATTCGTCCACCAGCACCACGGCGGTTTGGCCGGTTTGCTGGTGCACACGCACAAGCAGATCGGCCAAGCGGCTGCGCGCGTCGGGGAACTGGGCGGGAAGGCTGTAACGGGTTTCGTGTTCGTGCAACTTTTGGTGCAGCACGGCATCCAGGTCCGCCCGATTTTTGAGCACCCCGCCGCCGAAACTGATGCGAATCACCGGGTGCGTTCGTGCCCAGTCCCAGCGCCCCTCGGCGGCCAGCCCCTCGAACAGAGACCGTCGGCCTTCAAACAGCTGTTTGAGCGTGTCCAGAAACAGGCTCTTGCCAAAACGGCGCGGGCGGCTCAAAAAATAGTACTTGCCGCTGTGCACCAAATCGACCGCCAGGCCCGATTTGTCCACGTAGTAATGCCCGTCTTCGCGGATTTCGCGCAGGTTTTGTATGCCAATGGGCAGCTTTTTTCTGCGGGCAGTGGCGAAATCGGCAGAGGCAGTCATGGTTTCATTTTGACAGGCCAAACGCTGCTTTCAACCCCAATGCCCCTCGGCCTTCAACCCCGCCAACGTCAAATCCAGCACCCGGCGGATCAGCCCCAGCATCTCGTCGATCTGCGCATGCGTCATGGTGAGTGGCGGCGCAATGATCATGCGGTCGCCCACGGCGCGCATGATGAGCCCGTTTTGGAAGCAGTGCGCCCGGCACTTCATGCCCACGGCCAAGTCTTCGGGGAACAGCGGCATGCGGCCATCGGCGCCACGCGTTTTGCTTTTCACCAGCACCAGCCCGGCCACAAAGCCGCAGGTTTCGGCCACGCCCACCAGCGGGTGGTCGGCCAGGCCTGCGTAGGCTTGGGCCAGGTAGGGGCCAATGTCGTCCTTCACGCGGCCAGGCAGGTTCTCGCGTTCCATCAGCTCGATGTTGGCCAGTGCCACCGCGCAGGCCACGGGGTGGCCGCTGTAGGTGTAGCCGTGGTTGAACTCGCCACCCCGCTCGATCAGCACCTGGGCCACGCGGTCACCCACCATCACACCGCCCAGCGGGATGTAGCCGCTGGTCACGGCCTTGGCAAACGTGACCAGGTCGGGCTTGTAGCCAAACTTTTCATAGGCAAACCAGTGGCCCAGGCGGCCAAAGGCGCAAATGACCTCGTCGCTCACCAGCAAGATGCCGTACTTGTCGACGATGCGCTGGATTTCAGGCCAGTACGTGTCGGGCGGAATGATCACGCCGCCCGCGCCCTGCACCGGCTCGGCAATGAAGGCCGCCACCTTGTGTGCACCGACCTCGAGGATCTTCTCTTCCAGCCAGCGCGCGGCACGCAGGCCGAAATCGGCCTTGCTTTCACCGCCCTTCGCGTTCTCCCAG